>CAYQEG010000153.1:0-19866 GCA_964416435.1 uncultured Rickettsiales bacterium
CGCCCTCCCGGAGGCCACACAGCCCGACCCCACCGACGCGAACCCGGTGGTCGACCCCCCCCCGCCCACCCCCCCCGGCCCCCGCCCCCGCCCCCCCCCCCGATCCCCCCGACGCGGGGTCCCCCACCCACGACCACAACGACGGCGACGGCTGGCCGGCGGACGAGGACTGCGACGACTGGCGCCCCGACGTCTACCCGGGCGCGGTCGAGGTGGCCTGCGACGGCGTCGACAACGACTGCGACGGCCAGTACCTCACCGAGGACCAGGACAACGACGGGGACGGCTACAGCCCGTGCCTCGGCGACTGCGACGACTTCGACGCCGACCTCGGCCCGTCGGCGTGGGACATCGAGTGCGACGGCATCGACCAGGACTGCGACGGTGAGGACGAGTGCACCGGCGACCCGGGCGACGACGACGACGACGTCGATCCCCCCGAGCCCGGTGACGACGACGACTCCGAGCCGCCCCCCGACGGCGGCGGTCCGCCGGCCGGCAGCGTATGCGAAGGCGCGGGTGGCTTCGGCGCGGCCGGCTCCGGCGCGATGTTCGGCGACCTGTCGTCCAGCGACCCGATCTACGGCAGCGGCGGCAGCTGGTACTTCGACATCTACGCGGTGACGATCCCGACCTCGGACAGCTTCTACGCCGACGTGATCTCCCTCGACTTCGACGCCTGGGTCGAGGTCTACGACGGCGCCTGCAACCTGATCGACTACAACGACGACATCGTCCCGCTGCTGATCAGCGACGCCAGCGTCGAGTTCACGGGGTCGGCGGGTGAGACGGTCTACGTGCTCGCCACGAGCTACGACGAGCTCGCCACCGGCGGCTACCTGGTCGACGTCTACTAGAGACCTGACCAACAGTCCGCTCGGTCGCCCCGCGGACCGAGGGGGACGATCTCTGCGTCGCTCGTCGTCGAGTGTCCCGACACGCTTCCTCCTCGCTCCTTGACCTCGTCCCCCTCGGCCTCACGGTGCTCGGTCGGGACTATTGGTCACGCCTCTAGTCGTCCAGCGGCGGCAGCTTGCGGACCAGCGTCTTGGGCGCCACCGCCCGGTAGCTGGTGTCCATCCACTCCAGCAGCACGTCCATCGGCACGTCCACGCCCTCGGTGATCGTCACCGACACCCAGCCCCACTTGCCCAGGCCGTAGCCGGTGGGCGAGCAGAACGGCAACTCGCAGACCGCGAGGTGGTCCTCCGGGAGCTTGACCGAGCAGCTGAACCGCTGCTCGGTGGCGTGGCTGAACAGGAACACCTTCTTGCGCACCTTCGCCACCCGCTCGCCCCAGGGGTGGTCCTCCCAGGCCTCGGGATAGGCCAACGCGGCGCTGACGAGGTCGTCCTGGATCGCCTTCGGGTCGAACGTCATGAGCGCCGTTGTAGCGCGTCGGAGGGGGCCACGCTGGTACCATCGCCGCGATGCGCTGGACCCTCGCCACCTCCGCCCTGTTCGCCGCCTTCACCCTCGTCGCCTGCAAGTCGGAGCCGCCCCCGGTCAACGACATGATGGCGGTGGCCGAAGTCCCGACGGGGCACGTGGACTACGCCGCGGCCGAGTCGCCCCGTCCCCAGTGGACCGGCTCGTGGACGGCCGCGCCCCAGAGCAGTTGGCCCAAGGAGCGGCAGACCTGGGTGTTCAAGGTCCGGTCGATGGACACCACGGGCCGGATCATCAACCGCCCGGGGGTCCCGGTCCGCATCCGGGCTCGCTACTTCGGCCCCAAGGGTGAGGTGCCCGACGCCGGCTCGATCGTCGAGGTGGTGGCGGACGACGCCGTCGCGAGCAGCACGTCGGACGACGTCGTCTACGGCACGACCAAGGCCGACGGCACCATCGCGGTCGACGTCGTGCTCCGGGCCCCCGGGGACGGTGGCCGCTACAAGGTGGACGAGGTGGAGCTCGCCGCCGACGAGTTCAAGGTCGACAAGGACGGGCCGTCGCTGACGCTCGTCGCGTCGATCGTCAAGGTCGTGCCCGGAGGCTAAACGGCCCCTCACAACCCGGTCCGACGCTACTCCGACTCTGCGAATCGCGAATCCCTTGATCGTATGTCCCATGTCATGTGTCTGGCCGGTATGGTTCGCGACACCTCAAATCTCGGGTTGTTCATGCTTCGTCGTCTGAGTCCCTTGCTCCTGCTCGCCCTCGTCGCCTGCGACACGTCCGACGGGGACGTCACCTGGCACCAGGACATCGCCCCGATCGTGAGCGAGAACTGCGGCAGCTGCCACGTGCCCGGCAAGATCGCCCCCTTCGACCTGGTGACCTACGACGACGCGGCGCCGATCGCCGGCTGGATCGCGGAGACGGTGGAGGCCCGGACGATGCCGCCGTGGGGCGCGCAGCACACCGACGAGTGCGTGCCCGAGTCGGACTGGAAGGACGACGGGCGGCTGACGGACGCGGAGATCGCGCTGTTCCGGGCGTGGGCCGACGACGGCGCCCCGGCGGGGGACCCGAAGAACGCCGCCCCGCTCCCCCAGCCCCGCGTCATCGAGCTGCCGCGGGTGGACCAGACGCTGACGCCGGACGTCGGCTGGGTCACCGAGGGCGACCGCGACGAGTTCCGCTGCTTCGTGCTCGATCCCGAGCTCGACCAGGTCGGCCGGCTGGTCGGCCTGCAGGTCCTGCCCGACAACGATGAGGTGGTGCACCACGTGCTCGTTTTCGTGGGGGACCCGGAGGACTCGGAGTTCCTCGACGACCTGGTCGCCGATGAAGGCTCCTTCGAGTGCGAAGCGAGCAACCCCGCCCCCCACGGCGTCGACCTGATCTCCGCGTGGGCGCCCGGCGCCGAGCCGATGCGCACGCCCGACGGGACGGCGATGACCGTCGAGGCGGGCGCGCGCCTGGTCGTCCAGGTCCACTACCACCCCCTCGGCCCGGCGGCCGACATCGACCGCACCGCCGTCGAGCTGATGTGGACCGACGAGCCGGGTCAGCGCCAGGCCGGCTTCGCCCTGATCGGCAACGAGGGCAGCGCGCCCGAGCTGCAGCCGGGCCCGAACGACACGGGGCCGAGCCCCGAGTTCGTCATCCCGGCGGGGGCCAAGGGCCACGTCGAGACGATCATCTACGAGAACCTGCAGGTCGGGCTGGACCTCACCATCTGGGCCGCCGGCACCCACATGCACTGGGTCGGCACCGACATGAAGGTCCTCATCCGGCACCAGGACGGCACCGAGGAGTGCCTCGTGCAGACGCCGCGCTGGGACTTCAACTGGCAGCGCTGGTACCCCTTCGCGGGCACCCTCGGCCAGATGCCGGTGTTCCACGACGGCGACACGCTGGTCCTGCGCTGCACCTACGACAACAGCCTGGACAACCCGTTCGTGCGCGAAGCGCTGGCGGAGCAGGGGCTCGAGGAGCCCGTGGAGGTCCGGCTGGGCGACGCCACGCTCGACGAGATGTGCCTCGGCGTGCTCGGCATCACCTACGGCGACTAGACCCCCGGCTTGGGCGCCCGCGGCAGGTGCGGCGCGCTGAGCAGCACGGCCAGGAACATCGGCTTGATGACCGCCGCGATGCGGTCGCGGTCGGCCCGGGTGAACGTGCCGGTGCGCTGCTGGTGGATGCACAGGCCGTCGATCCCCAGGAACAGCCCGCGGAGCACCAGCGGGTCGAACCGCACCCCCATGTCGTGCTCGACGGCGTCCGCGGTCAGCGCCACCAGGGCGTCCAGCGTGCGCTCCCGGGCTTCCGTGAGCAGCGAGTCCGGCCGGATCGCCTCGGCCTGCAGCAGGATCAGCAGGTCCCCGCCCGCCAGCTCGAAGTCCAGGTAGCCATCCAGCGACGCGAACAGCCGACGGACCGGGTCGTCGCTGGAGTCCATGCCCGCTCGCACCGCCTCCAGGAGCTGGGCGGTGACGTGCTCGTACAGCGCGCGGAGCAGGTCGTCGAGGCTGCGGAAGTGCTGGTAGTAGGTCCGCCGGCTCAGCCCCGCCGCGTTCAGCACGTGCTGCACGGTCGTGCTGCGCACCCCGTGGACGGCGAGCGCCGCGGCGGCGCCGTCGAGGAGTCGATCGTGCGTCGTGCTTGTCATGGCTGCCTCCTCAGGTATACACCGTGTATACCGGACTTGGGAGCGGGATGATGCGGACGATTGCAGCGATGAGTGCGGCGATGCTGCTGCTCGCCCTGGGCGGGTGCGGCCTCGGCCTGCCGGACGTGGAGCCCGCCCCCGAGCTGCCCGACGACGACGACCCCGGCGCCGACGACGAGGCGGGCGACGACGACGACGCGGTCGAGGACCCGGCGGACGACGACGACGCCATCGAGGACCCGGCGGACGATGACGACGCGGTGGGCGACGATGACGACGCCGTGGATCCCGACCCGGACGAGCCGTCCGACGACGATGATGATCCCGCGGACGACGACGACGACGGCGACCCCGCCGAGTCGGCGTTCGAGGCCTGCTTCGCGGAGATCTCCGGTCCCACGGACGAGCCCGCCCCGGACTACGACGCCTTCGGGCCGACGATCGCGGACAACTGCAACGGCACCAACCACCAGGACATCTCCGGGATCGAGCGGGTGGTGTTCCTGGGTGACTCCGTCACCGTCGGCACCCTGCCGTCCGCCGACCCCGAGTTCTATCGCAACCGCCTCGCCCTGATGCTCGCCGACGAGTTCGGCCTGGAGGCCCCGGACGCCTTCTGGCAGGGCGTGAACATCCTGTCCGGGGAGGCGCTGGTCCAGGAGTCGGGCGACTTCGCGTCGTGCGCCGAGTGGGGCGCCCGAGCCGACGACCTGATGCAGGACGACACCCAGGTGCTCGACTGCCTGCCCGAGAGCGAGCGGCACAAGGTGACGTTGGTGGTGATGACCGTCGGCGGCAACGACCTGTCCAACCTCACCGAGGGCTTCATGGAGGGCGCCCCGGTCAGCGACCTGTGGACCCAGACCGAGGAGTTCATGGGGCTGGTCCGCGAGACCGTCGAGTGGATCACCGCCCCCGGGCGGTTCCCCAACGGCGTCTACGTGGTGACGACCAACCTGTACGAGTTCACCGACGCCACCGGCGACGTGACGTCCTGCCCCGCCGCCGGCCTGGCCGGCTTCGGCGAGGCGGTGACCGATCCGGCGCTGGCGCAGATGGTGGTCTGGGCGATGGAGGAGTTCATGTCCATCGCCGTCGACACCAACACCGACATGCTGTTCCTGCTCGAGAGCTTCTGCGGACACGGCTTCAACTACGACGACCCGGCCGGTCGCTGCTACCGGGGACCGGAGGCGGAGATCTGGTTCGACCTGACCTGCATCCACCCCAACCCGACGGGGCACGAGGTCATCGCGGACATGTTCTACTCGGTGGTCATGGAGTGATCCCGATCGACGACGGGGCCGATCCGCTCTCCGGATCGACCCCGCCGAAGGGGACAGGGCGGCCGTCGGGGGCCGACCGCCGTGTGATGAGACGCGTCAGGCGGCCTGAGGGGTAGGGCCGTCGGCGTGGTCGCGACCACGCCACTTCCGCAACGTGCGCAGATCGTGGGCGCCGTTCCGGCAGGCCTTGCAGGTCTGCACGGAGCTGCGCACGGCGACCTTGCAGCGGCAATGGCCACAAGCGCAGGTGCGGAGGTGGAGGGAGAGCTGGGTGGCGGCGGTGCGGCGCGTCTTCATGAACTGATGATGCGTTCAGTCCGGGACGAATTTCGTCCCTGCGGCGCCGTCGAGCGATCTGGAAGGTCCAGAACGAGCAGAGCCCCGGCGTCAGCCGGGGCTCTGCAGAAGATGGAGGACCGCCCCGGAGTCGAACCGGAATGCTTGTAAGCACGTTCTGGCTGGTCGGCGTGCCGACCGAGGGGATGTGCCGGTTTTGGCTTGATCCGAAGTCAAGTGCCCCTCCAGGGGCTCCAGCGATCCTCGTATCTGTGAAGTTGGATTGGGTGGACCGCCCCGGAGTCGAACCGGAATGCTTGTAAGCACGTTCTGGCTGGTCGGCGTGCCGACCGAGGGGATGTGCCGGTGTTGTCTTGATTAACAGTCAAGTGCTCACCACTGAGCGCAGGCGATCCACGAACTTCGTCTTTTCAACGAACCAGGCTTAAAGACAGCCCATCGCTCCAGAGGTTTCGAGAAAAGCGCGCATTCACTGTGCCGCCCAGGCTTTCTGACCACGCCTCCTCCGTCCCGCGCCCCGATCTCAGCGTCGCTCGTCGGTCACATGGACTCGACATGCTCCGCTCCTCGCTCCTTGACATCGGACCGCGGGCCTGTCGGATCCGTGGTCACACAACCTGGGCGGCACAGTCAGTTCTTTTTCCTCCGATCGAGGTGACCGGCCGCAGAACCTACGAAGCCCCCGCACCGCGCGGGGGCCTCGAGGTCAGGCCGTCCACCCCGCGGAGGCGGGGTTGCTCCGGATCAGGCCTGGGGGACCTGGCTGCGCACCTCGCGCAGCGTGTTGAACAGCGCGCCCATGCCGATGAGCACCGCCGCGAGGCTCACGAAGAAGCCGAGGATGGGGATCCAGGCGAGGATCGCGAGGACCGTCACGCCGGCCGCCATCGCGCCGTACGGGCTGGCGTCGGGCTTGCCGGCGCGGGTCAGGATCCAGGTGCCGAGGGCGGTGGCGGCGACCACGCGGCCGAGCAGCATCAGGGTGAACAGGCCGAGCATCAGCACCGCGGACAGCGGCATCGACAGGATGAGGATGAACAGCACCAGGGCGACGACCGGCGTCACGAGCAGCAGGCCGAAGCCGAGGCCGAGCTGGAAGGCGGGCCGGTCGTGGGCCATGTCGACCGAGCGGCGGGCCATCGGGCCGCCGAGGCCGAGGAAGGCGAAGCCGAGGATCAGGCCGGACAGGATCGCGAAGACCCGGCCGCCCAGCCCGAACCCGCCGTCGTGGCTGTCGGAGTGGTCGATCTCGACGACCACGCCCTCGGTGCCGGCGTCGCCCTGGGTGAAGGTGACGTCGCCGCCGATGGAGACGGTCGCGGGGATCGCGGCCTCTTCGGCCGCTACGTACTCGAGGTCGCCGCCGATCGAGGCGCCGTCCTCCAGCTGGAGCTGACCGACCGCCGCGTCGACGTCGCCGCCGACCGAGCCGCCGATGACGAGCTCGCCGGACGCCGCTTCGACGTCTCCGCCGACGGCGCCGCGCAGGACGACGTTGCCGGCGGTCACGAAGACGCGCCCGCCGACCGTCGAGTTCTCGGTCAGCATCACGTCGCCGCTCATGACGTACAGGTCACCGCCGATCGCGCCGGTGACCTCCAGGTCACCGCTGAACACGTAGGCGTCGCCGCCGACCGCGCCGGGCACCTCGACGTCGCCGGCGAAGACGAACAGCTGATCCTCGACCCGGCCGGGGATCTCCATGTTGCCGCTGAACACGAACGCGTCCGCGACGACGCCGTCGATGACCTCGCTGTCGCTGAACGCGACGAGGTTGCCGGGCTTGCTGGCCGGCGCGGTGTTCTCCACCACGGCGGCGGTCGCGGAGTCGTCGTCGTCCGGGGCGGCGTCCTGGCCGCGCGCGAGGCCGGCCGGGAGGAGCAGGGCGGCGGTGAGGAGGAGGGCGGTGGGGCGGGTCATCTCGTTCTCCGTTCGGTGGGCCACAGCGCGTGGCCACGATGAGAACGTAGGCGTCTGCAGACCCCCGAACAGCTGATGCCCGCCGACCGGTCGCAGGGGGTGCCGAGCGGTCGCGCTGACCGGTCGAACGGTCAGCGACCGGTCACCACCCGAGCAGGTCCCGGAGCTGCTTGACCCGCCTGCGGGCCACCCGCACCTCTCGCTCCAGCGGCGCGTCCAGCTTCGCCAGCCAGACCCCGGCGCCCAGCGGCTCCAGGTGCTTGACCCACTTGAGCTGCACGATCGCCGACCGCGACACCCGCACGAACGGCGGCTGGGGCAGCCGGGCCTCGACCTCCGCCAGGGTGCCGGCGAGTCGGTGGCGACCCTGGGCGGTCCACGCGAAGGCGATGGTGTCCTCGAGCTCGATGAGCGCTACGTCGTCGACGTCGAGGTTGAGGACGCGGCCGCCGCGGTGGGCGGCGAGGCGGCCGGAGACCGGCGGGGGGGCGGAGGGCGCCGGCGCGGTGGAGACGGGCGGCGCCGTCGGAGGCGTCGGGATCCCGGTCGGCACGCGGGCCCACAGGAGCTTGCGAGCCCGCTGGAGCGCGCGCTCCAGGTCGGCCGGCTCGATCGGCTTGAGCAGGTAGTCCAGCCCCTCCAGCGCGAACGCCTGCACGGCGTGCTCGGGGTGGGCGGTCGTGAACACGGCGAGGGGGCGCAGCCCCTCCGGCAGGCTCCGGCGGATCCGGTCGAGCGCCTCGGTGCCGGTGCCGCCGGGCATGTCGACGTCGAGGAACACCAACTGCGGGCGGAGCTCCAGGCAGCGGGCGACCGCCTCGTCCCCCGCCGCCGCTTCCCCGACGACCTCGATGTCCGGGTGGGGGCCGAGCAGCCGGCGCATGCGGCTGCGGGCGAGGGGCTCGTCGTCGACGATCAGCGTCCGGATCATGCGGGCAGCTCCATCCTCAAGCGGGTGCCCTCGGGCACCTCCTCGGCGAACACCCGGGCCGCGCCGCGGTAGGTCAGCGCCAGCCGCTGCTGCACGTTGGCGAGGCCGCCGCCCGCGCCCCCCGTGCCGGCGGCGACCCGCTGCTCGTCGACCGACACCAGCGCGGTCGTCTCCAGCCGCTGCCGCACGTCGTCGGGCAGCCCGGGCCCGTTGTCCTCGACCGTGATCTGCAGGCGGTCGCCGGTCCGCTCCGCGTCGACCGACACGACCGCCCGGCCGGACGTGGCCGACGCGGCGTACTTCACGGCGTTCTCGACCAGGGGCTGCAGCGACAGCCCCGGCACCTCGCACGCCTCCAGCTCCGGCGGCACGTCCACCTCGACGATCAGCCGCTCGCCCAGGCGCGCCTGCTCGATGCGCAGGTACCGCTCCACCGCCTCCAGCTCCTGGCCCAGGGTGACCAGGGTGTCCGCCGACGAGCGCAGCGTGTACCGCAGCAGCCAGGCCAGGTCGGTGGTCAGCCGCTCGGTGGCGTCGGGGTCGGAGTGGGTCAGCTCCGCCAGGGTGTTGAGCGCGTTGAACAGGAAGTGGGGGTTGATCTGCGCCTGCAGCGCCCGCAGCCGCGCCTGCAGCGCCGCCTCCCGGATGCCGGCGAGGCGGGCCTCCCGGGCTTCGATCTCCGCGGCCATCCGACCGTGCGTGTAGACCAGGGCGATCAGCGCGCCGCCGAGCAGCAGGGAGCTCCCCCCCAGCGCCGCCGCCTCCCGCCACCGGAGCACCCAGTAGGCGGCGTGGTGGGTCAGCAGCGTCGCCCAGCAGGCGACGAGCAGGCCGATGCCGCCGGCGAGCCCGTCCAGCAGACGCATCAGGAAGTCGGGGAAGGTGCGGTCGGTGCCCGCCCGGAGCAGCCGCCGCATGGCGGCCGGGCCCGCCAGCCCGCAGAGCAGCGCCGGCACCGGCTGCCACTCGACGTGCAGGAACCGCAGGAGCAGCAGCGCCCCGAGCGTCGCCGGGACGAGCAACGCGACCTCGAGCAGGACCCGTCGAGCGCTCACGGGCCGGATGCTACGCGATCAGAGGCGGGTGACGTTGCCCGGTCCGACGTAGAAGCCGACCTTGCGCCCGTCGGTCACGAAGTCCTTGAGCGCCTGCGCGAGCAGCGAGCCGGTCAGCCCGATGAAGGGCAGGTGGTCGCCCCCCTCGCACGTCGCCTGGCCCTCCACGTCCTCGCTGTCGATGGTGAAGTGCTCGTCCCACACCACCCGCCCGAACGCGCCGTCCGCGGACAGGGCGCCGTGCAGACACGGGACCCCGCGCGCGCGCGCGAGCTCCTGCACCACCCGACGGCTCGCGGCGTTGTCCAGGCAGTCGACCACGACGTCGGCGCGCCCCAGCAGCTGGTCGGCGTTGCCGTCGGCGAGCTTGTGGGGCACCGACGCGAGCTTGGTCCCGAACAGCCCCTGCATCGCCTGTTGCAGGGCCTGGGCCTTGTTGCGGCCCAGGCCCATCCGGCTGTGGAACTGCGCGAGCACGTTCTTCGCTTCGACGCGGTCGAAGTCGATGACCGTCAGCTCCACCGGCAGGTTGCGGGCGAACTGCACGAGGTGGGAGCCGAGGGCGCCGGCGCCCACGATCACGACCTTCGTCATCGCAGCGAGGATCGCCCGAACGGGGTCTTCGGTCGGACGAAGATCCGGTTGTGCGGGACCTCGTTGTTGGCCGGGAACCGGTCGACGACGAAGTCGCTGAAGTCGGCCCGGCGGTCGGCGACGATGCCGGGCACGCCGGCGCGCACCGCCTCGGTCGCCCACGCGCGGATCTCCGCGTCGGTGGCGTCGTAGGGGACGGGATCGGGCAGGTCGCCGTTGGCGCCCTGCCACGTGATGTTGACCTGTGCCTGATGCAGCGGGATGACCTCAGCGACCATCGTTCTCTCCGTAGGTGAGCGCTCGTAGTTGGTGCAGCCAGTGAGTGTGGGGGAGCACGTCGCATTCCACCGGCTCTCCGGCGTAGTCGTGCTTCGACGGCCCTGTCCAGCGGAACGCCACCATCGCATCCCGCGTCGCGATCCACCAGACGAGGCGCTTGCCGAGCCCGGCCTCGCAGCCGGCGAACGTCGTCAGGTCCTCCCACGACGGGCGCGGCGCGCCCCCGCCGGGGTGGGTGTGGGCGACCCCGGTCAGCTCCTCGCGGTGGCTCCACAGCACCTCCCACAGGTCCCGGGTGTCCGGGATCGAGCCGGAGCTTCGGCCGGGGGGCAGGTGGAAGTGGGCGGCGACGTCCCCCTCCGTGATCACGACAGCGACTTCGAGCATCAGTCGTCCAGGTGTCGGTAGACGTGGAGGGCGCCGATGTCGATCGCCTCCTTGATCACCGCGGGGAGGGACTCCAGCGTGAACCGGGCGTCCCCGCGGATGTCGGACTCGTAGTCGACCAGGCAGATCCCGGCGTCGACGATCCGCAGGGTGAGTCGGTCGACGACGCACTCGAAGCGTCGGCCCTCGAACCGGAACTGTACGACCCGCTCGCCCTCGTTCATCGACTCCCGGTGGTCGAGCAGCTCGGCGCCGGAGATCTCCAGGGCGGCCCCGGCGGCCAGCTCGAAGTTGCCCCGGCGGGCCAGCTCCCGCCGCCCCTCGCCGGTGCCGACCGCCTCCTGGAACCGACGGCGCGCCTCCTCCGCGGCCCGCTCGACCGCCAGCTGCTCCCGCCGTCGCGCCGCCTCGGCGCGCAGGTGGCGCTGCCAGCGGAACGCCAGGTCGAGCGCCGGAGGCACGCCGGGCACGTGGTCGACCGAGTCCATGCGGTCCTGCCAGGCCTCGGTGACGTCGGCCTCGGGTCCCAGGGGAAACTCCTGGCCGACCCAGATCCAGCGGTCGTCCTCCCACCGGGCCGCCGCTCCGCGGGCGAACCGGGGCAGCCCCGGCTCGACGACGTGGACGCGGACCGACTGCTCCAGGACCCGGTCGGGATCGAGGGTGACGGCGACCCCGTCGGGCAGCATGCGGTCGCCGATCATGTAGCCGGTGCGGCGCTCGGCGTCGGGCGGCATCGCGGTGAAGGCGTCGACGTCGGCGGCGGCCAGCCAGGTCGCCTTCTTGGAGCCGGCCACCGCGAACTCGTGCCAGCCGTGCTCGGGGGGGAGCGGCCCCTCCACGGTCCACGCGCGGCCCTGCGCCGCGATGCGTCGGCCGCCGCTCCAGGGAACGGCGACCGACGTCTCTTGCACCAGCAGGTCGCGCCAGCCCATCGGCTCAGGCCCACACGGGCTTCGTCAGCAGCGGCGTCGCGAGGATCTTCGCGACCAGCTGCTCGCGCGGCGCGGCGCCCTTGCGGACCGGGGTAGACGCGATCAGGTTCCGCAGCGTCCGGCTCACGGCGTAGGGGTCCTCGAAGAGGTCCTCCTCGATCCGGAAGCACGGGATGCCCAGGTTCGCCGCCGTCTGCTCGACGGCGTTCCCCTGGCCGCCCCACGCCGACGTGACGTACAGCAGCGCGAACGCGACGGGGTCCAGCCCCGACTCGGTCACCGCCCGGTGGAAGGGCGACGCCAGCTGGTCGCCGACGAACATCATCAGCACGTCCTCGTCCCCCTCCGGCTGGTGGTGGGCGAGGGCCTGCACCCCGGCGCCGTAGTCGGTGCCGCCGCCCGCGGTGTGGCCGCGGAACGCGTGCTCCACCCCCGCCTTGCTCGGGTGCTTGATGACGACCTCACGGCCCGTCGTGTTGAAGATCGACACGTGCAGGGCCTCGAGCGGGAACGCGACCAGCATCTTGGCGAGGCAGACGCGGGCCCGCTCGATGGCGCCCTCCATCGAGCCGGACTTGTCGACCACGACGTAGATGCGCAGGCCGCGCACCACCTCGGCGACCGCGCGGGCCGACGCCCGATCCGCCGCGTCCTGCAGCGCCTGGGCGACGTCCCCCTTGCGGACCCGCCTGGCGATGTTCGCCGCGCGCTGGTTCTCGGCCGCGTCCAGGGCGGCCTGCCAGCGCGCCCGGATGTCCGGCACCTCGAGCAGCCCCAGGTCCTCCAGGGTCGGCGTCAGGATCACCAGGTCACTGTCGGACAGCGAGCCGGCCTCCATCGCCGCCGCGAAGATCGCCGGGGTCACCCCGACGCTGGCCGGCAGCATGCCCACGACCCGCTTCCAGCCGGGCCGCTGCGCGACGATCCGCTCGCAGATGGCCGCCTCGTCCAGCCCCTCCCAGGTCTCGGCCGCGGCGACCTCGACGCCGATGGCGAGCTCTCGCCGGCCGTCGGACGACTGCTTCTGCTTCCAGCGCAGGACCTCGAAGAACGCGGCCGTCTGCGGCTTGTAGCCGACCTTGCGGGCCAGCTTCATCACCGTCTGACGGAAGCCCGCGCGGACCAGCCCGTGCAGCATCTTCGGGTTCTGCTCGCGGTGGCGCAGCCACTTCTCGACCGCCTTGGGCCAGCGCCCCAGGGGCGGCTTGCGGGCCGAGCGGCCGAAGCCGAGCCCGCGGTTGATGTCCGCCACCGCGGGCAGCTCCAGGATCTGGCCGACCCGCAGCAGCAGCTTCGGGTTCAGATCGCGCTTGTCCTGGCGGCGCAGCAGGCACATCGCCTCGCCCACGGCCCGGTGGTCGTCGTCGTGGAACAGCGTCACGCCGTCCTCGACGACCGGCTGGCCGCTGCGGCTCTGCACGAGCAGGAACGCGGCGAGCACGCACTTGAGGTCGCGGTGCTCCTGCGCGAACGCCCACGACGCCCAGTGGGCCGCGAACTCGTTGTCGAGCTTCCACACCTGGGCCACCTGGCCGTACATCCACGCCACGACCTCCGGGAAGAGCCCCGCGGAGCGGTACGTTCCGACCACGGCGCCCCGCGCGTCGCGCACGCGGTCGTCCTCACCGAGGGTGCCGGCGGGCACTCGCTGGGTGGCGCGGCCGACCTTCTGCAGGCGGAACACCGTCTTGCGACCCTGTTCGTCCGCCTTCCAGGTGACGGGCGTCCAGCGCACGCCGACGGGGGACCGCGCGTCCTCGCTGATCAGCCCGGGCCGGTTGTGCACGCAGTGATCCGTATAGGTCAGGAGCGTCTGGAGGATCCGCTCGGCGGGCCCGAGGCTCTCGACGCGGGCGGGATCGACATCGACCATGGGTTCGTCTCCGGGGCGCGGGGGGTGGCTCGGTGAGTAGCGCTGGCGGGCGCCTATTCTGCAGCAGCCCGCGGAGTCCGTCAGGACACCCCGGGGGACCACGGCGGGGAGCGCCCAGCGCTGGTACATTTCCGGCCCCTTCAGCGCCGGAGTAGGCCCATGTCCGACTTCCACTACGAGCCCCTGTTCCAGCGGGGACCCGATGCCGCAACCTCCTTCCGCCACGTCACCGGGGACCACGTCGAGGTCGTCGAGTTGGGTGGCGAGCAGTTCCTGCGGGTCGCCCCCGAGGCCCTGAGCCTCCTCGCCAACGAGGCCTACAACGACCTCGCCCACCTGCTGCGGCCGAGCCACCTGCAGAGCCTGTCGGGCATCCTCCGGGACGACGAAGCGTCCCGGAACGACCGCATCACGGCCCGGGAGCTGCTCCAGAACGCGATCATCTCGGCCGAAGGCGTCTTCCCCGGCTGCCAGGACACCGGCACCGCCTCCATCCTCGGCAAGCGCGGCGACCGCGTGCTCGTCGACGGTGACGACGCCGAGGCGCTCACCCGGGGCGTGTACGAGCGGTACCGGGACGGCAACCTGCGCTACTCGCAGGTCGCGCCGCTGTCGATGTTCGAAGAGAAGAACACCGGCACCAACCTGCCCGCCCAGATCGACCTCTTCGCGGGCAAGGGGATGAAGTACGAGTTCCTGTTCGTCGCCAAGGGCGGCGGCTCGGCCAACAAGTTCTCGCTGTACCAGGAGACGAAGGCGGTCCTGCGACCCGACCGGCTCCGGGAGTGGGCCTGGCAGGCGGTGCACAAGCTGGGCACCGCCGCCTGCCCGCCCTACCACCTCGCGATCGTCGTCGGCGGGCTGTCCGCCGAGATGACGATGAAGGCGACCAAGCTGGCGTCCACCGGCTACTTCGACAACCTGCCGACGACCGGCAACGCTCACGGCCGCGCCTTCCGCGACGTGGAGATGGAGGCCGAGTTCCTGGAGATCACGCGCAAGACCGGCATCGGCGCTCAGTTCGGGGGCAAGTACTTCTGCCACGACGTGCGCGTGATCCGCCTGCCCCGTCACGGGGCGTCCTGCCCGGTCGGGATCGGCGTGAGCTGCAGCGCGGACCGGAACATGCTCGCCCGCATCGACAAGGACGGCCTGTGGCTGGAGCAGCTGGAGACCAACCCCGCCCGGTTCCTCCCGGAGCTCGATCACGCCGGCGGAGGAGCGCAGGTCACGAAGGTCGACCTGCGGCAGCCGATGGACTCGATCCTCGCGGAACTCACGCAGCTCGACATCGGCGATGTCGTGCACCTCACGGGTCCGCTCATCGTCGCGCGCGACATCGCTCACGCCAAGCTGCTGCGGGTGCTCGAGGAGACGGGCGACCTGCCCGATCACGTCAAGGACCACCCGATCTACTACGCCGGCCCGGCCAAGACGCCGGAGGGTTGGCCGTCCGGCTCGTTCGGCCCGACCACCGCCCAGCGCATGGACCCCTACGTGGACCCGTTCCAGGCCATCGGCGCCAGCAAGGTGATGCTCGCAAAGGGCAACCGCAGCCAGGCCGTGACCGACGCGTGCGGTACTCACGGCGGCTTCTACCTCGGCTCTCTCGGCGGCCCGGCGGCGCGCCTGGGGCGCGACTGCATCAAGAAGGTCGAGTGCGTCCAGTGGCCCGAGCTCGGGATGGAGGCGATCTGGAAGATCGAAGTCGAGGACTTCCCGGCGTTCGTGGTAGTGGATGACAAGGGGAACGACTTCTTCGCGAAGTTCCGAAATCCGGACCCGCTGGTCTCCCTGGAGGGGCGTACTTGATGAACACCGTTGACTTCCTGGCCACCGTGCCGGGCTTCGATGCGCTCGCCGGGGAGGACCTGGAGCGCGCCGTGAGTTCGGCCCGTGAGTTGGAGTTCTCGCCGGGGGACTACCTGATGCGTCGGGGCGACGCCGGCACCGTCATGCACGTCGTCAAGTCGGGTGAGGTGAAGGTCCCGATCTTCGACGGGGCCGGCCGGCTGCGCATGGAGGCCCGGCTCGGGGAGGGCGAGATCGTCGGGGAGATGGCCCTGTTGACGGGGGAGCGCCGGAGGGCGGACGTCATCGCGGCCGAGCCGACGGTCACCGTCGCGTTTGCGCGTGAGGTGATCACGCCGTTGCTCGGCGAGCATCCTCCCCTCGCCCGATTCCTCACGGAGATCCTGGGCAAGCGGCTGGAGCAGGCGGGTGGCATCGAGCAGGTCGGCAAGTACCGGCTGCTCGGCAAGATCGGCGAAGGCGCCACCGCCAAGGTCTACGAGGCGCTGCACCCGGGCCTCAACCGCACCGTCGCCCTCAAGATGCTCGGTCACCAGCTGGTCTACGACCGGGTGTTCCGCGAGCGCTTCCTGGACGAGGCCCGCACCATCGCCGGCCTGGGTCACCCCAACATCGTCCAGGTGTTCGACACGGAGCAGGCCTACGCGACGTGGTTCGTCGTGATGGAGCGGCTGGAGGGGAGCGACCTGCACGAGCGGCTCAAGGACAAGCCGCCGCTGGACCCGGAGGAGGCGTCCGGGATCCTCCTGCAGGTGGCCGAGGCGCTCAGCTACGCCCACAGCCAGGGCGTCGTGCATCGGGACGTCAAGCCGGCCAACATCGCCGTGGACGACGACGGCACCGTCAAGCTGATGGACTTCGGGATCGCGCGGCGCATCAAGGGGCAGGCCGGCACGACCAAGGTCGTCGAGGGCACGCCCCGGTACATCGCGCCGGAGGCCGCGGTCGGCAAGTCGGTCGACGGCCGGGCGGACATCTACGCGCTGGGGGTCGTCGCGTTCGAGATGCTCACGGGGCGGCCGCTGTTCGGGGGTCGCACGATCAAGGAGCTGGTCGAGGCGCACGCGTTCAACCCGCCGCCCGACATCGCTCGGGTGCGCCCCGGGCTGCCAGCGCCGTTGGTGAGGTTCGTCCGGGAGTCCCTCAAGAAGAAGCCCGAAGACCGCATCGGGGACTGGACCGAGATCCGCGGGCTCCTGGGCGGCAGCGACTCCGTTGAAGGCGCGATGGCGCGGCTGGAGGAGCGGATCGTCCGGGTGCGTTATCGCCCCGAGTCGCGGGGCCGGGTCGACCGGGCCGTCGCGGCGCTCCGCAAGACCATGGCGGGGCTGCCGGACAGCAACGTCGCCGAGGCGGTGTTGAGCGCGACCATCGAGCCGTCGCCGGACGAGACGGGCAAGCAGACGACGGGCTGGTTCAGTCGGCTCACCGGCGGCGCGAAGAGCACGCCGGACTCGACGAGCACCCGCGCGATGCCGGCCGCTGAGAAGAAGGACTGAAGGTCCCGCGGTCCGATCCGCGGGGTCGGGCCGCGCGTAACCGCTTCGGCTGACCGGTCGTACGGGAGGCCCAGGAGGTTGCCATGAGCCACTCACGCCTGTTCGTCCTCGCCGCCCTCGGGGCCGCGCTCGCCCTCACCCTCGCCTGCGGGGCCGACGGCGGCGCCGTCGCAGCCGACGGGGACGACGCGATGCTGCCCGGGGTGCCGCCGGCGGCCACCGACGGAGACCACGGGGTCGCGCTGTTCGCGGGTGGCTGCTTCTGGTGCATCGAGTCGGCCTACGACGACCGGCAGGGCGTGGTCTCGGCGGTGTCCGGGTACGCCGGCGGCGAGATCGAGCAGCCGACCTACCGCATGGTGGGCGGCGGCCGGACGAAGCACGCCGAGGTCGTGCGCGTCGTCTTCGACCCGAAGGTCGTGAGCTACGCCGAGCTCGTCGACGTCTTCTGGCACAACATCGACCCCTGGCAGGCGGCCGGGCAGTTCTGCGACAAGGGTCCCCAGTACCGGTCGGCCATCTTCGCCCTGGACGCGGACCAGCGGCGCGTCGCCGAGGAGACGAAGGCGGCGGTCGCGGAGCGGTTCGGCCGGGAGCCGGTCACGGAGATCAACGACGGCGCGATCTTCTGGCCCGCCGAGGGCTACCACCAGGACTTCCGCAAGACGAACCCCGTCCGCTACATCAGCTACCGCACGGGGTGCGGTCGGGACCGCCGGCTCCAGGAGATCTGGGGCGACGAAGCGGCCCACTGATCTTCACCCCGAACCGACGCCGCTGACGGGTCGGTTCGGCTACCCTTCGCGTCCAATGCAGATCCGAACCGTGACCGTGCTGGGGGCGGGGACGATGGGACACGGCGTCGCGCAGGTGAGCGCGATGGCCGGCCTGGAGGCCCGCCTGTTCGACATCTCCGCCGCCGCCGCGAACGGCGGGCTGGCGGCGGTGCGCCGCAACCTCGAGAAGGGCGTCGCTCGCGGCAAGGTCGAGGCGGACACCGCCAGGCTCACCCTCACGAGGATGAGCGCCACGACCGATCTCCGCGAGGCCTGCTCGGGAGCAGACCTGGTCATCGAGGCGGTGCCGGAGAAGCTGGAGTTGAAGCGACAGGTCTTCGGCGACGTCCAGAAGCTGGTCCCCGACCATGCCATCCTGGGCACGAACACCAGCTCTCTGTCCATCGCTCGCATCGCCGAGGCGGTGCGCGATCCGGGCCGCGTCATCGGGCTGCACTTCTTCAACCCCGTGCACATCATGAAGCTGCTGGAGATCGTGGTGCACGACGGCACCCGCGACGCCGTGCTGGGGGCCTGTCAGGCCTACGGCGAGCTGATCGGCAAGAGCTGCATCACGGTGAAGGACTTCCCGGGCTTCGCGACCAGTCGGCTGGGCGTCTGCCTCGGCATGGAGGCGATCCGGATGGTCGAGCAGGGGGTCGCCTCGGCCGACGACATCGACACCGCGATGGTGCTCGGATACCGCCACCCGGTCGGCCCGCTGAAGTTGACCGACCTGGTCGGCCTGGACGTGCGGATGCACATCGGCGAGTACCTGGCCGCGGAGCTCGGCAACCCGGCGTTCGAGCCGCCGGCGTTGATGCGCCAGATGGTGGCCGATGGCCGGCTCGGCCGAAAGACGGGCCGCGGTTTCTACGACTGGGAGTAGCCGGCTACCTCACTCCTCGATCACACCCATGAACATCGAGGCGATCTGCTGGTGCCCCGCCTCGTTGGGGTGGGTGCAGCTGAAGTCGAACCACAGCTCGGAGTCGGGCCCCAGGTAGCAGCGGGCGTCCGGGTTCTCGTGGTTCCAGCCATGGCCGCAGAAGTGCTCGAGCATCCAGATCATGTCGACGCCGTTCTCCACGGCGATGCGCATGTACTGCTCCTGGATCCAGACGACCGACTCGGCCAGCGCGATCGGGTCCGGCGGCGGCTCCCCGAAGCCGGCCAGCTTCGCCGCCGGGCAGACCGACGTGTCGCCGGTGCCGTCCGTGAACTCGTACATGTTCCCGTAGACCAGGAAGACCCCGTTGGGGAAGCGGCCCGGCTCGACCAGCCACTCGACGGCGTCCTCGAGCAGGTCCACGATCTCCGTCGATTGGGCGATCAATTCGGTCGCCGACGCGCCGTTGATCGCCGCCTCGGTCATGTTGGCGAGGTCGTTGCCGCCGGACGTCCAGACCACCAGGGTGCGTTGGTCCCGCACCCCTTCGGGCAGGCAGTTCTCCAGCTGCTGCTGGGGCGGGAGCAGCAGGTCGTCGTTGCGAGCTCCCCACTTGGCGCAGGACGCGAAGTCGTTGCTCTCCTGCTGGAGGGCCGTCCCGTTGAGGATGTCGACCTCCTCCCAGATCCCGGCCGGCGCGGTCAGGCCGAACTCGCCCACCAGGTCGTTCATCAGCAGGTTGCGATAGAAGGCCGCGGTCGCCGTGCCGGCCCCGGCCGGCAGGCCCAGCTCGGTCAGATCGATCGACAGGTTGGGCACCCCCACCGTCACCGAGTCTCCCAGGAAGACGACGCGCTCGACGTCGTCGATGTCCTGGTGGTTGGTCCCGAAGCAATGGGAGCCGACCACCGGCGCGAACTGGTCGTAGTCGGGGCCCGCCACCTCGTCCTCGCCGGTGGGCTCGCGGTCGGGGAAGCAGAGCTCGCCGATCGTCAGCGGGGCGGAGTCGTCGTCGTCGTCGTCCGCGGCGGAGTCGTCGTCGTCCGCGGCGGAGTCGTCGTCGTCGGGTGGCGGCGTCGTGTCGTCGTCATCGACCGCGTCGTCGTCGTCGACCGCGTCGTCGTCGTCCGCGGCTACGTCGTCGTCATCGTCCGGAATGACGACGTCGTCGTCGTCCGACGGGCAGCCGAGCAACAGCGGCAGGAGGAGCAGCAAGAGAGCGTAGAGGCGCACGTCCGCATCAGGCGACGAACCGCCTGCGGTGTCAAGGGCGCTCCTG
>CAYQEG010000154.1:0-15997 GCA_964416435.1 uncultured Rickettsiales bacterium
GGATCGCGGAGGGGGCGGAGTAGCGAGCCCGAGCCGTCGCCCGGGCGGCTCCTAGCCGCCGATGCCGACCATCTCCGAGCCCGCCCGGATGTTGTTGATGATCGTCAGCTGCTTGTTGGTGTGCTGCGCGATGTTGCTCGCGTAGGACTCCAGCGGCGTGTCGCGGGAGCGGTTGATGAGCACCCGCTCGCCGTCGGTCGTGACGACGTAGACCAGCCACTGGTTGCCGCCCAGGAAGTTCTGGTTGGCCTCCATCTCGATGCTCGCCACGTCGTTGAAGAAGATCTGGCGGGTGCGCGGCTGGTCGGTGGTGGACGTGTAGACGACGACGATCCGCTCTTCCCGCGGGTCGAGCGTCACCTGGCCGAGCTGCTCCTGGTTGTTGATCGTCCAGTAGACGCCGGAGATCGCGGCGACGAACACCAGGGCCAGGAGCAGGACCCCGGGGAGGGGGTTTCCGCCCTGGACCGGGCCTTCCCAGTGCTCGGCGAGGTCGCTGAAGCAGTGCTTGCAGCGCGGGGCCCCCTTGGGGACCTCGTTCTTGCACACGGGGCAGTCGGTCATCTCCTGGGTCACAGCATCCTCCGCGCGCCCGCAACAGCAGGCCGGATAGCGGTAGTCGACACGGGGCGATCCTGTCAAGCGTGGCGCGCTGGGCAAGCTTCACCCGTAAACCCGACAAAGTCCTTTGAAAATCAACACATTTCGTTGACAGCAGCGGGCAAAGCCGGCTCCTTGACACGGTTTGAATCGTTCGGCTACAACCCGCTCGCCCTGAGCCCCCTTGGGGGGGCCGCCCGCGGCGACAGCCGCCCGGGACCCGGGACCCGCTGGAGGATTCGTTGCTCGCTCACATCCGCAGCTCTCTCGTTAGCGCCCTCGTGGTGGTCGGCCTTCTGTTGCCGGCCTCGAGCGCGTTCTCACAGACCACGACCGGCGTCCTCAAGGGGGAGGTCGTCGACCAGGCGGACACCCCGTTGGTGGGCGTCAGCCTGACGCTGTCGTCGGACAACCTCCAGGGCACCCGCGACGCGGTCACCGGCGAAGACGGCCGGTTCCGCTTCATGGCGCTGCCCCCCGGCACGTACCGGCTGGACGTCGAGAAGGAAGGCTTCAAGACGATCATCCGGACGAACCTGGTGGTCTCCCAGGGCCGCACGGTCTCGGTGAAGCTGGTCATGGAGCTGCCGGAGGTCGGGGAGACGGTGGAGGTCATCGACCGCCGCCCGTTGATCGACACCGAGTCGACCACGCAGTCCATGTCGCTGAACGCCGACTTCCTCAAGAACCTGCCCTCGGGCCGGTCCTTCCAGGACGTCGTGCAGTTCCTGCCCGGCGTGAGCGGCGGGGCCAACCCGAACATCAACGGCGGCACGCTGCAGAGCAACCAGTACTACCTGGACGGCAACAGCACGACCGACCCGGTGACCGGCACCTTCTCGATGAACTTCAACTTCGACGCGATCGAAGACCTCGAGGTCATCACCGCCGGCTACGACGCCCGCTACAACCAGGGCCTCGGCGGCACGATCAACATCGTCACCAAGTCCGGCGGCAACACGTTCGAGGGCACGTTCAGCGCCTACTACCTGACGTCCGCCCTGCAGGCCGCGGGCAACCAGTACGTCAGCATCTCGCGAAACACCGTCGACGACCTGGAGCTCAACGGCTCCCTCGGCGGCCCGATCGTCAAGGACCGCTTCTGGTTCTACATCGCCTACCAGTTCAACTGGAACCGCGTGCTGCCGCAGAACTCGACCGACATCGGCCGCGACTACGGCAAGTTCCCGCTCGTCCCGCGCAGCTGGAACAGCCACTTCATCGTCGGCAAGCTCACCGCGCAGCCGTTCGCCCGGAACAAGTTCACCCTGACGTTCCGCGCCGACCCGACGGACATCAGCAACATCAACGCCGGCAACGTCTACACCATCGCCTCGGGCCAGCAGCTGTGGCGCCAGGGCGGGTTCGGCGTCAGCCTCTCCCACGAAATCCAGATCGGCGGCCGGGCGGTCGTGACGACCACGGCGTCGTACAGCCTGTCGACCATCATGGTGCAGCCGCAGCAGTGGCGGAACTGCTCCAACCGGGACGAGACCGGCTTCTGCAGCGACGAGGACAAGCAGGTCTCCACGGTGTGGGGCGGCTTCGGCGCCGCCGGCCCGGGCCTCAACACCGGCGACGCGAGCTACGACTGGAACCGGCGTCACAACCTGGTCATCAGCAGCGACGCGACGGTCGGCATCGACCGCGCCCTCGGCTCCCACAGCCTCGACGGCGGCATCAACATCCAGCCGCTCTGGTCGCTGCGCGACTTCGGCTGGGCCGGCAACACGATCCTCATCCAGACCCCGGTCGACTCGGACGGTGACGGCTTCCTGTCCACCGCCGAGGTCAGCGACATCGACAGCTACGAGAACGGCGGCCGCTACCTGATCATCAACAGCGGTCAGCAGCGCACCCCCGGCATCGTCGCCAACGCCTACATCCAGGACCGCTGGTCGCCCACCCGCGGCCTGCTCATCAGCGTCGGCCTGCGCTACCTGCACGCCAACCTGCGCAACAACGTCGGCGACTCGATCATCAACACCAACGCGGTCAGCTGGGGCGCCACCGTCGGTTGGGACCCCTTCCGCGACGGCAAGACCTACATCATGGGCTCCTACGCCCAGGTGGTGGACCCGGGCCTGCTGAGCCTGTCCGGCTACATCAACCGGTCCCAGTTCAACTTCGAGTTCTACCCCTGGGACTCCGGCCAGCAGAAGTGGTCTGAGGACAGCAACCGCTCCGCCGAGCCCGGCAGCAACATCACGCACTCCGACTTCGTGCCGGCGCGCAGCCACCAGGTCTTCTTCCGGGCCCAGCGCGAGATCGCGCGGGACCTCGCCGCGGAGGTGAACTTCCACTACCGCGAGTTCACCCACATGTGGGAGGACGACGAGGTCAACCTCATCTGGAACAAGGACGGCACCAACCCGGTCGGCTTCCGCAACGGCGGCGGCGGCGAGGTCTACCGCCTGCGCACTCCGCAGGACGGCCACCGCACCTACTACGCCCTGCAGTTGGTCGTGCGGAAGCAGCTCTCGGACAACTTCGAGATGCTCGCCAGCTACCAGTACAGCCGGCTCTTCGCCAACACCGCGGGCGCCTCGTTCAGCAGCCGCGTCGGCGTCAGCGGCGACTTCGACATCCCGACCCAGCGCTACGTCGAGGACGGCATCGGCGGCGCCGACCAGACCCACGTCCTGAAGATCGCGGCCACGTACGACAACCCGACGGCCTGGAAGCTGAGCGAGAAGTTCAGCATGGGTTACGCCATCGGCGGCGTCATGGACTTCGCCTCGGGCGTGCCGCTGGACCGGCTGCAGCGCAACGAGTGGTACGGCTCGTACACCAACTACGTCTTCAAGCGGGGCACGCGCGAGCGTCTTCCGGCCTACCTCAACCTGGACCTCCGGGCGAGCCTCGCCCTGTCCATCGCGGGCACCCAGGTCGACATCATCGTCCAGTCGTTCAACCTCCTGAACAACCTGGACATCGCCAGCGCCGACCGCCGCGCCATCGACGAGAACGGTGACGTGATCGAGCGCAACTTTGGCGGGCCGACCTTCGCGTCCCCCACTTCCTATTACCTGCCGCGCCGCTTCGAAGTCGGCGTGCGGTTCAGCTTCTAGGGCAGGAGAGAACGATGAGCATGAGCAACAAGACCTTCGCGCTCCTCGCTTGTGGACTCGTCCTGGGCGCTTGCCTCGGCGAGGAGACCGGCATCTCCCAGCGTCACATCCACGGCATCGTGACGCTGCCCCCCGTCGGCCTGTTCGAAGCGGAGCTCACCCCCCGCTCCGACGACGACGCCGACAACAACGACAGCGACGCGACGGCCGACGGTCCGTTCTCGATCGCCTACGGCTACCACATCGTGCGCGGCAGCTCCGACAAGCTGTGCGACCCGATGGAGATCGAGGCCGGCGCGGTCCCCGACTGCGACGTGCCCCTGGGCCAGGACCCCGACGTCGACTTCTACCGGATCAGCGCCGGCTACCAGGGCCCCTTCGTGATCAAGGCCCGGCTGGCCGAGGAGATCGACCAGGGTGACGTCGACATCACCGTCTACGAGGGCGTCACGGTCCAGACCAACGACGCCGGCGAGGCGACCAACGAGCTGTACGTCGACGGCAACCTGACCAACCAGGTGATCGACGACGACGGCAACCCGGTCTTCGACGACGAGGACAACCCGGTCCTCGAGTTCGTGCTGCCTCGCTACTCCACCCAGGTGGAGGACGGCGACGAGTTCCTGGTGGCCGTCACGGTCAGCGGCGACGCCGGCTCCGGCGCCTACGAGCTGGTCTTCGTGGGCAACGACCCCCGCGAGCACAACATCGAGTTCGGCATCGAGGGCGACGTCGCGACCTTCCCGGTCGGCGAGTCCGACGACCCGCTGATCGAGGACAACCTCGCCATCCTGGTCGGCGCGTTCCTCAGCAACGACATCGACAACCTGGGTGACCCGGTCGCCGGCACGTCCTGCGAGGACTGGACGCTGGACGACGAGACCGAGACCTTCTGGTGCGCCTACGACATGGTCTTCGCCCACCAGGTGTCCATCGAGTCGGGCGTGCTGATCGACGGCATGGGCGACGGCAAGGACAACGACTGCGACGGCGTCGCCGACGACGGCACCGGCACCGCCGACGCCGACGGCGACGGCTTCACCGTGGCGGACGGCGACTGCAACGACACCGACCCCGACGTGGGCCCGTTCCGGGGCGACGTCGCCGGTGACCGCAAGGACAACGACTGCGACGGCTGGGCCGACAACGGCCCCGACGACGTGGACAACGACGGCGACGGCTACTGCGAGAACGCCGGCTACGACGTCAACGGCGACGGCGTCTGCCGTGGCCCCCAGGAGGTCGGCGGCCTCGGTACGCCCGACTGCAACGACGCCAACGCCGACATCTTCCCCGGCCTGGACCACGAGCACCCCTCCAACGGCCTGGACGACGACTGCGCCGGCGGTGACGGCGCCCTCGACTTCGGCAACACCGACGGGGACGAGACGGTCTACGACGCGAACGACATCCACGCCTGGTCCGACATCGAGGAGATCGCCTGCGGCACCGACGAGCAGGACCCGACCGACATGCCGGTGGACGAGGACCGCGACGGTCTGTGCGACTCCGACTGCCTCGGCCAGGCCGGCTGCGCCCAGGACAACGACGCCGACGGCGAGCACAACTGGACCGAGATCATCTGCGGCTCCGATCCCGAAGACGCCGAGTCGGTGCCCGGCGACCTGGACGGCGACGAGATCTGTGACGGTCAGGACATCGACGCCGACAACGACGGCTTCGTCGTCCTGGACGACAACGGCGGCGACGACTGCAACGACCTCGACCCCAACATCCACCCGCACCTGACCGACGACGTCGGCAACGTCGTCGAGTTCAACTACGACGTGCCCAACGGCGTCAACGACGACTGCGACGACTTCATCGACGAGAACAACGACTGGACCCGCAACGAGGACGGGACCTACTCGCAGAACGACGACTACCAGTCGGTCGATCAGGACGGCGACGGCTACACCCTGGGGCTGCGCGACTGCGACGACACCGACCCGGAGATGCGGCTCGGCAACTACGAGACCCGCAGCACCAACGTGGTCAGCAGCGACTTCACCACGGTGAACATCTTCGCCGGCGACGTCGCGTCGCTGAACAACACCCTCGCCACGGCCAACAGCCGCCGCGTCACCGAGCTCATCCCCTACGACCTGGCCAAGGACCGCGTCGCCTGGGAGCTCGCCGACCAGTGGGAGACGTTCGACAACCCGCCGCTCCTGCAGCCCGGCGGGGTGCCGATCAGCGAGGCCTGGTTCTCCAAGCAGCCCGAGCTCGGCAACATCTGGTTCGAGGCCGAGCCCAACGACATCGACATCGCCGGGTTCAGCCCCGCGTACGCTACGCCGTGGCCCGACGGTACCTTCCAGGAGCTCGGCGAGTCGGCCGGCGCCGGCAAGACCAACGAGCTGTACGGCGAGATCGGCAGCATCGAGCCCGACTCGTGGGCCGGTGACAACGACGCGTTCCACGTCACGTTCCCCGAAGCCGGCTTCATCACCGCCAGCCTCGACTGGGACGCCGGCGGCAGCGACTACGACACCGTGTTCATCTGCTACTTCTTCAACGCCTTCAACCCCGAGGGCTACTACAGCATCCCGTTCGAGCCGGGCCTCACGGACCTGAGCAAGCCGGAGGAGGGCACGACCATCGTGCCGCTGCCCGACGGCGCGGACTGCTGGATCTTCGTCGTCGGCTACTCCGGCGGCACGGGCGGCTACAAGCTCGAGATCACGCCTCAGGGGAACTGACGCGACCCCCGCCTCCGCTGACGACGATCGCCCCCCCGATCGTCGTCAGCAGGCCCGCCACCGCGACGTACCAGGACGGCAGCGCCATCCCGATCAGCCACACCGCGACCCCCAGGGGGATCAGCGCCGGGCTGAACTTCCGGATCGGCTCCATCGCTGCATCACCGCGCATCCCCAGTAGAATCGCACCTCCTTGAGAGTTGTGCGCCTCCTGCTCGGGCTCCTGGTCTTCGGACCACCCGCCAGCTTCCTGCGGACCCTGCTGCAATGGACCCGCAGCAGGACCCGGACCGTGCTCCGCCTCCGCCTCAGCGGCGTGCTGGAGGAGGAGGAGGGGGCGACCCGCTTCGTGCCTGCGGGCACCGCGCGACGCACCACCGCGTCGTTCATCGAAGAGCTCCATGCGGCGGCCCGGGATCCGTCGATCGAGGCGGTCGCGCTGCGCATCGGGCGGCTGACCACCGGCTGGGAGGAAGTGGAGCAGGCCCGCCAGGCGCTGCTCCGGCTGCGCGGCAAGGGCCGCCGGGCGTTCGCCTACCTGGAGAGCCCGGGACACCTCGAGTACTACCTCGCGACCGCCTGCGAGCACATCGTGATGCCGCCGATGGCCACGCTGGACATCGTCGGGCTACGCGCCGAGGTGACCTTCTACAAGGGCACCCTGGACCTCTTGGGGGTCAATGCCTGCTTCGAGGCGGCGGGCGAGTTCAAGACCTTCGCGGAGCCCTACCTGCGCGAGGACATGAGTGACGCCTTCCGGGAGTCGCTGGACTACGTGCTGGCAGACCTGCACGGCCGGTTCGTCGACCGGGTCGGCGACGCTCGGGAGCTCGGCCAGGGCCGCGTCCAGGAGCTCCTGGACTCCGGCCCCTGGCTGGCCCGCGAGGCGAAGGAGCAGGGCCTCATCGACCGGACCCTGTACCCCGACCGCTGGCACCGGGCGATCCTCAAGGAGATGGGCGACCTGCCCGACGACGCGCCGGACGAGGGCGACGACCGGGCGCCGGGCCCGTTCTCGGGGCGCCGCAGGCTGCGGTTCCGTCTCTCTCGTCGCTGGCTGCGCGGGTGGCGTTGGGCCGCCGCGCTCGAGCGGCGGGCCGCGTCGGCGCCGCGGGTGGCGGTGGTCGTCGCGAAGGGACCGATCACCACGGGCGACGAGGGGGAGAGCGCGGCCGGCCACATCGCGTGGCGCGCGCTGACCACGACGCTCCGGTCGCTGCGGGAAGACGACGGGATCGCCGCGGTGGTGCTCCGCATCGACTCCCCCGGCGGCAGCGGCACCAGCTCGGACCTGCTGTGGCGGGAGCTGCGCAAGCTGCGCAAGCGCAAGCCGGTCGTCGCGTCGATGGGGTCGGTGGCGGCGTCGGGCGGCTACTACATGGCCATGGCGGCCGACGCGATCGTCGCCGGACCGATGACCATCACGGGCTCGATCGGGGTGGTCGGAGGCAAGTTCGACCCCCGGGGGCTGATGGAGAAGCTCGGGCTGAAGCGCGAGGTGCTCAGCTACGGCGACCACACCGGGCTCTTCTCCCTCGCCACCGGGCTGACGGACTCCGAGCGGGCCCACCTGCGCCGCCACCTCGAGGCGTTCTACGACGAGTTCGTCGGCAAGGCGGCGGAGGGCCGACGGGCCGCCCGGGCCGACGTCGAACAGCACGCCCGAGGCCGCATCTGGACCGGACCCCAGGCCCTGGAGCGTGGCCTGGTCGACGAGATCGGCGGGCTGCGCGAGGCCGTCGAGGAGGCGGCGCGCCGGGCCGGCCTCACCCCGGGCTGGAGCACGGTCTACTGCACGGCTCCGCGACCGGGCTTCCTGCGGCGACTGCAGCAGCGGCTCCCCCTCGCGGAGGCGCGGGGGCTGGCGAGCCTGCTGCCGGGCTGGGGCCCGGACGACGAGGTCGTGCAGGCGCGGTTGCCGTTCGACCTGGAGATTCGCTAGTGGTTCTGCACAGGGAATTCGGTGAGTTGATCGTGATGGCCTGCGCGTTGATGACAAGGCGGGAGGAGCGGAGCGGGGTGTTTCCCCCGCGACCGACGACCAACGCAGGCAGCGGCGGGCAGGGCGCACGAGGACTCACCAGAATCCCTGTGCTGGACCACTAGGGGCCTACGGGTAGAGCATCGTGTTGCTGCCCAGGAACAGCGGGTAGGACACCAGCAGGTTCACGCCCAGGTCGACCGGCTGCGGGTCCGGGTTCGCGAGGTGCGTCGGCAGGACGTGGATCGGGTGGTTGCCGGCCGTGTCCTGCAGGCCCGAGTTGTCCCGGTCCCACAGCAGCATCGGCCCGGACGCGTCCGCTTCCAGGGAGCTCTGAGCGCTCGCCGAGAAGTGGGCCCAGCCGGCCGACGCTTCGTCGCCGCTCCAGATGGGGTAGACGAGCGAGTCCCCCTCCAGGGGCTCGACGGGCAGCACCATCAATGTCATGCCGGCGCCCGACAGGGCTTCCTCGGGGGTCGACGCTCCGAACACCACGAGCTGTACCTGGGGGTCCCAGCGGGGCTCGGTGCGGATGACCAGGCCGTCCATCGTGCCGCCGATGAAGGGCTGCGGGCCGCTGGTCAGGCTGACCGTCTCGGCGCCGGGCTCGGCGTCCCAACGCAGCAGGTCCGGCTGCTCGCTGCTGAGGTCCGAGCAGACGAACACCAGGCGGGGCGCCTCGAGCTCCTCGCTGGGGGCCCACGTCGGCCAGAAGCAGTCCGCGACGAGATCGTCCGTCAGCTCCTCCAGGCTGTCCTCTTCCAGGTCGAGCACCACGACGGCGCGGGCGCTGTCCGGCCGGCTGCGCACCATCGCGAGCCATCGGCCGTCGGGGGAGAGGGCGGGCTGGTCGACCCGATCCTCCAGGTAGTCCTCGCCGGTCAGCAGCTCGGCGTCGCCCGTCTCCGGGTCCGCCAGCCAGACGTCCGCGACGCCGGTCTCCAGGTCCCGCTCCAGGAGCAGGATCCGCTCGCTCTGCTTGCCCAGGCCGACCACCTCGACGCTGGTGGCGTCGGCCGACGGTCCGATCTGGATGGGGTCGCTGAAGCCGACCCCGATGGGGCGCTGGACCAGCACTTCGGTGCGTCCGGTGCTCCCCGGCACCGACCGCTCGTAGACGAGCCAGCCGCCGTCCCAGGTGAACGACACCGTCTGCAGACCGTCGATGGGGTCGGAGACCGCCGGCTCGGCGCCGAACGCGAGGTCGATCAGCGCCACCCGCCCGGCGGACACCTCGCCGCTGTCGGCGTCGCGGATGGACGCGAGCACGGCCAGCTGCGTGCCGGCGCGGTCCGGGACCGTAAACGGCTGATCGGCGGTGAACAGCGAGTCCGAAGAGTCCCGGAGCGGGCTGGTCGGAGCGCCCACCCCCAGGTCGACGAGGGCGGTGACGTCGAACCCCTGGGCGTCGATGAGGTCGGGCCCCTGCAGGTCGTCCGAGTCGAGCTCGCCCACCGCCTGCACCGCGTACAGGTCGGTCTCGAGCGTGGTCGGGTCGGTGCCGACGAAGACGATGGTCTGCCCCCGGGCGAGGGCGTCGTCGTCGTCGCCGTACAGGGCCGTGCCTTCCATCGCCGCGCACCCGGACGCCAGCGCCGCCGCGCCCCCGATCAGGGCGCACAGCGGAAGGCGAAGCCGGGTTGAGTAGTTCATTTCGTCTCGGAACGTATGCAAGTCGAGGCCCTGCGCGGCGGGTTTTGTGATGCCCGCCCCGCCCCGGCGGGCGCCCCGGTCCGCGCTGCCGCCATCAGAACGAGGTCCCCAGCTGTGCGTAGAAGGTGCCCGCGGGGTACGCCCCCGAGCCGAAGCCGAGGCCGTAGCCGACCCTCCCCTGGAAGCGGCCCGCCCAACCCAAGACCGCGTCGCCGACCAGCTCGACGCCGACGGCCGGCCGGGTCGCGGCCCAGAAGGCGACGAACCCGTCGGGGCTGCCCGCGTAGCTCGCGTAGTCCTCCGTGTCGAACACCTGGCCGGCCTCCGCGAAGATCGTCAGCGACACGCTGCGCAGCCACACCGGCGCGGTCCAGAAGCCGCGCTCGACGTAGAACAGCGGCAGCCGGTACTCGGCGCTGCCGATGTAGACGTGGTTGCCCCGCATCGACGAGGTCGGGTAGCCCCGCAGCGCGTAATAGCGATCGGGCAGCGACACGTAGGGGTTGTCGCCGTAGGGGCCGCCGATGCGGAACGTGCGCTGGGGGATGTCGGTGCCGAAGGTCGCGCCGACAGCGACCCGCAGCGCGAGCACGTGGTTCCGCCCCCAGGGCAGGCTCAGGTACTCCCGCGCCTCGGCGGTGACGATGGCCCGGTGGAGGTCCTGGCGGGTGCCGTCGGGGAGCCGCCGGAAGGCCCCCAGCCAGCTGCTCTCGACGTCGACGGAGACCGAGATGAGGTGGCTGTCCTCGGGTGAGATCGACGCGCCGTAGCGCCGGAACTCGCCGAACGCCCAGCCCACCACGACGCCGGAGAAGCTGCCCCGGGCGGGCAGCAGATCGGGGTCCGCGTCGTCCGGCAGCTCCCTCAAGGGGCTGCGGAACTCCAGCTTGTAGCGGGCGCTGATCGAGTGGCGACGCTTGACCGGGATCGAGACGCCGGCGCTCAGCCGATCGCGACGCTCGTAGTAGCGGTCGGCCCCTCGGAACACCCCCGGGAACGTCGTTCCGCCCGGCCCGGCGGGCCCCTTGGTGCGGAGCAGGACGCGGCCGTAGTCCAGGGCGATGGTCGAGAAGCCGACGTTGAAGACCGGACGGAACGCGTTGAGCGTGTAGCCGGCGGACCAGCCGATGTACCGGCTGTCGGTCCGGTAGTGCACCGACGCGCCCCAGCCGTGCTGGCTCAGCGCGTCGGTGCCGCCGGTGCCGATGCCGCCGACGGCGCCGGTGTCGGTCAGCGCGCCGAACAGGCTGAGGTAGCGGGGCGGGAACAGGGTGCGCAGGGGGTTGTAGCGGCGCACCGTGCCCAGCTCGGCCGGCAGGTCCGGCTTCTCCCGCGGGCCGGGCCGCTGGACCTCGGCCGGCGCCGGCAGCACCCCCGTCGCCGGGGTGTCGTAGGGGGCCCGCGTGCGCGCCCGGGCGACGGCGTCGGCCGGCCCGTCCCCGAACGGCAGCTCCGGCCCCGGCACCCCCTCCAGCGGGTGGAGGGGCGCGGTCGCCTGGGCGGACGGCCCGAAGCCCGGGCCGGGGAGCGCGCGGGGATCGATGCGCACCGGCTCCCAGGCGGCCGGGTCGAGCCGCAGCTCCTCGATGCGCCAGCCGTCGGCCCCGTAACCCTGGAACGCGACGTGTCGCCCGTCGGGGGAGACGTCGGGGTGGCGGGCTCCGCCGAGCAGCCGGGTGACCCGCCAGAAGCTGCCGTCGGCCCACCGATAGGCGTACAGGTTGAGCACGCCGTCCCGGTCGGACACGAACACGATGTGCTCCCCGTCGGGGGTCCAGACCGGGTCGCTGTCGCTCGCGCGGTCCCACGTCAGGCTGCGCAGCACCCGGCCGTCGGCGTCGAAGACGTGGATGTCGCGGAACCCGCCCGGCTTCCAGACCGACACCGCGAGCCGCTCCCCCGCGGGATCCCACGCCGGGTTGGAGTACTGCGATCCGTCGGCCGCCGCGGTCAGGGGGCGCAGCATCGCCACGTCACCCGCGCCGTAGGCGACGTCCTCGGGGTCCGACCCCTGGGTGATGCCGGGGCCGTCGCCACCTTCGGCCGAGCCGCCAGGGGCATCGACGGGCGCCTCGTCGGCCTCCTCGTCGGGAGGCAGGTCCACTCGCACCAGCTGGTTCTGGCCGCGGTGGGTCTGCACCGCGACGAGCCAGCCGCCGTCGGGGTGCGGCGCCGGGTCGGAGAGGCGGGCGCCTCGGGTCAGGCGCGTTCGCTTCTTCGTCTCCGGGTCGTAGCGGTACAGGTCGTTGTAGGACTGCCAGCGGTTCGTCTGGCCGACCCCCGACCAGTAGATGACGGTGCCGTCGGGAGACCACACGGGGCGACCGACGCCGCCGACGCGCACCCGCTTCTCGTCCGACCCGTCCCGTCGGACCACGCGCAACGACGACCGCTCTCGGGTCGACGAGTGCACGTAGAGGATCGACTCGCCGTCCGGCGTGTAGCGGGGCCTCCAGGCCATCTCCGGCCGGGTCGGCACGATCCGCGTCGGGGTGAGGCCGCCCCCCTGCGACGCGATGCGCTCGGCGTCGGCCAGCGCATCGGCGGCGAGGTCGACCTTCCACTCCTTCCACATCCGCGACAGCGTCAGGCCGAACGCCGGCTTCGCGGGGAGGAAGTAGGGCACGACGTAGCGGGAGTGGCGCTGGTGGAAGTCGACCCAGGCGGCGTCGCCCCCGTCGGCCCGACGCTCGACCTCGAAGTGGAAGCGGCCGCCGTACAGGTACCGGGTCGCCCCCCGCGGCCAGGCCTGGCCGTACCCCTCCGCCATGTCGATGGCCGGGACCTTGCGCTCCAGGGCGGCCACGCGGAGCAGCATGTCGGCGTAGGTGGAGCGGCCGCGGCCGCCGGTCGTGAAGCGGGTCTCGAGGTAGACCGCGTACCCCTCGGTCAACCACCGGGGGAGCACCGCGTTGGGGGTGATCAGCCGACCGAGCACCATCCGGGCGGCGCGGGGCAGCCCGCCGACCATGTCGATCTGCAGGATGTGGGTGTACTCGTGGACGAAGATCGCCCACATCCAGTGCTCGTAGTTGTCCAGCGACGTGTCCGGCGTCGGCTGCACCGCGTACAGCACGATCGTGTTGTTCGGCACCGTGCTCGCGTAGCCGTTGGCCCCGTCCGTCGGGTCGACGATCGCCAGCTGCGTGCGCCCGAAGGGCTCCCACTTCAAGTAGGGCGTCAGCAGCTCGTGCACGTCCTCGGCGACCAGGGCGAGCTCGGCGGCCAGCTCGGCCTCGCCCTGGTGGAAGTGGATCGCGAAGTGCTCGGTGAACAGCGTGTTCCAGCGCAGCGCCGGGTCCCATCGCGCCGCGTCGGCCGACGGCGTCGCGACCACGACGACCACCAGGCTCGCCGCGAGCACGAGCGCGCGCCTCACGGGCAACCCTCCTGCCGCTCGACGGCGCCGACGTCCGGCGCCTTCCCCGCCTCGAACGGCCGGTCCCCCCCGAGCAGGTCGACGGCCGAGCCGCCGGGCTGTCCCTCGCACCGAGCGGGCGAGTCGGCCGCCGGCACGAACGCGTCGTCCAGGTCGGGGTCGGCCGGCTCGACCAGGTCCTCCCCCTCCAGATCCCCGTCTTCGAAGAGGCTCCAGGCGACGCCATAGCCGGTCACGTCGGCGTCCGACGCGACCCGGAGGCCGGCGCCGTCGTCGTGCCCCCAGACGATCGAGTTGACGACCGCCAGGTCCGTGTCCGCGCCGATCCGCAGCCCGACGCCGCCACCGCCGAGCAGCGTGACGTGCTCCAGGTCGAGCGTGCCGCCGGCGTCGAAGTCGATCGCCGGCCCGATGGCCGACGGGGTGACCACCGCGTCCGCGCCCCGCCCATCCCAGGCGGCCGACTCGATCGTCAGGAGCGCCGGCTCACCGGCGACGCGGACCAACTCCTGACCGCCGGTGCGGACCGCGGTCCGGCGGAGCAGGCCGTCGCCGCCGGAGACGAGGAACGTCGGCCCGGTGCCCGCCAGCCCGGTCTGATCGCCCACCTCCACGGCGCCGACCGCGATCTCCGAGTCACGGACCACCCAGGTGGTGTCGACGAACAACAAGCTGCCGTCTTCGAACGCGTTGCCGGAGACCACGACGTCCTCGATCTCCAGGTCGGCGACGTCGGACGCGCGCAGCACGCCCCCGGCCGACACCCCCTCCAGCTCCGACGCCCGCTGCCAGGCCCCCTCGAAGACCGGCTGGAACGGCGCCGGCAGCGCGCCGAAGCCGTTGCCGGTCAGGGTGGTGCCGTCCCGGACGGCCAGCCGATCCAGGCCGTCGACGTGCACCCCCCACAGGAAGTGCCCGCGCAGCACGGACGCCTCCACGAGCGTCGCGCCCGCGCTCCCCCGCAGCCCGATCCCGCAGTCGTGCAGGACGACGTCCCGCAGGAGCGAGGTCCCCGGGCCCACCTGGTCGGCGCAGACGGCCGCCGCGCCGATGTCGACCGCCTCCACCCGGACCGGGGCGTCGACCTCGGGGGCCAGGGTCAGGAGCACCCGGTCGACGAACGCGGCGTGGGGCACGAACCGGGACTGGGGCGGCCGGACCTGCACCAGGTCGGTCCCCTCCCCCAGGAGGTGGACCCAGGGCGGCACGGTCAGCCGCTCCTCGTAGCGACCCGCCGACACGCAGACGGTCGACTGCCGGCCGGAGGTGGCGTCCAGGGCGGCCTGGATGGTGGAGAAGACGAACGGGTTGCCGCTCTCGTCCCCCGCCCGCGCCGGAGGACGGACCAGCAGCGTCACCTCCGAGCCGCTCAGCGGCTGGCAGAAGTCGGCGGGCGCGCAGCCGGGGCTCAGCCAGACGATCAGCAGCAGGGGCAGCAGGCGGGCGATGCAGGAGATCTTGCCCGAACCGGGATCGGCACGTCGGAGGGGGGTCACTCGGCCGCGAGCCCGACCTGCACGTCGCTGCCGTCCTCGAGGGAGAACTCCCAGGACTGGCAGACCGGGTTGACGACGAACGCTTCGTCGCTGACGACGCCGCTGGAGATCGGCTCCGGGAGGTCCCACCCCTCCCACGTCTGCGCCTGGCTGCCGTGACACAGCTCCAGGGTCAGGGGCTCGGTGAGGGCGGTCTTCTTGATGCAGGAGGAGGTGAGGCCCGGGACCAGCATCCAGGCGTCACCGTCGAACTCGAGGCTGGTGGAGTCCATCGGCAGGAGGGCGATGACCGAGGGGATCATCGCGATGTCGGCGCAGCCGTAGCCGCCCAGGGTCGCCTGGCCGCACTTCGGGGCGCACAGGGACCACTCGTTGTAGGCGACCGATCGCTCGCCGTTGTACCAGAGCTCCGTCAGGCTGAACCAGGGGCCGCTGTCGTCCCCGGACAAGAACCGGGCGTGGTCGGCGTCGTTGGTCACGGTGACGGTGAACGAGGGGCTCTGCACGCAGCCGACGACCGCCAGCAGGACGGCGAGGAGAAGCAGGCTCGAGACGGTGGGTCGTCGCATGAGCACTCCGCGGCGGTCAGGCAGCAACCTGTATGCCAACACCCCCAGGGCGAGAGTCTGCCCGATCCCGATCCTAGCGGCTCCCCAGGCCTTCCGGGCTCTACTCCAGCCGACGCAGCTCGTCGGCCGTGCGCGCCGCGATGGCGGCCTCGCGCTCGTTGCCGAGCCGCTGCTGCACGCCGGCCAGGGCGTCCCAGTAGTCGGGGTTCTCGGGGACCTTGATCACCGCCCGGATCAGCATCTCACGCGCCTGCTCGAGCTTGCCGCCGTCGATGGCCCGCATCGCGGAGCGGTACCAGACCGACCCCGCCCGGAGGCGCTCCGCGAGCTCCGGGTCCTGCGGCAGCGGCGCCGCGGGAGGAGCGGCCGCCAGCGGCTCGCGCTCCACCTCGGGCTCGACCCGGGCCGCCTCGGCCGGGACGTCGGGGACGGTGGCCGCGGTCTCGCTCCGAGCGGCGGCGGGCCCGTGGGCGGCCCCGCGACCGCGCGCCACCAAACCGGGCCCCCCCCCCCCCCCCCCCCCCCCCCCAACGGAACGGGCCGGGG
>CAYQEG010000154.1:16007-19821 GCA_964416435.1 uncultured Rickettsiales bacterium
CAACCTGGGGCTCGACCGGGGCGGCCGGGGCGGGTTGGTGGGGTAGGGGGGCGGGGGTCGGGCTCCGAGCGGCGGCGGACGCTTCGGCGTCCGCTCGACGGCGCTCCTCGATCCGGGCACGACGCGCCGCCTCCGCCTCCGCGATCAGGTCGGGGCCGGGCGGCGGCGGCGGCAGCACGGCCCGAGGGGGTGTGCGACGGCGGACCGGCTCGGGGGAAGGCGCCGGCGACTCGAGGGTCGGGGCGGGCGGCGGGGGCCGGTCGTCGACGCGAGCGGGCGCCTCCCGCTCCCGGCGCGGCACGGCCTCCGCCACCGGCGCAGGCTCGACCTCCGTGTCGACCACCCAGGCCTGCTCGGCCACCGGCGCCAGGTCGGGATCGGAGAGCAGATCCGCTACGACGTCCGCCAGCTCGGAGACCCGCTGCGGGGCCAACTCGACCACGAAGCCGTCCTCGGCCTCCGCGACCTCGTCGGCGTCTCCGGCGAGGCCGTCCTCCCCTCCTCGAGCGTAGATGGACCACGACCACAGGGCCCCCAGGGAGAGGCCACCGACCAGGACCAGCGCGCCCAACGCGATCCCGGCCCGCAGCCCCCAGCGACGCCAGGTGGCGACGCGCCAGGCTCGTCGGGCCTGGTCGGCCTCGCGTTCGACCTGGCTGGCGAGGTAGTTGAGGGAGTGCCAGGTGCCGCCGTCGACGCTGACCATGTCGGACAGGTCGATCTTGCCCTCGGCCAGGTAGCGACGGAGCGTCTGGGTGTCGGCGAAGTCGTAGGCGAGCCCCGCTTCGGTCCGGACCCGCCACCCCCGGCGCCCCATCTCGGGCAGGTACATCGCGTCGACGGCCTCTTCGCCGATGACCTCGAACGGCTCCGGCTCGTCCATCAGGACGAAGACGTGGGCGCACTTTGGACAGGTGATCTTGAGTCCGCGGCCCTGCGGCGAGTCGGCCGGGAGCCGGTAGTGAGCTTGGCAGCCCGGACAGACGATGGACGTCATGGTCCCTCCTCTCTGACGGGCTCGGTAGAAGAGAGGATCGGGCCCGTCGGGCGAGCCTGGACTGGCTTGCCCCAGAGGTACTCGCTGCAAGGAAAAACGCAATGACGACGGTCAGTTGCGCGCGATCAACAGTCCGGCGGGCTACTTGCCGAAGGAGTTCTGCTCGCACCCGCCGGCCACGCCAGCGCCGCCTCCGCCAGCCACGCTGCGACATCCGTCGGTGTCCCGCGTCGCCAGCGAGTTCGGCTCCTGCCCCGGCCCGCTCATCGCAGTCTCCGGAAGACTGATCTCATTGCGCCAACCGAGTTTGATGACCCGATAATCCGAAGGTCCCGGGGTCCGAGGTCCAGGAGCGACGAGGGAGCAAGGTCGCTCCCTTTCGACCGAGGAGCGACGCCGAGATCGGGCCCCGGGGGCGAGGAGATCGGGTCAGGTAACTCGGTTGGCGCAATCAGCCAGGAGTCGCTTCGACGCCTGTCACATCGTCGGTCGCCGGTACTCGTTCGGTCCGTCGCCGTCCCTGCGCCGCTCTGCCGCCCCCCGCTGGACAAGCTGCGCGAGCGCGTTGCCAGCTTCACGCGGCCGGCATCCCAGCACCGCTGCCACGTCCCGCGCCGTGCTCCAGCCCTCGACGCCCTCCAGCACCGCGACGACGCGCGCCGCGATGCCGGCCGACGACGCGGGCACCGGAGCCGTCTCACGGGCCGCAGGAGCCGCCGCAGCGGGCTCAGCCTGCCCGGGGCTGCCCGACGCCGACTCCGCAGCCTCCGGCGGCTCCTGAGGGGCGGGTTCGGGGAGGGCGACCAGCCCGGTCCGTGAGCCCACCCTCCGCACCTTGCCGGTCTTGACCGCCTGCCTGATGACCTCCTGGACCGTGCCCCGGCTCGTGCCCAGGCACGCCTGGATGTCGTCCAGGTGGACGGGCTCGCCGCGGTCCGACAGCAGTCCTACGAGGCGGTCCGCGTGGGAGCGTCGGCGTTGCATCAGCGCCGCGTGGATCGGCGGACGAGGAGCCAGCTCGGGGCTCTCCGGGACAAGCTCGACCTGACCGGTGCGGGTTCCGACACGGCGGACCAGCCCGTGCTTCAAAGCGTCGGCGATCGCGTTGCTGGCGTTGTTCCGGTTGGTGCTGAGTGCGTCGGCCACCTCGTTGATGTGCATGGGGCCGTGGGACGCACGGAGCGCGGCGACAATCCGGTCGCGGCGACGCGGTGTCCGGGACGGCTCCACGGGCGTCTGGTGCGGCGTGGCGGCTGGTACACGGCTCCGACGTACGGCCTGCTGCCGGGTGGCCTGTTGCGCGTCCACTTCGCCGAGCACCTCGGCGATCAGGTCCAGGCGCTGCACGCGCTGCGCCGGATCCAGACGGCGCTGCGCCCGGGCAGCAGCGTCCGCGAGGTCTCGGGCGACGACGACGTGGACGGTGGGCCCGGCGGGGCTGGACGAGGTTATCCTGTACGCGTTCATCACTGGCTCCTCCAGGGGAGACCGCCGAGCCTATAGAATTGGGTGCAGCTCCCTCAGCGCGACGGGCTCTCACGCGGCCATCCTGAGGTCGGGTAGCTCGGTGTCCGCGTAGCGGTCGAGGTGGTTGCGCTTCAGCTCCCGGCGACGGTGGAACTCCCAGTAGTCGTCGAAGTCGCCGGAGGCCCGGAGGGCTCGCAGTCGGAGCATCGCCTCGGCGCCCTCCAGCCCCCAGCGGGCGCCGGTGATGCCGAGGCGGTCGTTGACGAGGTGGCGGCAGGCGCCCTCGATCACGCCGGTCGCGATCGGGAAGCCGGAGGCCAGGGCGACGTCGTAGCGGAGGTGTTCGCGGTTGTTGATCAGGTAGTCGGCGCAGGCGTCGGCTCCCTTGCGCGCCTTGTTGTCCAGCCCGAGCAGCGTGGCGCTGCGGCGAATCCCGGCGGCGACATCGGAGGACCGCCCCTGCAACACCTTGCGTGCGCGTTCGAGCACCCACACCTCGACGTCGGGATCGCCCTTGTCGTGGAAGCACCACGCCGCCTTCCAGAGGTACTCGAGCACGTGGATGAAGTCGACCACGATGACCAACTCGACCCCGTACCAGGCGGCGAGATCGCGAGCGATACGGAGCTGGTCCTTGTTCCCGTCGACCAGGTAGACCCAGGTCCGCTCCAGGTGCGGGTCGCGAGCGAGGGCCTCCTCGAAGCATTGCTCGACGACCTCGCGCAGCGACCGGTCCACGCTCGCCCAGACGCGCTTGCTCTCGGGCCGAGGGCGCGGGGCTCGAGGCTCGCCGGGATCCTCGGCCGGCAGGACGTCTGCGGGCGTTCGGGGGACGGCGTCGAGGTCGTACACGGCGGCGACCTCGGCCATCCGCTTGCGGTTCCCCTTCTCGCCCGGAGACAGGCGCGTCTTCAGCTTGTTCTTGGACCGAGCAGCCTTCTTGGCCGTCGCCGGCCGCAGCGCGTCGGGGCGCATCACGATCCCCTTGCCGTCGGTGCTGAGCACCAGCAGCTTGTCGGGGGCCTGGCCGCGCTCCTGGTCGACGGTCTCGTCCTGGCGGGCGTCGTAGAAGACCTCGAAGTCCTGGGCGGCCCGGACGACCAGCTGCTCGACCTGCCGCTTGCCGATCGGGCGAGCTGTCAGCGACGCGAGCTTGTCGAGCGCCGAGTCGAAGGACCCGTCCATCGACAGCAGCGCCGTACGTCGCCGCAGCCCGAACGAGAACAGGTCGGCCGGCAGGTTCAGCTCGGCGTCGAGCGGGCGGAGACCGCCAGAGGCGCCGCGAGCCGTGAAGCTGAGACGGCGCACCGCGCAGTCGCCGAAGATCGTGCCGAGCGGGCGGCTCGTCTT
>CAYQEG010000155.1:0-19690 GCA_964416435.1 uncultured Rickettsiales bacterium
CCATCCACCCCGCCGCCACCGAGGTCTGCGACGACATCGACAACGACTGCGACGGCCTCATCGACGAGGGCTTCGACGTCGACGGCGACGGCTGGACGACCTGCGACGGCGACTGCGACGATGACGACCCGACGGTCTTCGGCGGCGCCCCCGAGCTGTGCGACGGGATCGACAACTACTGCGACGGCGTGGTGCCGGCGGACGAGACGGACGACGACGGCGACGGCGTCACCGAGTGCGACGGCGACTGCGACGACGAGGACCCGCTGGTCTACCCCGACGCGACCGAGGTCTGCGACGGCATCGACAACGACTGCGACGGCGAGGTCGACGAGGACTTCGACGTCGACGGCGACGGCGAGCCCGAGTGCCTCGATGAGTGCCCGATGCTCCTCGACTACGACACCGACGCGTTCGGCGACCCGATCGTGGACGGCCAGGAGGTCGAAGCGGCCTACGCAGCGATGGGGATCCTGCTCGGCGCGTTCACCGACGAGGTCCTGCTGAGCCCCTGGCCGATGGTCGCCAACGGCTCGATGGGCGGCGACGGCAACGCGGTCACCGCGCCGGAGGATCCGACCGACTCCGACAGCGACGGCGTGGTCGATGATCCCAGCCCGCGGTCCGACGGCTTCTGGGCGATCTACACGTTCGCCGAGGACTCCTGCGTCCACAGCATCGACATGATCGACGTGGACACGGACGAGGACCCCGCGGTCGTGATCCTGTTCGACAGCAACATCCAGATGCTCGCCAACATCGGCACCAGCGCCCTGGGCGACGGCACCACCGAGACGCTCGACCTGCAGGGGCTCTGCGGCGTTCGGTACGCGATGGTCGACTTCTACGGCGACGGCGCGTTCGACAACTTCGACGTCTGCGTCGGGGGCGAAGAGGAGATCTGCGACGGCGAAGACAACGACGGCGACGGCGAGGTCGACGAGGACTGCACCAACGCCGTCGGCGACGACGACGACGAGGAAGAGGAAGAAGAGGAGGAGGAGGCGGTCGACAACTGCATCAACTCCATCTCCGGCGGCTCGAGCGCCGGCGGGCTGCTCGGCCTCGCCCTCCTGGGAGGCCTGATCCGGAGGCGCCGCTGAAGCGATGTCAAACGTCTGGTCGAGAATTACCTAACGACCGCTAGACAAACTCCGAACTCTCCATAGAATCGCGGCGTGGCGACGTCCTCACGCCCTCGTTCTGACGCCCGGCAGCGCATCCTGGACGCGGCGACTCAGCTGTTCGCGGACCAGGGCTACGACGCCACGTCCGTCAACGCCATCGCCGAGGCGGTCGGCATCCGCGCGCCGTCGCTGCTCTATCACTTCCCCAGCAAGGACCAGCTCCGCGACGCCGTGCTGGAGGCGCTGCTCGCCCGCTGGAAGGACCGCATCCCGCAGCTGCTGCTCGCCGCGACGACGGGCCGGTCGCGCTTCGAGGGCGTCGTCGGCGAGGTGGTCGCGTTCTTCGACGCCGAGCCCCGCCGCGCGCGTCTGATCCTGCGCGAGAGCCTGGACCGGCCGGAGGCGGTGCAGGGGCTGATCGCCGAGCACCTCGCCCCCTGGATGTCGCTGCTCACCGAGTACATCGAGCTGGGCAAGACCGAGGGCCGCATCCACCCCGACCTCGACCCCGCGGCGTACGTCAGCGAGGTCATCCTCCTGATCATCGGGCACTTCGCCCTGGGCGGCATCGCCAGCGCCGCCCTGTCCGCAGACCTCAAGGCGCGACGCGACGCCGAGCTGCTTCGGCTCTGCAACGCCGCGCTGTACCTCCCCCGACCGGAGCATTGATGGCGATGCCCGGGATCTCTGACCACACCTCCTCCGGCCTGCGGCCCGATCTCCGCGTCGCTCGTCGGTCCCATGGGGCAGCCATGCTCCCCTCCTCGCTTCTTGACCTCGGGCCGCGGTCCCTTCGGATCTGCGGTCACACATCCCGGGCAGCACCATCATGAGCGACTTCTTCGCCGACAACGACGACCTCCAGTGGTACTTCGACCATGGCGTCGACTGGCAAGCTCTGTACGAGCAGACCTCGATGCTCGACGGGGACAACAGCGACTTCGCGAGCCTGGACGAGGCGAGGGAGTTCTGGCGGGACATCGCCGGGCTCATCGGCCAGTTCGCGGCCACCGAGATCGCCCCCTACACCGCCGAGATCGACACCCAGGAGATGACGATCGAGGACGGTGACGTCGTGATGTCGCCGCGCCTGGTGACCATCTTCGAGGGGCTCAAGGCGCTGGAGATCCACGGGATGTGCCTGCCCCAGCAGCTGGGCGGCATGAACTGCCCCCTGCTGATGTACTTCCTGTCGGCCGAGCTGATCGCCCGGGCGGACGTGTCGGTGATGACCCACCACGGGTTCCACGGCGGCATGGCGATGGCGATGCTCACCTACTCGCTGATGGAGGGCACCACCGAGTTCGACGCGGACACCAAGACGCTGACGTCGACGCGGTTCGCCGATCAGATCGCCGACATCCTGGCCGGCGACGCGTGGGGCTGCATGGACATCACCGAGCCCGACGCGGGGTCGGACATGGGCGCGCTGCGCACCCGCGGTGAGCAGGACGAGGACGGCGCCTGGTTCGTCACCGGCCAGAAGATCTTCGTGACGTCGGGCAACGGCCGCTACCACTTCGTCATCGCGCGCACGAGCGACGCGCCCGAGGGCGACCCGATGGGCGGACTCAAGGGGCTCAGCCTGTTCCTGGTCGAGACCTACAACGTCGTCGACGGGGAGCGGATCCCCGTCGCCACGATGGAGCGGCTGGAGGAGAAGCTGGGCCACCACGGCTCCCCCACGGTCGCGGTCAGCTTCGACCGCGCCCCGGCGCTGCTCGTCGGCGAGGTCGGCGAGGGCTTCCGGATGATGCTCCTGCTGATGAACAACGCCCGCATCGCCGTCGGCTTCGAGTCCCTGGGACTGTGCGAGTCGGCGTACCGCGCGGCGAAGGAGTACGCGGCGCAGCGACCGTCGATGGGCAAGACCATCGACAAGCACGAGATCATCGCCGACTACCTGGACGAGATGGACGTCGACATCCGGGGCCTGCGGGCCCTGGCGATCCGGGCCGCCGTCAACGAGGAGCTCGCCCAGCGCTACAAGATGCGGGCCGAGCTCGTGGCGACGGAGGGCAGCGCCGAGCACACGGCGCTGATGGCCGACAGCAAGAAGCGCACGTGGCGCTCGCGGCTGACCACGCCGCTCATCAAGTTCATGGCCGCCGAGAAGGCGGTCGAGATCAGCCGACGCGCGCTGCAGATCCACGGCGGCGTCGGCTACACCCGGGAGTACGGGGCGGAGAAGCTGCTGCGCGACGCGCTGGTGCTCCCGATCTACGAGGGCACCTCGCAGATCCAGGCGCTGATGGCGACCAAGGACGCGCTGCTCTACATCACCAAGAACCCGGGCGGCTTCTTCGGCGGGTGGGCGACCGCCCAGCGGCGCGCCATCTCCGAGCGCGACGCCGCCGACCGTGGGGTCGCCCGGCTGCGGGCCCAGGCCCAGGCTGCCCAGGTCGCGCTGATGCGGCGGATCCTCAAGGACAAGCTGAAGGGGCGCGGCGTCACCGCCTGGAAGGCCGCCCTCGCCCAGTGGGACACCCGGACCGACTTCGCCCCCGCCCTGCTGCACGCCGAGCGGCTCACCCGCATGCTCGCCGACGCGGCCATCGCCGACGCGCTGGCGTCCCAGGTCCGCCAGGACCCGTCGCGGCGGTGGATCCTCGAGCGGCACCTGGAGCGCGCGCTGCCGCGGTCGCGCTACCTGCTGGACTGCATCAAGAGCACGGGGGGCCGGCTCCTCGACGACCTCGCGACCGACGCCCCCGCGGGCGACGAAGCGGCGGCGTAGCCATGGGCGTCTCCTTCGCCCACGCCCGTCACCAGGGGGCCAACCTCGCCGCCCTGGCCCGCATCGCCCGCCTCGCCGCGGGCGCGACCCCGACCACCGACCCCGTCCTGCCCGGCCCCGAGCGGACGGGGGTGCTGCCCCCTCGGCCCTCCAAGCTGGTCGCCGACGCGGTGCGCTGGGCCGGCGGCGACGCCCGGGCCTGGCGCGGCCAGGTGCCGCCGTGGCTGTTCCCCCAGTGGGGGCTGCCGCTGCTCGCCCGCACGCTGGAGGGCATCCCCTACCCCGTCAGCAAGGTCCTCAACCAGGGCTGCCAGCTCACGGTCAACGGCCCCCTGCCGACGGATCAGCCGCTGCACACCACCGCCCAGCTGCTCTCCATGGAGCGCAGCGAGCGCAAGGTGCGGCTCCACCAGCAGCTTCGGACCGGCCCCGCCGACCAGCCCGACGCGGTGGTCGCCGACGTCTACGCCGTGGTGCCGCTGCCGCGCCCCAAGGACGCCCCCCGCGGTCCGAAGCGAGACCCCGCGCTCGTGCCGGCGGACTGGCGGGAGCTCGGCACGCTCGAGGCGAGCGCCAACGCGGGCTGGGAGTTCGCCCTCCTGACCGGCGACTTCAACCCGATCCACTGGCTGACCCCGGCCGCCCGCATGGCCGGCTTCCGGTCGGTCATCCTGCACGGCTTCGGCACCATGGCGAAGGCCGCCGAGTGCGTGACGCGGCACCGCCTCAGCGGGGACGTGCACGCCCTGCGTCGGGTGGACGTGCGCTTCGTCAAGCCGCTCGTGCTGCCCGCGCGGGCTCGTATCTTCATCGGCCACGAGGCGTTCGAGGACGCCCACGGCCTCGCCGTCGGCTCTGCGGCCGGCGGACCGGCCGTCATGCTCGGCCGCTACTCCCTCGGAGACTGACATGAGCGACGTCCTGTTGAACCTGGGCGGCAACAAGGCCGCCCGAAGCGTCATGAACACCGTCGGCATCCCGGTGCCGCCGCAGCTGAAGCGGGCCCGGGGTCCCTGGGCGGAGCGCCCGCTGGAGGGCCGGACCGTGCAGGTCGGCGGGGGCGGCGCCCTGCACGGCGCCCTGGCCGTGACGCTGGGCCGGGCCGGCGCCAGCGTCACGCTCGGCGACGGCGTGCCCGCGACCGCCTACGAGGCGGCGGCCGACGCCTTCGCCCGGCCCGTGATCGGCGAGGCCGACGCGGCTCACGCCCTCGTCTTCGACGGCACGGCGCTGTCGACCGCGGCGGACCTGCGGGCGCTGTACGACTTCTTCCACCCCCGCATCCGCGGCCTGAAGCGCGGCGGCCGGGTGGTGGTGATGGGCCGGCCCCCCGCCGAGGCGACCTCGATCGAGGCGGCGGCCGCGACGTCCTCCCTGGACGGCTTCACGCGCAGCGTCGCCAAGGAGGTCGGCCGCAAGGGCGCGACGGCCAACTACGTGCGCGTCGCGACGGGGGCCGAGGACCGGCTGGAGCACGTGCTGCGGTTCCTGCTGTCGGAGCACTCGGTGTTCGTCGACGGGCAGCCCCTGGACGTCACCGCGACGTGCTCCGGCGCCCCTGCGGAGTGGACTCCGCGGGTCCTGTCGGGCCGGGTCGTGCTCGTCACCGGCGCGGCGCGGGGCATCGGCAAGGCGACGGCGCGACGGCTCGCGCTGGAGGGCGCGAAGGTCGTGGCGCTGGACCGGCCCGCGGAGTCGGGGCCGCTGGCCGACCTGGCGCGGGAGATCGGCGGCGTGCCGCTCGGCGTGGACATCACCGACGCCGACGCCCCGGCCCGGATCGCCGCGGCGCTCGCCGACCTCGGCGGCGTGCACGCGGTGGTGCACAACGCCGGCGTGACCCGGGACAAGACACTGGGCCGCATGCCCGAGGAGTCCTGGGACCTGCTGATGGACATCAACCTGGGGGCGATCCTGCGCATCCAGGAGGCCCTCGAGGCGGGGCCGCTGGTGGACGGGGCGCGCGTGGTGCTCCTGTCGTCCATCGCCGGCCTGGCGGGCAACGTCGGCCAGACCAACTACGCGGCGAGCAAGGCCGCGGTCGCGGGCCTGGCCCGCGCGATGGGTCCGGCGCTCGGGGACCGCGGGATCGGCGTCTACGCGGTCGCCCCCGGCTTCATCGAGACGCGCATGACGGCGGCCATCCCGTTCGGCACCCGCGAGGCGGGCCGACGGCTGAGCAACCTGAGCCAGGGCGGCCTGCCGGCGGACGTCGCCGAGGTCGTCACGTTCCTCTCCTCCCAATACGCCCTCGGGCTGACCGGAGGCGTGCTGCGCGTCTGCGGCGGCAGCCTCATCGGAGCCTGACATGCCTCACGCCCTCACCCACAAGGTCCGCAAGGGCCGCCGCGCCGTCATCATCGACGGCCGCCGCACCCCCTTCGTCAAGGCGTTCGGCTCGCTCATGAAGCACGACGCCATCGACCTCGGCGTCGCCGCGACCCGGGCCCTGCTCGACGCGACGGAGCTGTCCCCGACCGAGATCGACTCGATCGTCTGGGGCGGAGTCGTCATCCCTCCGCACGCGCCCAACGTCGCGCGGGAGATCGCGCTCGACCTCGACCTCCCGTCGTCCGTCGAGGGGATGAGCGTGAGCCGGGCGTGCGCCAGCGGCCTGCAGGCGATCACCCTGGCCGCCGCCTCCATCGAGCGGGGCGAGGCCGACGTCGTGCTCGCGGGCGGCAGCGACTCGACGAGCAACGCGGTCGTGCCGCTGCCCACCAAGCTGATCCAGACCGTCGCCCCGGTGGCGATGTCCGGGAAGGCGGGGCTGATGGACTGGCTCGGCGTGATGGCCCAGCTGCGGCCGATCAGCCAGGTCCTCCCCCGCCGGCCGAAGATCGCCGAGCGCACCACCGGCGAGGTGATGGGCGAGGCGGCCGAGCGGATGGCGGCGCGCAACGAGATCAGCCGAGAGGCCCAGGATCGGTTCGCCGTGAAGTCCCACCACAAGGCGGCAGCCGCGGTCGCCGCGGGCCGCTTCGACGACGAGATCGCGGCGGTGAGCCGCGACGGCAAGGACCCGGTCTACGTCGACGACCTGGTGCGAGCCGACAGCAGCGAAGAGAAGCTCGCCCGGCTCCGCTCGGTGTTCGCCAAGGACGGCACGCTGACGGCAGGCAACAGCTCGGCGTTGACCGACGGCGGCGGCGCGGTGCTCCTGATGAGCGCAGAGAAGGCGAAGGCGCTGGGCTACACCGGCAAGGCGGCGTTCCGCTCGTGGAGCTACGTCGGCGTGGACCCGGCCGACCAGCTGCTCATCGGCCCCGCCCTGGCGATGCCGGAGGCGCTGCAGCGGGCCGGCATGTCCCTCGGCGACGCGTCGATCATCGAGATGCACGAGGCCTTCGCGGCCCAGGTGCTCAGCGTGGTCAAGGCGCTCGGCAGCCCGGCGTTCGGCCGCGAGTGGCTGGGCCTGGACGGCGCGGTCGGGCAGCTCGACCCCGAGCTGCTGAACGTCCACGGCGGCTCGCTCGCCCTGGGCCACCCCTTCGCCGCCACCGGCGCGCGCATGGTCACCACCGCGGCCAACGAGCTGGCGACGGGGGCGCGGGAGACCGCGCTGCTCGGCATCTGCGCCGCCGGCGGCCTGGGCGCCGCGGCCGTGCTGGAGGCCATCGCGTAGGCCCCCTCGGTTGGCCCGGACCGTGCTAGGAGGTCCGGCCTCAACCGGAGCACTCATGCGCACGTCGTTCTTCAGCCTCGCCCTCCTGTTCTCCTTCCTCCTGGTGACCGTCACCGGCTGCCCGCCGACGCGGGACGACGACGACGCCGAGGGCCCCCTCGCGGACCTCGACAAGGACGGCGACGGCGACCTGGACGCCGACGACGTCGGCCCCGGGGAGGCCGCCGCGGCGGTCACGCTGGACTTCGTCGACGAGGACGGCGAGCCCATCGTCAGCGAAGAGGGCCTGACCACGACCGACATCGAGCTGCAGCAGACCTTCTCGGCGTGGAACCTCGCGGCCACCTTCGGCGAAGGGGATGACGCCCTCACCATCAGCCTGCGCTTCGAGCTCGAGGGGGACCTCGCGACCGGCACCTACGGCGTCAGCAACGGCAACGCCCAGCCGGGCGATGGCTCCTGGTACGCCTACTCCAGCGAGGCCGGCGGCGACGTCGTCATCACGTCGGTCGGCGACGGGGTCGGCTCGGGCCACTTCGAGGGCACGGCCGAGCTGGACGTCCTGGGCGAGTTCGAGCAGCCGACCGGCGAGGTCGTGCGGATCACCGGCTTCGCGTTCCGCGACGTCGACACCCTGCTCGCCGACATGTAGTCAGCCGAGCTCGTCGAGCTCGTAGCCGAACGCCCGCACCGCGCCCTCCAGCCGGTTGAGCCCCAGCCGACGCACCTGCCCCAGCGGCCCCGCGTAGCGGGAGCGCCACTGGATCGCGTACCGACGCGTCGCCTCCTCGGTGACCTCCACGGCCGGCGCCTCCCGGCTCAGCCCCAGCGCCTCCTGGACCTGCGCCAGCGTCTCGCCGGGGTCGCGTACCAGGTCTTCGTACCGGACCTCCACCAGCCGCTGGAGGTGAGGCCGATCCGCCTCGAACAGGCGGTGGCAATGCAGCCAGTGCTCGATGAGCGGCCCGACCCGCTGCAGCCGTCCCTTGAGCCGAAGCTGACGCGTCGCGAGGGCGACCGCGCCGGGGTGCCGGCGGATCGCGACGAACGCGCAGTCGTCGAACACCGCCTGCAGCCAGCGGAACCGCAGCAGGTTCGGCGGCGACTTCTCCAGGTGCACCGGGCGGTCCGCGTCCCAGAACGGCCTCCACGCCGCGAGCAGCCGCTCCCGGGCGGCCGGGGTCGCCGACGCCGCGTGCTCCGTCAGGTGGGCGTCGCCGTGGTAACCGAACCGACCCGGCCCTCCGAGCTGATGTCCGGGCGGCACGACGGACTGCAGCAGCTGCCCTTCGTCCTCGTTCACCCCGGTCCCCGTGAGTCCGCTCACGTCGGAGTGCGCGCCCAGCAGCCGGGCCAGCAGCGACGTGCCGCTGCGGTGCAGTCCGCCGACGAAGACGTACCGGGGGTGCGCCGCCATCAGCGCCCCAACCTCCGCCGGACCGCGAGCAGGCGGCGGCCCCAGCGGCCGGGCTTGAAGTGACTCACGCCCGAGAAGTCGCACCGTGAGCAGAGCCCCTCTTCACGACTCCCGGCCCGCAGCCGTTCACGCACGCGGCGGTAGCGATCGCCGCTCCAGATGGCCTCCAGCGTCTGCTCACGCACGTCCCCCAGGACCTCCTCGAAGTCCCAGTCGGAGCAGCACAGCACCGCCTCCCCCGTGTAGCCGATGTACAGGAACCGAAAGGGCCGATCGCAGAAGCCCGACGGCCGGGTCGGGTGGCTCGCCCGCTCGCTGTGGCCGCTGCGGTTGTACAGCCGGTACCCCAGCGGGTCGTAGGGCTCCGTCACGTCCCGGTCCTGCGCCGCGAGCCAGCCGGCCCCGGTCCGCAGGGCCCAGCCCCCCAGCTTGGCGATCACGCGACCGTCGCCGCTGTAGTCGTTGACCGCGAGCTCGTCGAGGCCCGCGTCGAACAGCGCCTGGGTCCCCGCCTGGTCGAGCAACACGCCGTTCGTGCTCACGCGGATCGTGCACCGCGGACAGGCGGCCCGGACCCGGGCGACGCGCTCGGCCAGCTTCGGGTCGAGCGTCGGCTCGTTCATCAGGAACAGCTGGACCGTGCCCGCGAACCGCAGGGCGCCGAGCTGCTCGACGATCCGCTCGAAGACGTCGTCCGCCATGCTCACGGTCACGTGGGGTCCGACCCCGCCGTACAGCGCCTGCGAGCGGTTGGCGGGGCAGAACGGGCAGGACAGGTTGCACGCCGCGACGGTCTGGATCTGCACCGCCTCGAACAGGCCGGGGGCCGACGGGAAGGCCTTGCCGTAGGCCCCTCGGAGCAGCTCACGGGCCGGCTCACGGACCGACGCCGGCAGCCGGCGCTGCTGCCACCGATCGGCTGCAGTCACGCCGTGAGCCGCGAGCGCGCGGAGCAGCGGCCTCACCGGTAGCCCAGCCTGTGGTTGAGGCGACCCGCGACGCGGTCGAAGGTCGCCAGCTGGAGGCCATCGAGCTCGCCCCGCCACCGGTCGTCGAGCTGCACGCCGTCGCGGTGCTCTCGGAAACGCATCGGGTTGCCGCCGATGTTGTGGGCGACGGCGCCCCCGAGCCGCGGCTCGGGCATCGGCTCCCGGAGGTCCAGGAACCGACCGATCCGCTGCAGCGCCTGCTCGGGTCGGGCGCACAGGTCTTCGTACCGCACCCTCAGGCGACGCGAGCGAGGGACCGACGCGAGCGTGGCGGCCACCTTCAGGTTCCGGGCCCGCCACCGGCGGCTCGCCTCCTCCAGCGTCCAGCCCTCCCGGCGGACGTAGGAGGCCGCCACCGCCCGGCCGTCCCGCACGAGGTGGATGAAGCGCACGCGGTCGGGCGAGTGGAGGTACCGGTTCTTGCCCGTGCCGGGGGTCTTGCCGGTGTCCACCACCACCGACGCGCCGGCCGCCGCGCACGCCGCCTCGTAGATCGCGAAGCTGCGCTCGGTCGTCCGGCGTTGCTCACTCACGTCTGAACTCACGCCGCCGGCGAGCCGCCACAGCCGGGGCGATCCGATCAACTGCAGCGCGTCGCGCAGGCGGGGACGGGTCCGGTGATAGTCCCGGGGGTCGAAGACCATGACCGGCCAGTCGCCCAGCTCCAGATCGGGCTCCCCGACGCGGCTCCTCACGGAGTCCTGCACGCGGCTCCAGAAGGCACAGGTCGCGAAGGGCTCGCCGCAGGTGCAGCGCAGGTCGTCGGGCGACTCCTCCTTGAACCGCGGCATGCGGTCCCAAACCGCCCAGGCCTGCAGCTCGCCCACCGAGACGACGTCGGGGTGGGCATCGAGGAGCAGCGACAGGAGGGTGGTGCCCGAGTGCCCCGACCCGAGCACGAACGCCAGGGTCCTCACGTCAGGGCCTCCACCGCCCGCCTCACGTTGGCCGTCGCCTGGGCGTGCAGCCGCCGGTGGAACCAATCGCTGTGGAAGATCCGGTCCGCCGCCAGCACCCCCTCCAGGAACGCGCGACGGCCCGCCGCGAACAGGTCCGGCGGCACGACCGAGGTGTACTCCTCTCGCACCTGGGCTTCGTAGGCGTCGTAGCGCTCCGCCGGCGCGCCGAGGATCGCCATGTCGGCGTCCAGGAAGTAGGCGAGATCGGGGTCCGCGGCCGCGTCGACCGCCTCCTCGCCGTGGCTGGCGGTCGCGAGGATCAGCTGTCGTGTCCTCGCGATCAGACCGCCGCAGGCGGGCATCTGGATCGCGATCTCCGCTGCGGCGAGGTCGGCGGAGCGGCTCTCGTTGTCCGAGCGGCCGGGCTCGTAGACCGCGTCGTGGAACAACACCGCGAGGGCGACCGCCGGCGCACGGCGCCAGCCGGGGCCGGCCGAGATCCGGCTGAACCAGCCGGCGAGCTCCGCCAGGTGCAACCCGTCGTGATAGCTCCGCCACGGCTCGGCGTACCGCGCCACCACGCCCGCCACGAGCTCTCCGGCGCTCACGGGGAGCGCGTCGATCAGCGGTCGGAGATCATCGTTCACGTCAGACAAGGCCCTCGGTGGCGCAGGCTAGGGCCGCGGGGATGCGCAAGCAACCGAACCCCCGGGACCCGGGCGAGATACCATCGCGACATGCGCCCGCTGCTCCTCCTCCTGGGCCTGTGCCTCGTCGCCTGCTCGACCGAAGGCCCCGACGACGACGACGTCAGCGACGACGACGACGCGACGGACGACGACGACTGGCGCGCGGGCGCGTCGTGCGACACCGCGGGCGTCTCCGTCTCGGCCGAAGGCTCGGGCTTCCGGGTCACCACGGACGAGTACTCGATGTACGTCGAGGTCTCCGAGGCCGAAGCGGAGGCGATGGGGGCGATCCTGGCCGCCGCCTTCGACGCCTTCGAGGGGTTCTTCACGCAGCCGGCCGGGCCGCTCCCGATGCAGGTCGAGCTGTACGCCACCGAGGCGGCCTGGGGGGCGGCGATCGAAGCGGACGGCCTCGCCCCGCCCTGGGGCGCCGGCGGCCTCTTCCACACCGCCACCGGCAAGGCCTACCTCTTCGTTCAGCCGACCCGCTACTTCACGCGCATGCTCCTGCTGCACGAGGTCGCCCACCAGTTCCATGCGTTCGCCCGGACCGGGGGCGCCAGCCCCGGCTGGTACGCCGAGGGCACCGCGGAGTACCTGTCCCGCCACCACTGGGACGGCGCCTGCCTCGCGCTGGGCATCCGGCCTCTGCTCACCGAAGAGGACCGGCCCGCCGCCGCCCTGGACTGGACCGCGGTCAACGGCTTCCCGCTGGGCGACATCCTCGACGGGGCGGCCGGCGGCCGCCCCGAGCAGTTGACCGTGTTCCGCTACTTCGAGGCCGCGACGCCGGACGCGTGGCAGTCGTTCAAGGACGTCATGGACACCAACCCCGTCGATCCGCGGGGCGAGTTCGAGGCCCTGTTCGGGCCGACCGCCGACTACGAGCAGCCGATCCTCGACCACCTCGCCGCCGACCAGGAGCCGATGACCCCGATCTTCCTGGAGTGGAGCCACATCGAGCCCGCCGCGGTGGAGGGCTGGTCTCCCTACTTCAGCCTCGCTCGGGTCAAGGGGGCGCCCTCGCGCTTCGAGGCGACCTTCACGCCCCGGTCCGACGACTGGGCGGGCGGGGTCGTCGTCGGCTGGGATTCGTACGACGACTGGCTCGCGCTCGTCGCCTCGAGCGACGGTCGCCTCTGGACGTTCGACGTGCAGGCGGGAGACGCCGTCTGGTGGGACCAGGGGGCCGCGCCCGAGCCGAACCCCGACGGCAGCTACACCGTCGTGCTCACCCACGACCCGCTGCTCGTCGAGATCAACGGGCAGCCCTGGTCGACGCCGACGAGCCTGACCCCGACGGCGGGTCCGGCCCTGGACAACGCGACGCTGCTCTTCGAGGACCTCTCCTGGGAGTAATCGCCGGAGTCGTGCCCTGAACGACCCCGTGCAGCGGACCCACTCAACAGCTAACTTCGGCTTTGAGAGGTCCGCCCATGAGCAAGCGACTGTCGCGCAGGTCCTTCCTCGCGAAGACCGGAAAGATCGGCGCCGGCGCCACCGCCATGGCGCTGGCCGGCTGCCCCCCGGCCCCGGACGGCGACGAGCCGACGCCGGAGCCGACCCCCAACCCCGACCTGGAGCCGCCCGAGGCGGGACAGAGCGGACCGTGGGGCGAGCCCGACGACGACAAGCAGGCGGCCGCGCTGCTCCCCGAGGAGCTTCGACCGGACGGCATCCTGGAGCTCTTCCTGTGGGGCGGGGTCAGCCCCTTCGACGCGTTCGCGGTGATCCCGGAGTACGGGGACCCGGACGCCGGCGGCGACTTCGCGGGCGAAGGCTGGTGGGCCTTCGCCGAGGGTGAGGACAACGTCTCCGACGTCTTCTACGACCGGTGCGGCGGCGGCGAGCGCCCGCTGCTGGAGCCCTGGCGGCTCGACGGCGCCGGTCGGCAGACCCACCTGGGCCCCTACGTCTACCCGCTGCGGGAGCGGCCGGATCTGCTCGCCCGCATGCGCATGCTCGTGATGAGCCACAACCTCGCCCCCCACCAGGGAGCGGTGCCCGCGGCGCTGGGCGGCCACATCCGCGGCAACCCGCGCCTCGCCGGCTTCGGGACCCACATCGAGCGCTACTTCCAGGACCGCCAGGAGGGCGGCCGCGACGCGCCCTACTCCTGGGTGCTGTTCCCCGATCGCAAGGACGTCGGGGTGCACAACACCGACGCCGCCATCGCGGTCGGACACCACCGGGCCGCGGCTCGGCCGATGGCGATCAAGCTGTCCGAGGAGAGCCGCCTGGTCGACCTGCTGACGCGGGCGAACCTGGGCGAGCGCTCGTCGGAGGTCGACGCGGCGCTGACGTACTACCTGGAGCGCTACCGGGGGCGGTACGTGCCCGGCGGCGGCGAGCACCCCGTCCGGGCCCCCGCGCTGGCCGACTACGAGGCGTCCATCGGCGGCCTGTCCCGCGCCGACGTGCTGCGCGGCATGCTCCCCCCCGACCTGCTCGCGCCCGTCAGCTCGAGCCGCTGCGGCGAGGACAGCGACCTCGACCTCAGCACGATGCAGCTGCGGCTCGCGACCCACCTGCTCACGCGCTCGGTCGAGGCGAGCAAGTACGTCTGTGTCGTGGATGGCGGCGTGCTGCCGGCGACCCTCGGCGCGGCCTACGACACCCACCGGTTCCACACCACCGAGTCGATGCGGAACCTCACGCACACGTTCGCGGCCCTCGTCTCGATGATCAACGAGCCGGGAGAGAACGACCCCGACAAGCTCGACCTGGACCGGCACCAGATCGTCATCACGACCGAGTTCGGCCGCAGCCCCTACCGCCAGGACGAGGACGGCACCAACCACTGGCCCTGGGGCTACGTGCAGATGGTGCTCGGCGGCTGGGTCGACGAGGACCGCTCCGGCATCGTCGGCGCCATCCCCGAGAGCGGCTACGCGGCCGCCGCGGACTCCATCTCGCCGGCCGAGTTCCGCGCCTCGATCATGCTCGGCATGGGGATCTGGCCGTTCAACCCGCAGGCGTTCGGCGTCGGCGACACCCGGGTCGACGGCAGCGAAGCCGACGCGGCGCACTTCCTGCGTGAGCGCGTGCTGGGGTACCCGGCGTGAGCCGCCCGTCGCTCCTGGTGCTCACGGCGGCCCTCGCCCTCGTGCTCCTGACCCCCCTGGCCGGCTGCCCGACCAGCCCGGAGCCGGACGACGACGACGCCGCGGACGACGACGACGGCGGGGGCCCGGACCCCGCGCCGGTCAACGACGCCGGCGACGAGGCCTTCGTCCGACGGGTCGTGCCGCTGATGTGGGGCCGCGCCCCGGCGTCCATCCGCGAGGTGGAGGTCCTGGTCGATCTCGTGAGCGCGAGCGACCGTGAGTCGGTGGTGCGCGCGATGGCGACCTCGCCCGAGTTCCTGGACCACTGGCACGCCAACCTGTTCGACTGGACGTCCGTCTCCCGGATCGGGATCCGCGCCAACATCGCCTGCTACGGCGAGCCCCGGCTGGGCAGCGACTCCCCGGACCTGGCGATGTACGTGCGCGACAACCCCGCCCTCGGCAGCGACTTCGGCGAAGCCTGGAACCTGTGGGACCTCGCTCGGTCGGCCATCGTCCTGGACGACCTGAGCCCCTACTTCGAGGCGGACCTGTACGCGATGGTGGCGTGGGACGCCCCCCTGATGAACATCTTCGAGACGGAGGCCGCCCGGGCCAACATCGCGTCGGCGTTCGCCCGCAACTACCTGCACCGGGAGCTGGACTGCCTGCCCTGCCACAACAGCGCCGCGTCGGTCACCGGGCACCCCGAGCCGGACCTCGACCGGACGTGGGAGGTGCCGGGCCACTGGGAGCTCGCGCTGTTCGGCGACTCCGAGGGGCTCGCGAGCAAGGGCGACCTGCACATCTTCTTCCGGCGGGACGGGGTGACGACGGGGCCGATGCCGGCGGTGCCCGGCGAGTCGCACCCCCCGTTCTTCGACCCGGACACCACCTTCCCCTGGGGCATGCACGAGGACTGCGGCACGTGGGCGGTGCCCGACCAGGTGGAGACCGACCGACTCGGCTTCTCCGGCACCTTCGCCGGAGACGTCGGCGACGCGGCGAGCATGTGGGACATGGAGCCGGTGTTCCACGCCGGCCTGGACGCGCTGCGCGGCGACGTGCCGACCGTCGGCGACGACCACACCGTCGACGGCGCCGAGGCCGCCGCCTGGATGCTCGCCATGAGCGTCGCCGAGAAGGCCTGGTACCAGGCCTTCGGCTCGGGGCTCACGGTCTCCCACAACTTCCCCCGCACCCGGGCCCAGCGGGACCTGCTGGCCTCCCTGTCGGAGAGCTGGACGACGTCGGGGTACTCGCTCGTCGAGCTGCTGGTCGCGATCACGGCGCACCCGTACTTCGTGCAGAACGCGCCGGTCGACGTGGTGGAGACCCACAACCCCTACTACCTCGACCCGATCTTCGACCCCTTCAGCGACGCCAACATCGTGGAGGAGGCCCGGCTCAACTCGGTCGGGGACGCGCTGGAGCGCAAGCCACCGCGGGTGCTCCTGGGGTCCGCCTACGCGGCCCTGGGCTGGGAGCGGCTGCCGACCTTCCCCGAGCCGTTCGTGCCGCTGGGACCGGACAACAACGTGCTGGAGTACGACGACGGCGCCTGGATCCAGCAGAGCATCGGCCTGTCGATGAAGCACAGCTCGTCGGGCTTCCGCAGCCAGGACTTCCAGACCCTGCTGGCGTGGGAGTACTGGTTCGGCGCCTGCACCGACAGCTACGACGGCAACGACGACGGCGACTGGGTGGACGGGCTGCTCACCCACGCGGCGGACGAGGAGGCGACGGTCAGCGGCGCGCTGCTCGCGCTCAAGGACCGGCTGCTCAGCGACCCCACCTTCGCGGACGACGAGGCCGACATCGTCCAGGCGGTGCTCGGCGACGTCTCCCTCGACGCGACGGTCGACGACTCGTCCGACGTCGAAGACGCCATCCGGAGGATGTGCGGCGTCTGGCTGTCCAGCCCCCAGTTCCAGCTGTGGGGCGATCCCGGCGAGCCCCGCGTCGGCGCGGGTCCGGATCTCGTGGTCCCGGGGAGCAGCTACCTGGAGCTCTGCGAGGCGACCTCCGATTCGCTGTACGGCGGCGGCGTCAGCTGCTCCGAGGACAGCCTGGAGATCGAGTAGCCCTCACTTCGCGCGCGCCACGCCCTGCACCGCCTCCAGCACCCGCTTCGCGTTGAGCACCCCCTTGAAGACGACCAGCGCCCCGGGCAGGTCGTCGTCCAACGCCTTCTCGCTCACGCGGAGGCGCGAGCTCACGGCGAAGACGATGGGCTCCTTCAGCCCCTTCTCGACCAACTCGACCCGCTTCCAGACCGCGTCGCGGCTCCAGTATCCCATCAGCTCCAGGAACACCGCGCCGTGCTCGGGGTGACGGAACACCAGGTCGGGCACGCACAGCCCCACCCCCGGCAGCTGGAGCACGCGGTCGGCCGTCTTGACCGTCCAGCCGGACTTCAGCTTGTCGAACGACGCCACCAGCTTGCTCAGCTCGTCGGGCAACCTCGACCGGCCCGCCTTGCTCCCGCCGTCCCCCTGCAGCGTGAGGGTGCGGCGCACCCGCTTGACCCCCCACAGCACCTCCGCCTCGAGCCGCCAGGGGCCGACGGTGTCCAGCACCGGCAGCATCAGCGCGAGCTGCAGGCCGTACTTCGTCACCTGTTCGAAGAGCGCGTAGGGGCCCTCGATCTCGATGCGGTAGCCGCCGCCCTCGCGGCGCTCGATCCGGTGGAGCAGGCGCAGGAACTTCAGCTTGCGGAACAGCGGTCGGTAGGCGGCCGACCGGGCGCCCTGCACCTCCACCACCACCCGGGTCGCCCGCAGCAGGAGCGCCTGGCGGTTGGACATCACCCACGCGTCGACGAGCGGCTCGGGTCCGATGGGCTCGAACTCCCGGAGCACCCACGCCTCCTTCAGGTCGGCGAACAGGCGCCCTTCGACGTCCTCGGCCGGCAGGTCGAGTTCGGCCCCGATCTCGGCGAGCACCCCGTCCCGGTCGAACGACTCGCCGGGCTCCAGCTCCCGGCGTCGCCGCGCGGCCAGCTCGAAGGCGACGTCACGGACCACCGCCGGCTCGGGGCCGTCGGCCATCGACCAGGTGCAGCGATCGTCCAGGAGCTTGCGCAGGCCGTCGGCGATCTTGCGGCCCCGGGCCGGCACCTCGACGGCGCCGAGGGCGCGGAGCACCGCCTTGCGGGGCTGGCCCACCCCCGCCTCCAGCCGCTCCAGGTAGGCGGCGGCGGTCTCGATCGCGACGTCCCGCTCCGCCTCCTTGAGGTCCCGCACGATGACCCGGTCGCGGGTGGCGCGGGCGCGCACGAGGTCCCACGTCAGCATCAGTCGTCCCCCTGCACGCTGCGATACGCGACGTGCTCGCGGCGCCGCTCGGAGGTGAACGCCTCGGCGGTGCCGGCGGCGACCAGCTCGTACAGCACGGCGCGCTTGCCCTCGGCCTTGCGGAGCACCCGGCCGAGCCGCTGGACGTGCTCGCGGACCGAGCCCGAGCCGCTGACGATGATCGCGACGTTGGCCGACGGCACGTCGACGCCCTCGTTGAGCACCCGACTGGTCACCACCGCGCCGTAGGTGCCGTCAGCGAGGCCGGCGAGGATCGCCGAGCGCTCCTTGACGTGGGTCTGGTGGGTGATGACGGGGACGAGGAAGCGCCGGCTGATCGCGTAGGCGGTCTCGTTGACCGACGTGAAGATGATGCTGCGGTCCCGCCGGTGCTCGTGGAGCAGGTGCTCGAGGTAGGCGAGCTTGGAGGGCGCCGCGAACGCGATCCGGCGCTGCTCGTGCCACGCCGCGAACGCCCGCCGCCCCTCGTCGCTCATCGCAGAGCGCTGGATGAAGGTCGCCCAGCCTCCCTTGGAGCCGACGCGGATTCCCTGGGACTGCACGAACGCGCGGTAGGTGGCGCGGGCCTCGCTGTAGGCGCGCCACTCCTCCTCGGTGAGGTCGACCTCGACGTGCTCGACGTCGTAGTCGGCCAGGAACTGTCCGGTCAGCTCGGTGATGTGACGCCGGTAGGCGATGGGGCCGACCAGGTCGTCCAGCACGTCCTCCCGCCCGTCGGCCCGCTCGGGGGTGGCGGTCAGGCCGAGCCGGTACGGCGCGAGGCAGAAGCGGCCGGCGAGGGAGATCGACTCACCCGGCAGGTGGTGCACCTCGTCGAAGATCACCAACCCGAAGCGCCGGCCGAGGTGCTCCATGTGCAGGTAGGCGGAGTCGTAGGTGGTGACCGTGATCGGCTGCACGTCGTGCTCGCCGCCCCCGACGACGCCGACCGGCACGTCGAACGCGACCCGAAGCTGGTCGTACCACTGGCGCACGAGGTCCAGCGTGGGCGCGACGACCAGGGTCCCCCGCCGCTTGCTGTCGATCGCCATCATGGCCAGCCAGGACTTGCCCGAGCCGGTGGGGAGCACCACGACGCCCCGCCCGCGGGCTCGGGTCCAGGCCGTCAGCGCCTCGGTCTGGTAGGGGCGGGGCTCGCGGTGGACCCGCAGCCCGTGCTCGAGGGTCGGGTAGGCGCGGGCCTGGTCGTCGTAGGGGATCTTGCGCCGGTGCAGGGCGAGCACGACGCGGTCGTAGGCGACGGCGGGGGCGCGCCAGCCGGCGGAGCGCTCGTCCCACCGGCAGGCGTCGGGCAGGATCGACGGGTCGTCGAGGCCGCGCACGACGATCGTGCCGCTCTCCCAGGTGATCTCGACGGGGTCGGGTTTGCTCACGCAGCAGGATCCTGCCTGTCGGACGGAGCCGGCGGCGGCTCCTTACCGGATCAGCGGCTGGAAGCCCCCGGCCACCCACGCGGCGAGGGCGAGCAGGACCGGCACGACGATGAACAGGCGAGCCGCCTTCTCCGGCGCCCGGTACGGGATCATCGGCAGCGCGCCGAAGATCACCCAGAGCGTCATCTTGAGCCAGATCCAGGACGCGAAGCCGTTCTCGGAGCTGATGAAGCCGGCCGTGGCGGCGGCCCCCATGCCCCCGACCAGGGAGACCACCATGGCGACGCCGGGGGCCGCGAGCAGCCGCTTGCGAGCCTCTCCGGCCGCCTCCCTCGTGCCGTCGAGCCACGCGTGGAAGGCGAGGCCGGCGACGGTCATGCAGACCACGACGATGCCGGTGAGATGCAGGATCTTGTAGAGCTTGTACGACGGCATGGCCGGCGGTGTAGCACCACCGGCGGCTCGGATCA
>CAYQEG010000156.1:0-18409 GCA_964416435.1 uncultured Rickettsiales bacterium
CGCGCGATCACCCCCTCGGCCAGCGAGACCCGCGCGCGGGCCTGCCGGGCGGACTGCCCCTCGGGCACGGCGGCGCCGCCGAGCGCCGCCGCCGTCGCGGCCCGCACCTCCGCCACCACCGCCTCCAGGGCGCGGCTGCGCCGCTCGGCGGCGCGGGAGGCCGTGCCCCAGCGCACCGCGGACGCGCCGAAGTCGAGCAACGGCGGCGTGCGGGCCTGGTGCCCGCCGGTCAGGACGTCCAGCCGACGGTCCATGACGACGTGGTCGGATCGCCGGACGAACCAGCCCCGGAGCTGCCACGCCGCGTGGCCCTCCCCCACCCCGGCGGCCCGGTGCACGTGCAACCCGGCCAGGTCACGCCAGCCGCCCACGTCGGGCACGTCGCCTGCGATGCCCTCGGAGAGCGCCGCGTCGATCTCGACCAGGCCGGCGACGTCGAAGTGCTCGTCCGCCGACAGCTGCTCCGTCAGGGCGCTGACCGCCTCGTCCCCACCGCTCAGGGCGGCGACCGCGTCGGCGCGCAGCTCATCGACCGGGGGCTCCCGCTCCAGCTCGCCGGCGCGACGGGAGATCGCCGTCAACGCGACCGCCTGGCCGAGGCCGCTGAGCACCAGCTCCACCTCTCCGCGCAGCCGACCGAGCACCCGGTCCGGGTAGGGGCCGAGGAGCACGCGGTCGATCGGCTCCCGCCGCCCCACCGTCACCTCGCCGAACAGTTCGGTGGCCAGCGCGGGCAGGGGAGCCGCCCCGTCGGCCCACGGCGCCCTCGGCACGAGGACCACGCTCAGCGCGAAGCGGGGGTCTCGGAGGGCCATCAGAAACGAACGGCGAAGGCCGTCCCGGTGGTCTCGAAGCGCGGCGCCGCCGCCTGGGCCTTGCGAAGCCGCGAGAGCTTGCCGGCGTTGACGGCCAGGGTCGGCACGCCGATGGCGGCCAGCGTGCCGCCGGCCAGCACCGAGCCGACGCCGGCCGCGTAGACGGCCTCGATGTTGGCGTCGTTGGGGTTGTCCGCGGACGCGAGGGACATGCCGATCATCAGGCCGACCCCCGCCCCGGCGAGCCCCAGCCCGCCGGCGGTGAGCCCCGCGCCGACGTTGGTGCGGGTCTCGTAGGTGTCCATCTGCTGCTTCGTGACGAGCCAGCTGAGGAACTCCTCGCTCCCCGTCGGCATGGCCGGCATGTTGTCCAGGTCGACGGGGGCCAGCGTGGCGCCCCCTCCCGGGTCCGTGCTGTCCGGCTCGCTCGTGCCTCCGCCCGACCCGTCGGGAGGGTCCTCCTGCGCGCTGGCGCCCCCGCCGAGCTTCTCCTGGATGCGCGCCAACGCCTCGGTCGCCACGTCGTCCTGCTCGCCGGGCCGCAGCTCGCGGTAGGTCAGCAGGAAGCTCTCGGCCATCTTGAGCTTGCCCAGCCCCTCGTAGGCCAGCGCCTTGTAGACGTAGGCCTCGTACAGGGACGGGTACAGCCGCAGCGCCGAGTCGGCGGAGCCGAGGGCCTTCTCGAAGTCGCCCTCTTCGATCTCTTCCTTGGCGAATTCGAGCTGACGGCGGGCCTCCTCCTCACCCCGGTTCTGGGCCATGCAGACCCCCGGAACGATGAGCAGGAGAGCAACGGAGAGCAGCAGCAGCTTCAGCGATCGCACGGCGTGTCCCACATCGAAGGGTTCGCGGATCTTAACAGGGTAGGATCTACTCATGGCTGGCGAGGACCGAGGCAAGGGATCCGGGGGCAAGGAGTCCCGCGAGGCCCGGGACCGTGCACGAAAAGCCGGCACCGAGCAAGCGACCGAGCAGGTGACCGAGCACCCGCTCCTTCGCGGGCCGGCTCCCGCGCCCGGCAAGGGCGGTCCCCGCAGCGGCAAGGGGCGCGACGCGCGGTCGGTCCGGGAGCGGGGCGCCAACGCCCGTCGGGGCAACAAGCCGCCGCCCACCGAAGAGAAGAAGGAAGAGAAGGAGCACGACGAGTTCTGGGATGACCTGGTGGGCGAGGCCTACCGGAGCCGCAAGCGTCGCGGCGACTGGAAGGACACCGAGAACCTGGGCTGACCCGACGAGCGCGGGCCGCTAGAGCACCGATCACGTAGTCCGACCGAGCCACGTGAGGCGGAGGCGCGCGAGGTCAAGGAACGACGAGGCCGCGCATCGAGATGCGCAACGAGGAGTGACGCAGAGATCGGGTGGATCCGTCCACGGAGCGACCGAGCGACTATGTGATTGGTGCTCTAGCCGCAAGGGCCGAGCGCGCTGGGCGCCTCGCCCGGGGAGCCGTGGTCGCCGTTGGAGCCGAGCGGGTCCCGCTCCTCGCACCAGTTGGACATGTTGTTGTTGCCCGCGGCCGGCGCGCCGCCGGTCACGAAGGACTCCTTCAGCGACATCGCGTAGCCGGTGCGCCAGTACGACGGGCCGGTGTAGTTCGGGCTGGTGGCGCTGCTGCAGTTGGAGAAGCAGCCCGACGGGCCGAAGTCGACGACGTCGACGGTGACGGAGCCGTACCCGAAGGTGATCTCGCCACCGGAGTCGCTCAGGCCGGCGGCGGCCCAGTAGGCGTCCGCGATGTCGTACCCGTAGCCCAGGTCGTTGGTGGAGTGCGCCAGCACGAACCGCTCGCCAGGCGCGAGCACCACCGGCGCCGCGTCGGTGCCCTCGGCGAACGTGAACGTCGTCGAGGCGCCCGTGACGTCGTTCTCGACCGTGACCTCCCAGCCGCGCAGGTCCAGGTCGTGGCCCGACGCGTTGATCACCTCGACGTACTCCCCGTAGCCGTCGGTGGTCGCCGGGTCGGCTCCGATCATCAGCTCGGTGATCGCGAGGTCACCGGCCGCGATGAGGCTCTCGTCCGCCGTGCCGCCGCAGTCGTTGTCCAGGCCGTCGGCCGAGCTGCCTTCGCTGCCCCCGGCCAGGATGCTGGAGTTGCCGTCGTCGCAGTCGTTGTTGCAGCTGCTCTGGCCGTCGTTGTCGTCGTCCAGCGGGTGCAGGCTGGCGTCGCTGTCGTCGCAGTCGGGCACCGCGTCGCAGGTGGTGCTGGTGTCGCCGTCGACGTCGGTCCAGTTCTCGTCCGTGTCGTTGTCGTCGCAGTCCGCCGGCACGCCGGTCGCGCCGCAGAGGTGCCTGCCGTCTCCGTCGCTGTCGACGCGCAGGTTCAGGCTGGAGTCCGCGTCGTCGCAGTCGGCCTCGCAGGTGCTGTAGCCGTCGCCGTCGTTGTCCGAGAAGTACAGGGCGGCGTCGAAGTCGTTGCAGTCGCCGTCGCACACCGTGTCGCCGTCGTTGTCGGCGTCGGCCTCGTTGGGATCGGCGATGCCGTTGCAGTCGTTGTCCGTGATGCCGTCGCACAGCGGGGCGGCGCCCGGGTGCACGTCGTCGTCGTTGTCGTCGCAGTCGCCCTGGCACGTGGAGTAGCCGTCGCCGTCGGCGTCGACCGCGTTGAGCGCCGCGTTGGCGTCGTCGCAGTCGCCGTCGCACTCGGTGCTGCCGTCGCTGTCCGCGTCCACCTCGAGCGGATCCTCGACCCCGTCGCAGTCGGTGTCGGGCACGCCGTCGCACTGCACACCGTTGCCCGGGAAGACGCTCGGGCTGAGCCCGTCGCTCGGGTCGTCGAGGCAGTCACCCTGACAGGTCGTGAAGCTGTCGCCGTCCAGGTCGAACGGATACAGGTTCGGGTCGCTGTCGTCGCAGTCCGGGGGGCTGTCGCACGTCGACGAGCCGTCCAGGTCGTTGTCGATGCCCTGGACGGTCGCGTCACCGTCGTTGCAGTCGGCGGGGCTGTCGCACGTGGTGTTGCCGTCGCCGTCGTCGTCGTTCTGGTTGAGGGAGGCCTCGGTGTCGTCGCAGTCGATCTGGCCTGGGCCGTAGACGTCTTCGCAGGTGATGCCGGCGGGATACGGCTCGCTGCACGAACCGGAGTCGGCGTAGGTGAACACCGAGCCGTCGTTGTCCTGGTCGTAGCCCTCGTCGATCTGACCGTCGAGGTCGTTGTCGATCTGGTCGCAGCGCTCGCAGGCGCCGGGGAAGGCGTACTGCGCCCCGGGGAAGGTGATCGGGTTATCGGCGCTGACGAGGCCGCTGAGGAAGGTGTCGCTTGGGTTGTCCGGCCCGCGGTCGCACGTGTCGAACGTATCGCCGTCCTCGTCCAGCCCGTTGAGCACGTCGTTGCCATCGTCACAGTCGGTGTTCGGGGCGTCCGGCTGCAGGCTCGTGTCGAACCAGTTGGTGCCGTTGAACTCGCAGGCGATGCCCGAGCCCGACGGCTGCTCGCCCTGGCACAGGAACTCCCAGTCGGTGGTCTCTTCGCTGCCGTCGCCGTCCTGATCGCAGTCGGGGTACCAGGTCACGCGGGGGGTCGACGGCGACGGCTCGGAGCAGTTGCTGTCGAAGTCGTCGGTCGCGCATGTGACCGCGACATCCTCCGCGCCGGTGCCCGCGACGCCGATGCTGGGGTTGACGTTGGCGTTGTTGTCGTCGCAGTCGATGCCCAGGCTGTCGCCCTCGGGATCGTCGTTGTCGACGAGCTCGCTGCCGCCGGGGGGGCGGTCCTGGTCGCGGGCGTGCTCGCCGACCTCGACCGCGCCGTCGCAGTCGTCGTCCAGGCCCTGGGTCGGGCGGGCGAGGTCCTCGACGCCGGGACCCAGGAGCTCGGTGTCGGTCGGCGGCATGGCGCACAGCTCGGTGTGGTCGGGGGCCTGGTACGCGCCGAAGTTGGCCGGATCGTCGTTGCAGTCGAGCTGGGAGCTGATCTCGTCGTTGACCGGGTCGTAGCCGCACTCGGTGAAGCCGTCACCGTCGTCGTCGCGCTCCTGGCTGGACCAGGCGTCCTCGCAGTTGTCGACGCCCTCGCAGAGCTCGGCGCGAGCGCAGTTGTTGTCCACGCCGTCGCACAGCTCGGCGGCCCCGGGGAAGACGTTGTCGTCCTCGTCGTCGCAGTCGAGCTTGAGGTCGTCGAGCTCGCTGATCGTCAGCCCGGCGAGGTCCGACAGGCTGCCGTAGGCGAAGAAGCCGTCGCCGTCGAAGTCGACCAGGTTCGCCGGGTGGAACTTCGGCGTACAGCCCGCGACGAACAGGACCGCGGCGGGCAGCAACAGGCGGGACAGGCGTGATCGCATCGTCACTCCCTCATCTCAGAACAGGACCACGCCACGAGCACCGAACTGGAAGCGCGCCATGGAGGCGCGCCCGTCCAGGCCGGACACTTCGGTGCTGTGGATGGTGACGGACGAAGCGAGCTCGTCCCGGAATCGATAGTCGTTCGCCGAGACGAACGCGAAGATCTGGTCGTGGCGCAGGAAGCCGGCGACGCCCACGTAGACGTCGCTGGGGCCGGCGCCGAAGAGCACGCCCACCTCGGCGTCCGGGCCGACGGCGAGGCCGTAGCCGCGCCACCCCAGGTCGGACAGCGACACCCGGGCCTGGGCGTCCCCGTCCTTGAGGCGGGCGCCGTAGGCGATGCCCGAGTCTTCGGAGCCGAGCCGCGCGCGGGCGCACTCGTCCCGGACGGTCTCTCCCGGCCAGGTCGCGGCGACCCCCAGGTGGGCGCCGGCGCGGATGTTCAACCACGCCCGCTTGCCGAGCGAGATCGGGATGCGGGGCGCCAACTGGAGCGCGCCGACGCTGCCCCGCGTCTGCGCCGCGCTGCAGCCGGACACCGGGAGGTTGGTGTACGAGAGCCCGATGCCGAACGCGATGCCGCGGTCGGTCAACGGGATGAGCCAGGCGATCTCGCCGCCCAGGGCCCAGTCGACCTCGCCGGACGAGCCGTCCGCCGTCAGACGCGTCACCGACGAGCCGCCGCCGCCCAGGGCGATGAGCAGACGCCGGCTGCGGAGGGCGCCGAGCTCGTCGCCGCCTGCGCCGCCGGCCCGGCGCTCGCGCATCTCCGCGCGACGGCGCTCGGCCTCGACCTGCTCCCGCTCCTGCTGCTCCTCCATGCGCTCCCGCGCCTCGTCCCACTCGGCTGCGCGGCGCTCCTCTTCGGCCCGCTCGGCCTCTTCGGCCGCGAGGCGCTCCTCGGCCAGACGGCGCTCCTCGGCCTCCCGCTCGGCCTCCGCGGCCGCCTCCGCTTCGGCGACCGCCTCCGCCTCGCGCTGGGCTTCGGCCTCCTGCAGCGACTCCGCCGCGCGCTCGGCTTCCGCGAGGCGTCGCTCTTCGGCCTCCCGCGCCTCTTCGGCGGCCCGCTGCTCTTCGGCCAGGCGCGCCTCTTCGGCTCGGCGCGCCTCTTCGGCCTGGCGGGCCTCCTCCGCGTCCCGCGCCTCGGCGGCCTCCCGCTCCTCGCGGGCCAGGCGCTCCTGTTCCGCTCGGGCCTCGTCCTGCCGACGGAGCTCCTCGAGCTCGGCCTGGCGACGCGCCTCTTCCTGAGCCTGGCGCTCCTCTTCGGCGAGGCGCTCCTGCTCCTCCCGAAGCTCGGCCTCCGCGAGCCGCTCGGCTTCGGCAGCCTCCTCGGCGAGGCGACGCTCCTCGGCCAGGCGGGCCGCTTCGGCCTCCTCTTCGGCCCGGCGCTGCTCCTCGGCCAGGCGGGCCGCTTCGGCTTCCTGCTCGGCCCGGCGGTCCGCCTCCTCCTGGGCGGCGCGGTCGGCCGCCTGCTGCTCTTCGGCGAGCCGCGCGGCCTCGGCCTCCTCGGCCCGCCGCGCCTCTTCGGCGGCCAGCCGCTCGGCCTCCTCCCGCTCGGCCGCTTCGCGCTCCGCCGCCTCCTGCTCGGCCGCCGCGCGCTCCGCCTCGAGCGCCTGTCGGTCGCTGTCGGCGAGGAGGGCGAGGGCCATCGAGTCACCAGCGGCGAGGGCCGCGACGCGATCGTCGTAGGCTCGGCGGGTCTTGCCGCCGTCCTTGGGGAGGTCCCAGGAGGCCGCCTTGGACGGCTCCAACTGGCCGCCGCCGAGCTCGCGGAGCTCCTCGCCGATCCAGTAGGTCCCGTTGGGCAGCAGCACCCACTGGACCGCCACCTTCGCCTCGACGCCCTCGTCGACGACCCGCTCCAGGCGATCCGTGAACTCGCGGAGCAGCGGGTCGTTGGGGGGCGGATCGGCCAGCGGCGGCAGCGGGCGCCCCCGCTTGGGCGCGCGCAGCTTGATCACCGTGAAGTTCTTCTCGATGAACTGGCGGCGGCTGCCGATGCGGCGGTCCCACTCCATGTCGGGTCCGCCGTCCCACGTGTAGGAGTCGCGGGACGCCTTCTGGGCGTCCGACAGCCACATGTAGGCGGCCATCGCGTTTCGGCGCTCCCACCAGACCGCGGCGATGGCGTAGTACACCTCCGCGGTGTTGCGCCCCGCCGGCGTCTCGAACGCCGTCATGAACGCCTCTTCGGCCTGGCGGAGGCTGCCCGCCTCCATGTAGGTCCAGCCCTGGCCCAGGAGCGAGCGCAACGAGTCGGAGCCCTGCGCGGGGGCCGAGGCCGGCCACACCATCGCGAGCGCGAGGAGCAGGGCGGCAGCGGCGGTCCGGAGTCGGTACATCGAAATCCTCAGGGGGCGCGAGGGCGGGCGCTGCGAGCTACAGCCGGACCTGGATGCCGATCACGGCGTGGATGTCGCCGTAGATCTTGGCCGCTCCGGGGTTCTCCGTGTTGATGCTGGAGACCTCGAAGGTGCCGGCGTTGAGGCTGTTGACCCGCGGCGGCGGCCGGGGGTCGTCCGGGTTGACGTCGGACGAGCTGGTGTCGACCGCTTCGCCGTTGGTCACCGCGCCCCACTGGGGGGCGGCCCAGATCGGACCGCCGTGCAGTCCGACGAAGACGCGGGGCACGCGCTTGCCGCGCTCGTTGAGGGCCGGGGTGAGCAGCGCCTGGAAGCCGAGGCGCGGGCCGTACGCGATCGCCGGCACGATGAAGTTGCCGTCGAGCACCGTCGACGGGCCGCCGTTCTCCGGCGTGGAGACCACCTTGCCGGCGAAGTACAGGCCCGACGCCAGGTAGTGCACCGCGAAGCCGACGCGGGGGCTGAGGTCGACGCCGCCGACGCTGAACTCGAAGCCGACCATCGCCGTGCCGCCGAGAGACAGCCGCGCGGTCTGGTGGTTGACGTAGTTGTCCGAGACGACCTTGGCCGTCTGCTGCGCCGCGAACATCACCATCGGGCCGACGTGCAGCACCAGGGAGTTGCCGGAGGCGAACTGGATGTGGGGACCGACGCCGAGGTCGATGCCGCCGAGCCCACCGGATGCGCCGGTGCTGCTGTCGCCCAACCGGACCCCGCCGACGCCGGACACCTCCACCGCGAAGCGGACGTCCGTGGTGGGGGCCACCTCGACCGTCGTGTCCTTGCCGGCGACGATCTTCAGGGGCGCGCCGTCGAGCTCGTAGTCGCCCGCGGGGAGGTAGGCCGAGCCGAGGGCGTAGCCCTCCTGGCTGAACGCGATGCGGGCCTTCTCGAAGTAGGCCTTCGCCTCCGGATCCTCGGGCTCGACCGCCGCCTTGAGCTTGATCCCCTTGGCCGGGAGCTTGCCGCTGCCCCCCGTCGCCTGGAACAGCACCCGGCCGTAGACGCGCTTGAGGCGATACAGCTGCGCCTGCATCTGCGCCGCTTCCTGGCCCTCGGCCAGCTCGCGGCCGTTCTCCAGGGCCCAGATCAGGGTGTCCAGGTCCTTCAACTTCCCGCTGATCTCGACGATCAACTGCCACGCCTTGAGCTGCTTCGCGCCCTCCGGATCGGCGACCACGATCTTGAGCTCGTCCAGCGCCTTGGGGAGGAGCCGGTTGCGATAGAAGCTGTTCGCCTGGGCGAGGTGGAACTGCCAGGTTTCCTGCTGCGCGTGGGCCGGCCCCGATGGGACGGAGACGCCCAGCGTGAACACGACGGCAGCCAGGGCGAGCAAGGGAACTCGGATTCGCGGCAAGCGGCCCTCCCCTCGGGGCGGTGAGCGGAGGTCCCGGACGGGGGCCCTACCGCAGTCGCAGCATCATACCGAACCCCCTGCCGAACGCATAAGGGTCGCGAGAGTCATGCTGAGGAGGGGGTGTGCCGCGGGGTTCGGGTGCTCCGGGGCACGGGCGCGTCAGCGCGGGATGTCGAAGACGTACATCTCCTGCCAGATGCTCTCGTCCTCGCCCTCGCGCTGCTGCGCGGTGAAGATGAGGCGCCAGGCGCCGCCGACGACCGCGAGGAACGGGTCGCGGTTGACCTTGGTGCCGGTGTCCAGGCAGGTCGCCGAGCCGCCGTCCACCGGGAAGATGCAGATCGGGTCACCCCGGTCCGGATCGTCGAGCACCGCCACGACGCCCTTGCCGTCGGGGGTCCACTGGGGGCCGCCCTTGCTCGGCACCTTGACCTTCGGCGCGATGTTGCGGGGGCTGCCGCCCGGGCGGGAGTCGGTGACCCACAGGCCGAACTCGGTGACCGAGTCATTGGCCTTGTTGCTGAAGAAGGCGACCTTCGTGCTGTCGGGGCTGAACGAGGGCCGGGTGCTGTCCTTGCCTTCCCACTGCACCAGCGCGATCGCCGTGAACATGTTCACGTCGAGCACCATGATGTGGGAGCCGGAGCGACCCGCGCGCACGAACGCGACCTTGGAGCCGCTGGAGTCGAACGACGGGTAGAGCTCGCCGTTCTTGTCGTCGAACGTCAGCTGCAGCTCGGCGCCGCCCTGGTCGCCGTCCCACAGGTACAGGTCGCCGTTGCCGGTGCGACCGGAGCTGAACACGAACCGGCCGTTGCCCGGATCCCAGGTCGGGTTCTTGTTCGCCGCGCCCGGGGACTCCACCATCTGCGACCAGTTGTCGATGTAGATGTCCTGGGTCCCCTGGCTGTCGGAGACCGAGTAGGCGAAGCGGTACTGCCCGGTGCCGGCCCACGCGAAGCCGTGGATGATCCGCTTGCCGGCCCCATAGCGGCTGGTGCTCGCCATCGACTCGGGGACCAGCTTCTCCGCCGCGCCGAGGCTGCGGCCTTCCAGGCCCGCCCGGTACAGCTCCGTCCTCTTCTCCGACGGGTAGTTCACCTCGTACGCGATCGACGTGCCGTCGGGGGACAGCTGGGGGTACAGGATGTTGCCCTCGTGGCTCGTGTCGAGCTTCGTCGCGGCTCCCTGCGCGAGCAGGGTGCCGGGGACGAACAGGCAAAGGGCAAGGACGGCAATCGCGATCCGCTTCATCGAGCGCTCTCCTCGGGCGAGGCGGGAGTAGGCAAGTCTACAGCCTCAGAAGGGGTCCCCGCTTCCTCGACGCGCACGTGGCAAGCGAGACGCTGCCGGGAGTGCACGTCGACGAGGGCGGGGAGCTCCCGCGCGCAGGCGTCATCGGGACGCCCACGCTCGTTCCAGATCTGGCAGAGCCCGCGGTACGGGCAGCCTACCGAGATGTCGATCGGCTGGTCCGCCGCCTCCGCCATGGCGCGCGACTCTTCTTCGGTCGGCACGTCGGCGCGGGCGGCTTCGAACAGCCGGATGGTGTACGGGTGGTGGGGCAGTTCGGGGTCGATCCGCTCCTGCTCCATCACCTCCACGATGCGTCCGCGGTACATCACGAGGATTCGATCGCTGACGAATCGGATGACGTCGAGGTCGTGGGAGATGAACAGGTACGCCGTCTGCTCGTCCCGGGCGTCCAGCATGCGGTCGAGCACGTCCGCCTTGACCGACGCGTCCAGGCCGGAGGTCGGCTCGTCGGCCACCACGAGCACCGGCTCGGTGAGCAGCGTGCGCGCGACGGACACCCGCCGCTTCTCGCCCCCGGACAGCTCGCCGGGGTAGCTGCGGGCCTTGTCCTGCATGCCGAACCGCGAGAGCTCGGCGTGCACGCGGTCGTCCGCCTCGGTCCCCTTGATCCCCTGGAACACCCGCAGCGTCTCCCGCAGGTGGGCGCGCACGCTCAGGCCCGGGTTCAGGCAAGCGTAGGGGTTCTGATAGATCATCTGGAAGCGGGCCCGCTCGGTCTGCAGGTCTCCCTGCGGCACCGCGAGCCAGTCCCGCCCCTGCAGCTGGATCGTGCCACCGTCCGGCTCGACGATCCGCAGCAGGCACTTGCCGAACGTGGTCTTCCCCGAGCCCGATTCACCGATCAGACCGGTCACCTCGCCGTAGTCCATCACCAGGTCCACGCCGTGAAGGACCGGAGTGGGCGGCTTCGAAGGTCCGAGACCGAACATCCCCCGCCCCGACGCGAACGTCTTGGTGACTCCGAGGGCGGACAGGAGGACCGGCTTGTCAGCCATGGGACCCTCCCCCGGACGACTGCAGCCCCTCCAGGTCGATCTCCAGCGTGCCGTCGCGCACCTCGGCCGAGACCGACGCGAGGTCCGACAGCACCCGTCGATCGTCCGCGTGGCAGGCGACCACGTGGTTGGGGTCGATCTCGTTGAACGACGGCAGCGTCCCGCGGCAGGCGCTCCGCTCCACCAGGCCGGTCTTGTAGACGAGACACCGCGACTTGTAGACGCAGCCGTCGCCGACGATCACCCCGGTGGTGGCGTCCGGCGACGCCGTGCCCAGCCGGGCGGTCGCGCCGTGGCGGCCCCGGGCGAGGTCTTCGGCCCGCTCCTTGAGCTCGCGGGTGTAGGGGTGGTTGGGCGCGTCGACGTCGCCCAGCGCTTCGATCGGCCCGACCTCCACGACCCGGCCGCGGTACATCACGGTCAAGCGGTCGCACAGCCGCGCCACCATCGGCAGGTCGTGGCTGATCACGATCCCCGACAGCGCGCCCTCGGCCATGATCCGGTGGAGCAGCCCGACGACCTCCCGGCGAATGTGCGAGTCGAGGCCGGTGGTCGGCTCGTCGGCGACGACGAACCGGGGCTCCGCCGCCAGGGCGAGGGCGATCATCACCCGCTGCGCCATGCCGCCGGACAGCTCGTGCGGATACAGCGAGAGCATCTCGTCGTCCGCCTTGAGGTGCACCTGGGCCATCCAGTGGAGCGCGCCCTCGCGCATCTCCGCCTTGTTGGCCGACGGACGGGCGACCCGCACCGCCTCGCCCACCTGCTGGCCGACCCGCATGAACGGGTTCAGCGCCCCCATCGGGTTCTGGAAGATGAAGCCGACGCCCAGCTTGCGGAGCGTATCGAGCCGCTTGCGGAAGCGGCGGCGCCACATCAGCCAGCCCCAGCCGATCCGCTGCCGCACCGGGTACAGCTCACCGGATTGGGGCGGGCGGAACGGGGAGTAGTCGTCGATCTCGGCGAGCACGTCGATCGGCGGCGCGCCGGGCACCGAGTAGACCGCCCGGCCGCTGATGAGGCCCGGCTCGAGGCTGGACAGCCCCATGATCGCGCGCACGAACTGGGTCTTGCCCGAGCCGCTCTCGCCGACGAGGCCGAGGATCCCGCCGCGCGGCACCGTGAGCTGCCCGCCCTGCACGATCGGCTTGATGATCTTGCCGACCTTCACGCCGACCCAGACCTCTTCGGCCTTCAGGATCGGATCCGGGGTCGGGGTGGTGTCGGCCATCAGTGCCGCCCCCGCTCGAACCGCTCGCCGATCGCGTCGCCGAGCAGGCTCAGCCCGAGGATCGAGATGATGATGCAGCCCGCCGGCGCGACGAACTGCGGCGACAGCAGGCTGCCCTTGTCGCAGCCGGTCAGCAGGTTGCCCCACGACGGCACCGACGCCGGCACGCCGTAGTTGCCACCGAGGAACGACAGCGACGTCTCGACGAGGATGAAGTAGCCGAACAGGTAGAAGAAGTGCCGCGCGATGACCGGCACGCAGTTCGCCCACAGGATGTGGTAGCCGAGGATCCGAAGGTGGCTCAGCCCGTGGGCCCGCGCCGCTTCGACGAACTGCTCCCGCTGGAACGCGCCGACCTTCTGGTGGATCGCCAGCGCCAGGACCGGCACGTAGGCGATCCCCAGGAACGTCGCGATCATGATCAGCCGGAGCTTGAGGTTCCCCCCGGGGTCGTACAGCGCCGCGGTGAAGATGCCGACCGCGATGATCACCAGGATCAGCCGTGGGTAGGACGCGACCACCGTCAACACGAGCTTGATGGACGACTCCAGGGCGCCGCCCCGGAAGTAGCCGGCGACGGCCCCGAGCAGCGTGCCCAGCAGGATCGCGAGCGCGCAGCAGAGCAGCGCCGGCTCGAAGAAGGACTCGGTCCCCTCCACCAGCGTCTGGGCGAGGGGCCGCGCGTTTCGATCCGTCCCGAGCAGGTAGCCCGGCGCGTCCGCGCAGTTCGGCGAGACCGTGGCGACCGACGAGACGAAGCCGCTCGCCCGCACCCGCGGCTCGTAGACCTCCATCTTGTCGACGTCCAGGCCGATCGCCGCGATGCGCATCGCCAGCAGGCCGAAGACCACCAGCCCGCCGAACAGCAGGCGCACGTCGGCGTCCCGCCACCGCAAGATGGTCTTGACGAGGTCCTTGACCGCGCCCTTGCCGAGCCGTCCGGCAGCGGAGTCGCCCATCTAGCCGCCGTCCTCGGCCGCGCGACGCAGCCGCGGGTCGATCAGGATCTCGAGCACGTCCCGCACGAGCGCGACGAGGGCCACGACCCCCGTGATCAGCAGGGTGAGCGTGAGCAGGAGCAGGGGGTCACCCTTCTCCGCCGCGTCGAGCGAGATGTCGCCCAGCCCGGGCACGCCCCACAGGAACTCGACGATGACCACCGCGCCGAGCAGGAACGCGACCTTGGCCGCAGACACCGACGAGATCGGCAGCAGCAGCCCGGGCAGCATGTGTCGGGCCTCGGACGCGCCCCGCAGGCGGGCGGCGTGGATGTAGTCGCGGTTGCGCAGCGCCCGGTACTCGTTCTCGAACTGCAGGAGCATCTCGCCGAGGTTGCTGTCGCCGATCCCCAGCGCGGCGACGCAGGCCCCCAGGATCACCCCGGTCACCTGCCCGGTGTTGAGCACGCCCTGGCTCTGCAGGACGAAGGCGAGCACGAACACCGGCGTGATCGACAGCACCAGCACGATGGTGCGGATCCCCCCCCTCAACGAAGGAAACGGCAGCCACGTCAAGAACGCGGTCAGGAGCAGCGCGAGCACCACGGACACCGCCAGCGTGCCGAACACGATCGGCAGGGTGTGCTTCGCGCCGGCGATCACCGTCTCGATCACGTCGTCGCCAGAGTACGTCTGGCCTACGTCACCCCGGAACAGGCCGCCCCAGAACTGGACCGCGAACCAGTGGGTGAAGCTCGGCCCGGGCACCTTGATGTACTCCGCCCGTTCGGTGACGGGCGAGCCGTCGACGAGGACGACGACCTCCAGGGGGGTGCCCTCGGGCAGGCTCTGGAGGGTGCCGCAGCGCTTGCTGTCGACGCACACCTGGCTGACCCCGACGGTCGCCTGCTGCCAGATGACCGGGTCACGGGGTCGGCCCGGGGAGCCGGGCGAGATCCACAGGAAGCAGACCAGGAAGAAGCTCGACAAGAACAGAACGGCGAAGAAGTGACCGACCTTCTGGCCGATCAGCCAGGCCGTCTTCACCGGGCCGGTCCCCGCGGGATCCCAGCTATTCCTTGTTGAGGTCCCAGTCCGGGAACTGGGTGAAGTAGTAGTAGGCCTGGATGTGGGCGCCGGTGACGTCCCACGAGATGGCGGAGAAGTTCCGCAGGCTCCACAGGAAGACGTACGGGGCGGTCTCCGCCAACCGGCGGTGGATCTCCTTCATGTACGCCTGCTGCTCGCTCGGGTCCTGGCTCTCGTAGGCGCCGGACAGGAGCTGATCGGTCCGGTCATCGCTGAAGCCGGTGAAGTTGCGCACGCCGGTGCGGGCGAAGAGCTGGCCGATGTCCTCGTTGACGTCGAACGACCAGACGCCCATCACGAGGTCGTACTCGCGCTTCTGCATGATGCGCTCCTGCCAGCTCTCTCCGCCGATGGCGGCGGGGTTGCTGACGGAGATGCCGAACTTCTTGAGCTGGCCGACGATGTTGGTCGCGACCGTCTGGCCCTGCTCGCCGAGCGCCTCGTCGTAGAAGAAGCGCAGCTCGATGGGCTGGCCGCCCTTCGTCCAGACCGCGTCCGACTTGGTGTAGCCGGCCTCCTCCATGAGGGCCGTCGCGGTGTTCAGGTCCTGGGTCGGGACCGGCACGTCGTGGTTGTAGTAGCGAGACGACAGCGTGAACGGACCGGAGATGAGCTCGCCCTCACCGATGAGGTCGAGCGCCTGCTGCCGGTCGATCGCCAGGGACATGGCGCTGCGCACCTTCCCGTCGGCCAGGGCCGTGTTGGCCTGGTTGTAGGCGACGTACCACCAGCTCTTGGACGGGTACGGCTTGAGCGTGCAGCACTGGTCGGCGTCGAGCTCGGCGCGCTGCTGCGGCTCCACCTCGATCATCGCGTGGCCGTACTCGTACGACATCAGCTCCGCCTGGGTGCGCTTCTCGGGCACCTCCTGGCAGCGGACCTCGTCCAGCTTGGCGCTGCGGACGGCGCCGCTGGAGCGCTGCAGGATCCAGTTCTTGTGGTCCTTCTCCTTGACCACCATCGTGCCGGCAGTGACCGGGTTCGTCCGGTAGCTGTGGTTGCGCGGGATGCCGGTGTGCTGGAAGGCGTGCTTCGGGATGATCTTGAGGTACAGCTGGGCCGCGGGCGGCTCGCGGTACGTCCGCGCGAAGGACAGCTTGACCGTCTTCGCGTCGATCGCCTCGGCCTTCATGATGAAGTCCCAGCGGTTGCGGTCCGCGCTGCGGCTCTCCGGGTTCTTGTAGGCCTGGAGCGTGAAGACCACGTCCTCCGCCGTCACCGGCTTGCCGTCCGACCACTTGACATCCTTGAGCGTGATCACCAGCTCGCGGCCCGTCTCGTCGAGCTCCGCCGTCTCGACCAGCATCGGCTGGGGCTGGTCGGCGTAGTTGGGCGCCCACAACGCGCCGTGGATCAGCTCGTTGAGCCGCACGTCCGCCATCGTGTCTTCGTGGATGGGGTTGCTCGACAGCCCCATCTCGTCTTCGTAGTAGATGAACGTATCGCCCGTGGCGGACGTAGCCGCGACAAACAACGCGGCCAGCACGGCAGCAACAGCAAGAACTCGCTTCATCGGACGCAACCTCAGTTTCCTTGCCTCACACCTGAGCCGTCCTTGGTTGGCGGGTTCCAGGCGGTATCCAGAATGGTCAACGCATCTCGCACCGAGATCAACTCGGGGTAGATGGAAGTCAGCGGACGAATGTAGTCATTCGCCTCACCAGGACGACGGGTGTCGAGCTCGGCGCGGGCCAACGCGGCCAGCAGCGGCGGGTCGTTCAAATAGGACAATCGGGCCTGCCGGAGCTCGGGGTTCGGCGGCGACGGGTTCTTGTCGAGGGCCAGCTCGAGCAGCGAGCGCGCCGCGACGCCCGCGGACGCCATGTCGGCCCCGTCGTCGGCGTCGAGCTGCACGTCGAAAGACTGCTGGAACTGCACGGCCCGCTCCCTCAGCAGGTGGCTCCTGAATCGCTCGGACAAGCCCAGATCGGCGTCGAGGTTCCCCCCGCTCTCGCTACTCCTGGCCAGAAGCTCCCCGAGCCCGATGGTCAGACGGTTGGACCCGTCCACGAACGGATCGAGGTCAGAAAGATCGGCGGAGGGTGCGGTTCCGAAGATCGGCTCGGCGCCAGCGAGGCGCTTGACCGTGGCGACGGCGGCCGGACGGGCGCGCTCGGCGGCGTACAGGTCGGCGGGGGTGGGCCACTCGCTGAACACGATCAGGGCGAGGCCGTCGACCACCGAGGGGGCGTCCTGGGGCACCTCGCTCGGTCGTCCGAGGAACCAGTCGGCGGACGCGGCGAGCACGCCCAGCTCCTCGGCGTCCCCGACGGCGGCGCGGGCCTGCAGCGCGTGGTAGCGGCTGAGGGCGCGCAGGAACATCGGGTCCCGGTGATTCATGACCGGGTCGACGGCGGGCGCCTCCCCTTCGACCTGCGGCAGCTCCTCGGCCAGGTCCGCGGCGGCGTAGTCGAGGCGGAGCATCGTGCTCGCCTGCACCGCGTCCCCCTGGGCGACCGCGATCGCGAACGACAGCCGAGCCCGGCCCGTGGCGGTGGCCGAGCTGGACGGCAGATCGCCGAGCGAGGAGTCAGCCGGCGCGTCGTCCGCCGAGGCGCCCCAGATGCGAGACACCAGCGGATCTCCGTCGATCGCTCCTTCGGAGACGCGGAGCGCCACCGCCTTGAGCAGCGGGTCGGCGGCGTCCGAGGCGGCGTAGCGGCTCAGCCGCGCCGTCGCGCCGTCGCGGTCGCCGCTGAGCAACAGCGTGACGCCGGCGAAGTAGTCGGAGTGGGTGCTCGGCAGGACCTCGTCGCTGCGGGCGTCGCGGTGCTGGTGGAGCTGACGCACCGACACCCGCTCCACCTCGTAGGCGGTGGCGTAGAGCTCGGCGAGCTCCAGGTGCGATCGAGCCAGGCCGATGCAGGGGTAGCCGGCCGCCTTGCGCTCGGCGATCGAGGCGGACGACGGCGTGCACTTCTTTCCGAAGTCCCCGGCCGCCCGTCGCACGTCGTTGTGGAAGAACGCGAGCCACTGGTCGCCGGTCGGCCCCTCGAAGGCGGAGAGGTTGCTGAAGTCCGAGGCGACCAGGTGCATCCACGAGTTGGTGAGCAGCTCGGTCCCCTCGACGGGGCCCGCCGGGGTGGACGCGTCGTCGTCGTCCCCACCGCAGCTCACCACCAGGCCCGCGATCCCGCAGAGCGCCAGGGTGACGAGCAGCCATCGGAGGGGACGGGACACCGCTACTCCTCCCGCCGGGCGGTCAGGTCGGCGATCTCGCGCTCGGCCCGCTGCAGGGCCCGCTGGTTGCCGACCCCCGAAGCGTAGTTGCGGTACTCGCTCCAGGCCTGGATCGCGGCGGCGAGCTTCGTCTCGTCGCCGGCGCCGGCGTTGGCCCGCGCGTTGTCGTCGTAGATGCGGGTGCGGCAGACCGCCTTGACCTCGTAGGCGGTGAGCAGCCGCTGCACCTTGGTCGCGGCGGCGAGGCCGTAGGTGTCGGTCAGGGTGCGATCCACCGAGCGGATGGCGGCGTCCCACTGGCCGTTGCGCATCTGGCACTTGCCGAGCTCGAGGTTCCACTCCGGGTGGTACTTGTTCTGGGGCAGCGCGATGATCGTGGTCGCCGCCTCGCAATGGCCCTTGAAGTCACGCTTGGCCTCGGCGTTCTTCATCACGGTCGCCCAGGCCAGCGTGTAGTTCTTGTTGTCCTTGGGGACCGCCTGGAGGTGGCGGATCTCGTCGCTGCTCAGGCTGCCGCTGCCGGCCTTGCCGCCAAGCGAGGCGATGGAGTCCTTCTCGTAGGTCAGGTCACCGCCGCCGGACGATCCCGAGCTCGCGGGCTCCTCTTCGACGATCGAGCCCTCGCGGGGGGGCGGAGCGTCCGAGGTCTCCGAGGACGAGGCCGAAGAGGAGGAGGAGCCGCCCGAGCCGTCGGCCCACGGGTCGCGGGTGTCGCCCGAGGAGCTGCCGCTGGACGACGAGCCGGAGGACGCCGAGCTGCTGCCCGAGTCCGAGCTGCGCGAGCTGCCGCTGTCCGAGCTGCGCGAGCTGCCGCTGTCCGAGCTGCGCGAGCTGCCGCTGTCCGAG
>CAYQEG010000156.1:18509-19309 GCA_964416435.1 uncultured Rickettsiales bacterium
CTGCGCGAGCTGCGCTCGACTTCCCGACGCTGCGACGGCGCCTCCCGCGTGATCACCACCTCTTCGCGGCGGGGCGCGGGCGTGCGGGCGGGCTCGCCCCAGCTGTCGTTGGACGCCGTCGACCGGGATCCGCGGACGACCCGCTCGGTCGGCTCCGGGACCGGCTCCGGCGTGGTCAACTCCTCCGCCGGCTCGTCTCCGACGAAGCCGAGATCGAAGCCGGAGTCCGTCTCGAGCAGATCGCCGGCGCCGGAGTCGGCGATCGTCGGCGCGTCGGTGACCTCGCCGTCGGTGACCGCTTCGGCTGTCTCCTCACCCTCGCCGTCCCCCATCAGGTCGGACAGCAGGATGATCCCGACAAACGCGCCGCCCACCGCCACGAGAACGAGCGCAGCGATCAGGGCGAGGATGACTCCTCGACCACCGCCACCTTCGTCGTCGTCGTCGTAATAGTCGTCGTCGTCGTCGTAGTAGCCGTCGTCGCCGTCGTAGTAGTCGTCGTCGTGCAGCAACATGGACCGTACCTGGCTGGGCGCTTGGGTCCGCGCTCAGAGCGCGGCAAACGGGCGCGACTCAGTTCCCTCGCCGAATGGCGCCGGTCTGAATCGACTTCTCGTCGATCTCGATCACGCCGGACGAATCGAGCACGTCGGCGCTCTTCTCCTCGAGGGCGATCTCGAGCTCCTGGCCGCCCTTCGTGTAGGTGAAGCTCCCCCTGTAGATGTAGTACCCGGGGACCTGGATCGTGATCTCGTACTTCCAGTTCCGCAGGAGTCCGTACTCCTGGAAGGTCTGGTCGG
>CAYQEG010000157.1:0-19113 GCA_964416435.1 uncultured Rickettsiales bacterium
ACGACGACGACGCGACGGACGACGACGACGCGACGGACGACGACGACGCGGTCGATGACGACGACACGGGCGCGGTCGACGACGATGACGTGGTCATCGACGACGACGACACGGGAGGCGACGGCCCGGACTGCGGCTGCGCCTCGGCGTCCGGCCGGTCGGCGCCGTCCGGCCTCCTGTTGGCCCTCTTCGGGTTGGCCGGCGTGGGGGTCAGGCGGCGCCGGCGCTGAGCATCAGGGCGACTCCTCGGGGCACGGTCGCCGCGCCATCTCCGCCAGCTCCGCCTCCAGCTCGGCCATCACCTCGACCGCGTGGTCGACGAACGCCCGCACCTTCGGCTCCAGGAACTCCCGGTCGGCGTAGACCAGGGACAAGCCTTCGTAGATGCCGACGTGCTGGGGGAGCACCTCCACGAGCCGTCCGGCCTCGAGGTGGCCCCGGGCGAGCAGCTCCGGCACCAGGGCGATGCCGTGGCCGCCCAGCGCCGCCTCGAAGCGCACGGTCAGCTCGTTGCTCGCGAGCCGCCCCCGGACAGGGACGCGACCGCCGTCCCGCAGCGGCCAGGACCGCTGGGGGCGCTCGCCCTCCTCGAAGCCGATCAGGCAGCTGTGCTCGATCAGCTCCTCGGGGCGCTGCGGCGCGCCGCGCCGCTCGAGGTAGGCCGGCGACGCGACGGCGATGGCCCAGTTCCGCCACAGCCGCCGGGCGAACAGCGTGGGGTCCCGCAGCGTGCCGGCCCGCAGAGCGACGTCGAAGCCCTCACCGACGAGGTCGACGTGGCGGCTGGTCGCGATCGCCTCGAGCTGGACCTCGGGGTGGAGGTCGAGGAAGTCCATCAGGAGCCGCCGGCCGACGTTTCCGCGGCTGCCGAAGCTCGGGGGCAGGCTCACCCGGAGCAGCCCGCGCGGCACCTCGTCCACGCGGCGCACCGCCTCCTCCGCCTCGTGGGCGGCCGCCACGATCCGGCGGGCGCGGTCGTACAGCTCGTCCCCGGCCCGGGTGAGCGACTGACTGCGCGTGGTTCGGTGCAGCAGGCGCACGCCCAGCCGCCCCTCCAGCGCCGAGAGCCGGCGGCTGAGGCTCGCCCGCGGCACGCCGAGCGCGCGGGCGGCGCCGGACACGCTGCCTTCGTCGACGATCCGGACGAACTCGTGCAGCCCGATGGTCGCGTCTTCTTGATTTGTGACGTGGGTGGTCATCTGATGCCAGAAATGGGTGTCTTGTGCTCTCGGGGGACAGATATAGGTTGGAGCCACGCCAAACACAACCACCGAAACCAACCTCGGAGAACGACATGAACAAGCGCACCACCGCCTACTGGGCCGTCACCGGACTCTTCGCCCTCGCCATGGTCGCCGCCGGCCTGGCCGACCTGACCCACGCTCCCCCGATCGTCGAGTCGATGACCCACCTCGGCTACCCGCTGTACGTCGCCACGCTGCTCGGCGTGCTGAAGATCGCCGGCGCCGCGACGCTGCTCGCCCCGGGCATGGGGCGGCTCAAGGAGTGGGCCTACGCAGGCTTCGCGTTCGACTTCGTCGGCGCAGCCGTCTCGCACCTCGCCGTCGGCGACGCCGTCGCCCAGATCGCGCCGCTGCTCGTGCTGGGCACGCTGCTGGTCGCCAGCTACCGCCTGCGCCCCGCCGAGCGCACGTTCGTGCCGGCCACCGCGCTGCCCGCGGGCGCCGAGATCTAGAACTGGAACCCGACCCCCAGCCCGAGCCGGAAGTCCGGCCCTGCGCGCGTCACCGATGTACCCAGGTCCAGCGTGTAGACGACCGGCCCGGTGACGATGCGCAGGCCGCCACCCATCATGAAGCGGGGGGGCGGCGTGCCCCAGGACAGGTTGCTGTCCTGCTGGGTCGCGCAGGGGCCCAGGGTCGGGTCGCAGTTGGGGTCGGCCTGCTCGCTGGTCCAGGTGCGGCTGCCGATCTGGTCGACCATCACGCCGGCCTGGAAGAACGGCTGCACCGAGATCCCGCCGGCCCGGCCCCTCGGCTTGACCGGCAGGTCGAGCGAGGGGCCGATCCGGAACAGGTACTCGCTGTGCACCATCGGGTTGGCCCCCTGCCGCTCCGCGCCGCTCGCCAGCCAGGTCAGGTTGACCGCGCCGGAGATCATCAGCCGGCGGTCGATCAGCACCCCGAGCTCGACCTCGAACCCGAGCTGGCCCCGGCGGGCCCGCTCGAGGTGGCGGTGCAGCGAGCCCCGGAACGACGCCCCGCCGGTCAGCTGAACCGGCACGTAGCGGCGCGGCTGGTCCAGCTCCTGGACCGCCTCCAGCGCCGAGAGCCTCGCCGCGACGCCGAAGTCGCCGGCGTTGCCCGTCGCCACGGCGAACACCGCGCCGTCGGCGTCGAACACCGGCGCCCCCCGCGCCCCGGCCGCCACCGGCATCGTCATCGACAGCCGGTCGTCCGTGACGTCGGAGACCAGCCCCTCGGACAGTCCCCAGCCGCCCAGGCCATGCTCGAAGGCGGACTCGGCTTCGTCCGGCGACAGGTGGCCGACGGACCAGACCGGCTCGCCGACCGCGGGAGGCGCCTCCCGGAGCGCCAGCGACTGCGCCCCCTCGACCGGGGTCGCGAGCGTGAGGATGGCGAGCCCCTGGCGGGGTCCCTTGCGGGTGACGGTGGCGGGGATCGGCTCCCCGTCCTGGAGCTGGACGGTGACCTGGTTGGCGCCCTCGACGATCGACCAGGCGGTCACCACCCGGCTCGGTCCGTCGAAGAAGAAGCCGGCGCCGGTCCGGTCGTGGGTGGTGACCAGCACGACGGACGGGCTGATCCGCTCGACGACCTCGGGCAGCGGTTCGGCGGCGAGCGCGGGGCTCGCCACGGCGAACAACACCGACACCAGCGCGGCGCGCTGGGGACGGAAGCTCATGTGGGGCTTCATGGGGTCCTCCTGCAAACACGCCGCGGGTGTTGCTGGCCCCTCAACCCGGGGGCCAGCAACTCGATTCCGCTCAGTCGCGTCGGCGCCGCGTCGCGAGCACGAAGAGGGGGAACAGGAGCAGCCCGCCGGCCGTCGCGAGGCCGACCCCGTCGCCGTCGATCTCGTGCACGTTGCTCACGTCCCCGAGCTCCGGGGCGGGCGTCCAGGTCGGGTCGGAGATCATCTCGTCGGCCGAGATGTAGGTGCGGAACCGCGTCAGGTAGGTGCCCGTGGCGAGCAGGTCGGCCGCCGCCTCACCCGCCGAGGGGAGCAGCCGCTCGACCGGCTGGGCCAGCTCCGTCACGAACGCCCGCCCGCCGGCCATGTCGGCGGCCACCGGGAGCAGCGCGTCGTAGTTCGTGCCGTCGACGTCCTCGCCTTCGTCCGTCCAGCTGACCGCGTCCCAGTCGAACTCGAGGTCGGTGTACCCCTGGGGCGCGTAGCGCTCGGGGGCGAGCACGTAGGCCGTGATCTCCATGTCCTCGGCCGCCGCGACGGACGTCAGCACCAGCGGCAGCATCGGTGTGGCGCCCGGGGTGGTGAACGCCAGCGCGTCGATGGGGCCGGCCGGCACGTCCGGGTTGAGCTTCAGCCCCAGGAACGACATGCCCGCGGTCACGTAGTGGGCGATCGGCTCCATCGACGAGCTGGGCATCTGGTAGCCGTTGAGCTGAAGCCAGTTGACCAGGTTGTCCGCCGACTCCGCGGTGATGATCTCCACCGCGTAGGGGCCGACCACCGCCTCGCCGACGACCTCGACGCCCGAGGTGTCCGGCGGCTGAAAGGCGGCCACGTCGCCGCCTCCGCCGCCCATCCAGAAGGGGCCCGCGCAGCCCATCGACATGCCCGAGTACCCCACCGCCTCCGCGTCCGCGCCGGAGGCGGGGACGGGGGACACGAACACCGGCGCGCTCAGCGCCTCGAGCTCGTCGAACAGGCCCGCCTCGACGGTCTCGACATCCTCGGCGTCGATCGTCTCGCTGAGGGGGAGCACCCAGCCGAACTGGGTCGGCTCGCCCTCGTACTGGACCTCGACGACGGTCGTGACCGTCTCGTCGTCGTTGACGCGGAACAGCACGCGCTCGGCGGTCTGCACCACGGGGTCGACGATGGCGTCGCAGAAGAAGCCCCCGCACGCAAAGGCGGACGCGGGGGTGAGCAGGGCGGCGAACAGGGCGGGAATCCAGGGTCGGAACATCGGGCACCTCCTTCGCCTTCGAGGCTAGGGGAGGCGGCCCAGGCTGTATCCCTCATTCGTCTCAAAGATCGAAGATTGCGTATCTGGTTGCGATACGTATTCCGGGAAGAAACGGTCTATATGCAACGTTTGTTGTTGTTCAATCGGTGAATACATCGTATCCATGGAGCGATGGCTGGTGAGCCCGACATCTACGCGTACCTGGACTATCGGTCGTACCTGCAGGACTGGTTCGCGGCTCACAAGGCGGCCAACCCGCGCTACAGCCACCGCCTGTTCGCCCGCAAGGCGGGGCACAAGAACCCGTCGCTGCTGCTGCTCGTGACCCAGGGCAAGCGCAACCTGTCCGGCCCCAACGTCGAGGGTTTCGGCAAGGCGATGGGGCTGACCGCGGACCAGCACCGTTTCTTCGACCGGCTGGTGCGGCTGGGTCAGGCCAAGACGCAGCAGGAGCAGAACGAGGCGTGGGCGGAGATCTCGGCGTCCCGCCGGTTCCGCGAAGCGCGCGGAATCGACGGCCGCCTCGGCTTCGAGGTGATCTCCCGCTGGTACTACTCCGCCACCCACGAGCTGGCGCGCCGGGATGACTTCGAGGCCGACCCCCACTGGCTGGCCCGGACGCTGCGGCCGAAGATCACGGTCGCCCAGGCCCGCAAGGCGCTGGAGGCGCTGACGTCGCTGGGGCTGCTCGCGCCGGACGACAACGGCAAGCTCGCGCCCCAGGACGCGTCCCTCGCGACCCCCCACGAGGTGGCCGGCCTCGCGGCCCGCAACTACCACGACGGCATGCTCGATCTTGCCCGGCGATCCATCACGGAGGTTGCACGGACCGAGCGGCACCTGTGTGGCGTGACCGTCTGCATCCCCCAGAGCCTCGTGCCCGCGCTCAAGCGGGAGTTCGACGCGTTCCAGGAGCGGCTGCTGGACCTCTGCGACGGGGTCGAGGACGCTCCGGAGCAGGTCTACCAGGCCGAGCTGGCGCTGTTCCCGCTGTCGGTCGCATCGGAGGGAGCGGCATGAAGACGACTCGCATCACCGCGGTCCTGACGCTGCTGCTCGCCGGCTGCCAGCCGGCGCCCGAGGACGACAACCAGGGCATCGCCGTCGGCAACCCCGGCGTCATCGCGATGAGCATCGCGGCTTCCGACGACGTCGAGGTGGAGGCCGCGGGGCTGCGTCCCACGCTGGTCCGATACGGGACCTGCGGGGTGGGCAACGACGCCACCGTCGGCGGTGGCGATCCGGTCGACCTGGCGGACGGGCCGGCTGACTACGCGTTCCCCGAGGGGACCTGGTGCGGGGTCGGCCTGGAGACGGTCTCCCTGGAGATCGACGGCCGCTGGGATCCCGGCACCGGAGAGCAGGCGACGTTCACGCTGACGCTGGATCTGCCGTCGGTGGTCCTCGGCTTCGTGGACGAGGTGCTCGCGGTGGACGACGAGACCGAGCTGGCGTTCGAGCTCGCGAGCCCCGGCTGGCTCGACGCGGCCGGGCTCGGGCTGAGCGACGGCGACGACCTGGTGGTCGCGGCCGGCGACGAGCTTCACGACACCCTGGTGGCGTCGCTGCAGGACGAGTCGGCGGCGTTCGACGATCTGGACGGAAGCGGCGTGGTCGAGCAGGAAGAGCGCGACGCCGGCCCGCTCGCGGTGCCCGCGGACATCCAGTTCAACGACACATACCCCGCCGGGATGGACTCCGAGGCGTCGGGGTACGCCACCGGCTGCAGCTGCGGCGCGACGGGTCGGTCCGACGGAGCGCCGCTCCTCCTGCTCCTGGCGCTCGCTACATGGCGGCGCGGCCGCCGGCCTTTGCCTCGACCGTCTGCTCGTCCTTCCCGACGGTGATCGTCCACCGCCCGGGGGTGAGCACCAGCACGATCGGCGGGTCCCCCCGGCGGAGGCGACCGACGCGGTCGCCCTCGACGAACACCTCGACCGCCCGCGCGCGCGGCGCGACCTCGATGACCGCGACCTGGGCGGGGTCGAAGCCGGCCTTGCGCACGGTCTCCAGCGTGTCCTCGCGGCCGCCGCCTCCGCCGCCCCCCCAGGAGACCTCGCCCGAGGTGTGCTCGATGTCGACCGTCGCGCCGTCGCCGTCCCGCTCGATGCCCGCGCTGGCGTGGTCGACTCGGGCGCCGCCCTCGCCGATCTCGATCCGGGTGTCGGTGCTGCGCATCGACTCGTAGTCGCCGCGCTCGTAGGCGTCGACGTTGTGCTTCATGTCGCTGCCGACCTGCCCCAGCGCCGAGCCCACCTGCTGCGCCCCCTGGGCGACGCCGGCGGCGGTCTGCATCACCTCCAGGGCTGACTTCTTGCGTTTGCCGGGGCGCAGGACGGCGAGGACCTGCCGGCCGTCGGCGGCCGTGACCGCGGGGGCGGAGGTGGGCGCCCCGTCGACGGCGGCGGCCGCGACGACGACCTCTGCCTCCGGCGGGGCCCAGGCGTCGGCGTCGGGCTGGGCGCAGGGGGCGACCCGCAGGTCTCGGATGCGGGTCTTGTTGTCCTCGAGCTCCACCTCCCAGCGGAAGCGTCCTTCCTCGCCCTCCTTGCCGCGGCCGGCGATGGGCCCGAAGGCGCGGTCGTTTACGCGGACGGTCACCCAGGCGCCGTCGTAGACGACCTCGATGACGTTGGGCCGGTCCTCGTCGGTGCTCCACCGGTCGCCGAGCGGCCGGATGAACTTCTCCCGGCCCTTCACCACGAGCTTGCCCTCGTCGAACTCGATGGTCAGGCCGTGGTCGGCGAACACCAGCTTGTGCTCGCTGTCGTCGTCCGAGACGACCGCGAGGTAGCGAAGCTGCAGCGGCAGGGTGGTCGCGCCGCCGTCGCTCAGCTCGTCAGCGACGTCCTCGGCGTGCCTGCGACGCACGTCCCAGTACCGGCAGGACTCGCCCGCGGCGGCGAACGCCTCGTCCCACACCACCTCCGGCTCCGCCCCCCAGGACCCCTCCCAGGCGACCGGCTCGTCGAAGACCCAGCGGGCGGCGCCGCGCACGCCCTTCCCCTTCACCTTGAGCTCGACGTGCTCGATCGGGATCGCGGGGTCCCACGTCACGTAGGGGAACCGGATGAGCGTGCGCCCCTTGTCGTTGACGCCGGCCTCCTGCCAGTCGCTCAGGTGCCGCTCGGTGCGGCCCGAGTCCAGGCGCAGGGTGTAGCCGTCGGGGCCGGTCTCGTACTCGCGGACAGAGACGACCACCTCGCTCAGGCCGTTGGATGGGTTCAGCGTGATCGACTCCAGGCAGACGATCACGCCCTCGTCCTTCCTGCGCAGGTCGGCGAGGCTGTCGCCGCAGCCCCAGGCCCGCGTGAGCAGCCCGTCTTCGGTCGCCTGCAGCGGGCCGCCCGGGATCTCCCGCTTGTCGCGGCTGTGGGCGACGGCGGGGAGCACCAGGCAGAGCAGGGTCAAGAGCGTGATCGGTCGGCTCATGGATCGAAATCTCCGGGCCGTCGGGAACATCGCCTCCGCGGCGCCGTGGAACCTAGCAAACGCCCCCGCCCCGGAGTCTCCATGCTCGACCGAACCACCGCCCTCCTGGCCGTCTCGCTGCTTTGCGGAAGCGCCGCCGTCACCGTCGCGCTCAGCCGCACGCTGATGGAGCCGCCGCCGCCGCCGTCCTCGCCCGCCCTGTCCGTCCCGGCGACCTCCCTCGCGCCGGTGACCTCCCTCGCCCCCGCGACCTCGCTCGCCCCGGCGAGCCCCGTCTCCGCCCGGCTCGGCCCCGTCGCCATGGACGTGCGGGCCCGGCAATCGCTGTTGCCCGTCGGCGCCGGCGAGGGCCTGGCGATGATCGAGCTGCGAGCCGACGAGCACGCCACCGAGGAGGCGCGACCGGTCGCCATGGTGGTCGTGGTCGACGTCAGCTCGAGCATGTCCGGGGCCAAGATCGCCGACGCCCGGGTCGGCGCCCGACACCTCGTCGACAGCCTGGCGGACGACGATGTGTTGGCCGTCGTGACCTTCCACTCCACCGGGGCGACGCTCCTGCCGACCAGCCGGGTCGGCGACGCCCGGAGCTCGGCCCGCGCGACGGTCGCTTCGCTGCGGCCGATGGGGGGGACCTGCATGAGCTGCGGGCTCGACCTGGCCGAAGCGGCCCTCGCCGACGCGCCGGCGGGCCACGACCGCCGGGTGGTGCTGTTCAGCGACGGGCACGCCAACGAGGGGATCAGCTCGGCGCCGGGGCTGGCGCAGATGGTGGCCGACGCCCGGGCGCAGCTCGACCTGAGCGTGAGCACCATCGGCATCGGCTCCTCGTACGACTCGAGCCTGCTCAACCTGCTCGCCGAGCGCGGGATGGGGAGCCACCTCTTCTCGCCCGGGCCGGGCGCCATCGCGCGCATCCTGGATCGGGAGCTGGACCGCATCCGCGGCGTCGTCGCCCGGGACGTCGTGGTCGAGCTGCACGGCGCTCCCGGCGTCGTCATCGGGGCGATCGAGGGCGAAGAGACCGAGATCAACGACGTCGTCGTGCAGGTGCACGTCGGGGGCCTGTCCGCCGGCGAGCGTCGGCGCGTGGTCGTGCCGCTGACCTTCGGCCCGACCCACGCTGGGCCGGCGCTGCTCGCGAAGTTCACCTACGCCGCCGAGGTCGCGCCGGGCTGGAGCGGCGGGACGTCCCTGGCCCTGCATCGCACCGAGGACCCCGCGGCGCTGGAGGCGTCGGTCGACCCGGTGGTGGCGACCCACCTGGCCCAGCTGGGGGCCGCCGACGCTCGGAGCGCGGCGCTCGTCTCGGCCGCGTCGGGTGACGTGGACGGAGCCCGCCTCGAGCTGAAGCGAGCCCTCGACGACGTCGGCGCGCTCCACGCCGTGGCGCCGTCGCCCGAGCTGGAGGCCGAGCTGGACGAGCTGCAGGCGACCACCGACGGGCTGGACGAGTGGAACCACGTCGAGCTGGAGTCGATGGTGCGGAACACGAGCGCGGCGAGCCTGGAGGCGCGACGCGGCGTCGAGGCGGACGAGCGCTGGAACCGGGCCGACCTGCTCGGCGAGTTTGCGACCTACTGATGTCGGACGCCGAGATCATCCGGCGGCTGGTCTTCGGGCTGGCCCTCGCGTCGGCGGCGCTGGCGGTGGTGGTCGCCTGCGTGCTGCTGTCCCAGGAGCTGCTGTGGGTGGGCCCGGTGTGGGCGCCCTGGGCGCTGGTCGCGCTGAGCTTCGGGCTCGGGGTGCTGCTCGCGCGCGCGGCGATCTCCACTCGGCCGGCGGCCGCGACCGGCGGCGCGGTGTTCGGCGCGGAGCTCCAGGCGCTGCAGGAGGTGACGGCGCGGCTCGACCGGCTGCTCGGGGAGGGGCCTGCGGCGGAGCTGTCCGGCGCCCGGGAGCAGCTGGCGCCGGGCCTCGCGGACCTGCTGAAGCACAGCGAGCAGACCGCCGAGGCGCTGTCCGACCTGGACGACGCGCGGCGCCGGTTCGCGGCCCGCCTGGCGTCGATGGTGTGCGGGTTGGAGCTGCTCGAGGTGGCGCTGCGTCACCGGGATCCCGACATCGGACGGCTCCGAATTCCGACTTTCCTGGAACAAGCGACGGCGACGGACGTTCAACCATGATGTGAGCGGTGAAGCGAGCGCGGCACTCGTCCCCCCCGTGCGCCCCCGGCGTCCGGCGGAGCTGGACGACGTGACCCTGGCGCTGGCCCGCCGGGGAGACGGCGCTGCGCGCCGGGCCCTGGTGGTCCGCTACCAGGGCCCGGTGTTCGCGCTGCTCGGCCGCATGCTCTGCCGGGTCGGGCAGGACGACCAGGTCGAGGACCTCGCCCAGGAGACCTTCCTGCGCGTGTTCCGTGCCCTGCCGCGCTACCGGACCGACGGCGGCGCGAAGCTGTCGACCTGGATCCTGACGATCGCGACGCGGCTGGCCATCGACCTGCTGCGCAGGAGGAGACCGGTGCTGGTGGACGCGACGACGGTGCCCCTGGCGGCGCGCGGATCGACCGACGGGCCGACGCAGCGCAGGCAGCTGGCGGTCGCGCTGCGGGACGCGGTGGCGGAGCTGCCCCCGCCGTACCGGGCGGCGTTCCTGCTGCGGGAGTACCACGACCTCTCCTACGAGGAGATCGCCGCGGGTCTCGACGTCGACGTCGGCACCGTCAAGTCGCGCCTGAACCGGGCCCGCCGTCAGCTGCGGGCGACCCTGAGCGACGGAGGCTTCCATGGCTGACCGGATCGACCCGCTGTCGCCCGAGCCGCCCGAGCCGCCGCTGGACGGCGACCTGCTCGACGCCTGGCAGCCGCCGGCGCCGTCGCTGGACTTCGCCGACCGGGTGGTCGCCATGGCCGAGGCGCCGAAGCGACGCCGATCGGTGGCGGCGACCCGGGGCTTGCCGGCCGCCGCGGCGATCCTGATCGGCATCGCCCTCGGGCTGCGGATGACCCCGTCGCCCGGCCCCGCCCCCGAAGCGATCACGGCGACACCGAGCCTGTCCCCGACGCTCTCGTCCCCCGCGGCGGCGCCCCTCGGGCTGGACGCGCGGCGCGGGGTGGAGGCCGACGAAGCCGCGGTCGGTGATACCGCGCGAGTGCGCCTGAAGCGGAACGTGGGGGGGCCGGCGGGTCCGTTCGACGCCGACGGTCTGCCCCCCGAGCGGTTCAACGGGCACGTCTCCTTCGAGGTCGAAGCCGGCGACCTGGCCGGTGAGAGCGAGGGACCCGAGCCGATCCTGCGGGCCGACCAGGTCGAGGTCGACGAGCAGCCGTCCCCCGCCGAGGCGGACGAGGCGGCGATCGAGGCGACCTACTGAGGGCTCAAATCAGCGCCCTGCGGAGGTGGCTCGGACCAGCCCCGCCCGGGTGAACGAGTCCAGGCCGGGGACGTCGAGCGCCCCGAACACGTCGGCCCACGACAGGCCGTCGTCCCCCGACGTCCCGAGGGTCGTCAGGGCGACCGGCACCCCGCCGAACGCCGGCACCAGGGCGGTCAGCAGCTCCGCGATCAGCCGCTGCACCTGCAGCTGGTCGTAGCCCTCGGCCCGGCCGATGCCCGACTCGAGCTTCGCCTCGATGAGCAGCGCGCCGCCGGGGCTGACGAGCAGGAAGTCGGGCTTGGCGTTGAACGCCCACTTCAGCGGCAGCAGCTCCTGGAGGCCGGCGGCCTTCAGCGCCGCCACCGACCAGCGGCCCGGGCTCCACAGCTTCGCCCGCGCCGGGGACGTCCAGAACAGGTCGTGGTCGTCGACCGAGACGTCCGAGCCGACGTGGGCGAGCAGCCCGTCCACCACCGCCCGGCGCCGGCGGGCCGTCTCCTCGTCGTAGGCCACGGGGTCGCCCAGGTCGTTCCAGAAGTCCCGCAGCGCGGCCGCCTCGACGAACACCTGGAGGTCGTCGGGGTCCAGCGCGCAGTCGGGGTGCGAGCCCTGCACCAGCTCGACGAACGCCGCCCGGGCCGCCCGGTGCGCGAGCAGGACGTGCCCGACCAGGAAGCAGAAGAAGCGCTCCTCGCGGTTGACCTGCAGGTAGGCGCCGCCGCGGAAGCCGCCGGCGTCCTCCAGCTCGCCCGCCTCGACCGCCGCGGTCGCGCGGACCCGGTGGGGCGTGTATCGGCTGACCCAGGTCAGGTTCGGCCACTGGGCGGTCCGGGACCGGGTGGAGTTCTTGCCGTTGACGTCGTGGCGCAGCGTCTCGACCGCGGCGGGGCCGTGCTCGTCGATCAGGACGAGGACGATGAACAGCCCCAGGTCCTTCTTGACCGTGTCCTCCGAGCGGCTCGACGCCTGGGCCAGCTGCTGCAGCCGGCCTGGGCCCAGCCCGTCGAGCACGGCGAGCGTCACCTGGGTGCCCGCCGGCTCGGCCCGACGGTAGGTCGCCGCGAGGCGCCGGATCTCGCCCCGGAGCGGCTCCAGCCAGGCCGTGCGTCGGCGGGATCGGGCCGTGTCGCTCGAGAATCGGGGGTGGGTGTGGGGGGTGAATGTCGGCGCCATCTCGTCCTCGCAGTAGTGTATCTCCTCTTACTGTAGTCTCTTACCTCCTCTTTACAACCCCATTGTTGAAATCGGGGCCCTGTCGTGCTCGGAGACGTGGCAGCCGCTGTAGCCGTCAGCCGCCGGACCGGGCCACTCGGTAGACCCGGACGAACTGGTACGGCAGCAGCTCGATCGCTTCGACCTCGATCCAGCCGGCCTCCGCGAGCTCGCGGGTGACCTGCTCGACGGGGATGCGGTGCTTCGGCGGCGGCCCCACCGGCAGGTCGCCCTCGCGGAAGTCGACGACGACCAGCCGCCCCCCCGACTTCATCGCCGCCTTCAGCCGCGTGAAGTAGTCGATGCGCCCGCCGATGTGGTGGTAGGTGTCGACCAGGAGCACGACGTCGGCCTCGCCCTCGGCCAGCCCGGGGTCGTCGGGCGCGCCGAGCCGGGGCTCGACCACGAAGGTCCGCTCCTCCAACGCCCGCAGGGCCATGTGCACCACCAGGTTGGGCTCGATGTCGACGGCGATGACCCGTCCCTTCCCGCCGACCGCCTTCGCCAGGTGGGGGTTGAAGTAGCCCGTGCCGGCGCCGATGTCGGCGACGGTGTCTCCCTTGCCGATGTCCAGCGCGGCGACCAGGTCGACGGGCTTCTGCCACTCGTCGCGCCCCGGATCGTCGAAGACGGCGGCCCAGCGCTCGGCGTCGTCGAACCGGTGGGTGACGGTGGGGCCGTCGCCGCCGTCGTGGTGGCCGCCGTGCTCGCCGCCCCCGTGGTGGCCGCCGTGCTCTTCGGCTTCGCCCCCGCCGAGCACCGCCTCCGACGCCGGGAACGCCAGCGCGTCCGCCTGCATCCACCACGTCATCACCTCGACGGTCAGGTGCCCGGCCTGCACCCGCGGGTCCTCCTCGGCGAGGCGGCGGGCCTCGTCCAGGGGGACGGAGTACAGGCAGATGCCCCGGATGGAGGCGTCCTCCTGGTCCGAAAACGGTCCACACACCAGCACGTGGCCTTGCTCGAACAGGGCCGTCAGGTGGGCGATGTGGGCCGCCTGGAGCGCGACGTTCTCCGGGGTGTCGGCGTCGCTCCAGGCCGGGCCGGCGCGCAGCACGACGAACGAGTACGAGGTGAACTCCATCTCGTCGCCGGCGGTGGCGAGGGACGGGAGCAGCAGGCAGAGGCAGAGCAGGAGGCAACGCATGGCGCCTTTGTACTCCGTTTCCCGCGGGGCGGCGCTCCCGTCTCGGGGCAGGTAGCCTTTGCGGGATGCGCCGAAGTCCGTCGCTGTTGATCGCCCTCGCCGTGTTGCTCGTCGGGGCGTCCCCCCCGGTGGACCCCGCGGACCTGGACGCCTGCCCGTCGCTCAAGCGCTGCTGTGTGCCCGGCGAGGAGGACTGCACCCACCCCGGGGCGGCTCGCGGGCTGCTGTTCGCGACCACCGCCACGTCGGCGACGGTCGGCACGCTCGGCTTCCTGTCCGCCGGCGACTCCCTCAACTCGGGCGACCCGTTCTCCCAGATGATCGGCCTGGGCGCCGTGGGCCTGCTCGGCTCGGGGGTCGGCGCCCTGTTCAGCCTGCTCGCCCCCCAGGGCGAGCGGGCGGTGGACGACCGGCCGGGGCGACCGACGTTCCGGCTGTCGCTCAGCCCGGGCGGCAGCGGCACATTGGACGAGTCGTCGCCCTACGGCCTCGGGGTGCAGGTCGACCCCCGAATCGACCTGGGGCCGATGGCCAGCCTCACGCCCCACGCGGGCCTCTCCCTGGGGCTCGGGGACAGCGTCGACGTCGACCCGCGGCCCCAGAACACCCAGACCCTCGACGGCCAGGACAGCACGTTCCCCGTCGCGCTGCGGGCGTGGCGGATGCGGGTGTCCGCCGGAGCCGAGCTCGCGGTGAAGCTGCCGTACCCGATGAAGGTCCGGGCGCCGCTGTACACCGGCGCGATCGAGATTCGATACGCGCCCCGCTGGGAGCTGCGCCGCCGGGTGCTGCACGTCGGCGACGACAACCGCAGGCAGGTGGTCGAGCACAACGCGCTGTACCCGGCGACGGTCGGGTTCCGGTGGCACCTGTCGCCGCGCCAGCGGTTCACGCTGATGCTGGGCCCCCGCATCGACTGGATCGCGTTCAGCGACCCCGGCTCGGGCGAGCTGCGACGGGGCGGCGCCAACCTGGGCAGCCTGTACGGCGAGGCGTGGTGGCAGGTGGACGTGCCGTTCACCCCCAACGGCGGCCGAAAGACGAGCGTCACCGGCCGCCTGAACCTCGGCTACACGCACAGCAACCTGGACGGAGTGGGCTTCGACCTCGGCGCGATCGTGGGCTACTTCGGCCCGGTCGAGCTGTCGTTCGACCTGCGCCTGCGCAAGCGGGGGGCGCCCGTCGCCGTGCAGATCACCGGCGGCATGCTCTTCGGGGCGGGTGGCGGCCCGTTCGTGGAGCTGGGGCTGGTGGCGCCGAGCCTCGGAACGACGGAGGGCCCGCCATGAACCGCCTGCTGCTCCTCGCCGCGGCCCTCGTGGTCACCGGCGTCGTCCACATCGCCTGTTCGGTGCCCGAGTGCGCCTACGGCAACTACTCGGGGAGCGAGTGCCGGGTCGCGGCCGAGAACCACCGGGCCCGCATCGTCACGTCCGGCGGGGTCGAGCTGAAGTTCGTCGAACCCGACGCGCCCGACGGCCCGGGGTGGGAGGCGCTGGGGCTGATGGAGATCCGCGACGGCGGGGTGCGCGCGCGGCCCGCCGGGCTGGGCGACTTCGCCATCGCGATCGACCCGGGAGACACCGCGGCGACGTCGATGGAGCTGCTGCTGGACAACGTGGCGCCGGACGCGACCCTGAGCGTCGGCCCGGTCGGCGCGCTGGTCGAGCTGCCGTTCGACGGCGACGGCATCCGGCGCACGGTCACGTTGCCGTTGGACGCCGGGCCGGTGGTGCTGATCGGGGAGCGGGCCTGCGCGGCCGACTACCACCTGGTCGCGGGCGGGGACATCCAGACCAACCCGATGCAGTTCGAGCGCATCCTCGAGGACCTGCACGCCGAGCTGGCCCGGGACGAGGCCCTGGGCGAGCCGCTGATGGGGATGGTGGTGCTGGGTGACCTCGCGGAGATGCCGACGGAGGAGGAGCTGCGCCACATCGAGGACATCCTGCAGCGCAGCCCGATCCCCGTCGCGGTGACCCCGGGCAACCACGACGTGCACGGCGACGAGCTGGCCCTCTTCAACCGGGTGTTCGGGCCGGGCAACTACGCGTTCGACGTCTGCCGCACGAAGGTCGTGATGCTGGACTCGGGCACCGCCGACCTGGCCCCGTCGATCGAGGCCCGCCTGCCCGAGCTCCTGGCCAGGGGCGACGCCGACTTCCTGATCGCGGGCACCCACTACCCGCCGTACGCCGGCCGCACGGGCAACGGGATGCGGGACGAGGACGCGGCCTGGTACCTGCTCGCGGAGCTGGTCCGGAACGAGGCCGACCTGGTCCTCGCCGGCCACTATCACAACTGGCGCGAGTTCAACGCGGTGCGGGTCGGCGGCGGCCACATCGACCAGATCGTCAGCGGCAGCCTCGGCGCCGGTCAGGGCGCCGGCACCCCCCACTTCGGGGTCACCCGCCTGCGGTTCGCCGGGGCGGAGATGACCACCTGCTTCGTCGAGATGCCCGAGCCCGGTCGGGAGCCCGACGACCACGGGCACGGCACGGGGCAGATCCGCTTCTGCGAAGAGGACTGAATCAGGGCTCGACGAGCAGCCCTCCGGGTGTGCCGAACGTCCCGCTGACCCCCACCCGGCCGTCGCCGTCCAGGTCCCACAGGTGGATGCGGCGGTCGTCGCCGTCGAACTCGACGCCGGCCCAGCTGCCGTCGCCCACCGTGCCGACCAGGAACTTGTAGGACGCCGCCCCGCCGCGGTCCAGCCACACTGTCGTCGTCCAGACGCCGTCGCCGGCGACCTGGTCGCCCAACGTGCCGTCATCGACCAGGCCGACCGCGTTCCCGGCCCAGCCGCCGAGCTCCTCGCGGTCGCCCGACAGCGTCACCACGACGCCCGCGCCCGGGTCGAGCTGGTCGGCGACCGCGGTCGCGTCCACCTCGAATGTCGCGAGCACCCGGTCGGTCTCGCCCCCGACCCGGAGGGCTCCTCCGGCCGGCAGGAGCTCTTCGCCGCCGGGCAGGTCGGCCGCGGCGATGACCTGCAGCGGCCCGGTCAGGTCGACCGTCGCGCGCACCTCGAAGCCGTGGTCTCCGAGGGTGAGCACGTCGCACAGCCCGTCCTCGAAGCCGTCGACCGTCGCCAGGCCCGCGACGCAGGTCACGTCCGCCGGATCGACCTCGACCCGCGCCGCCGCCCCCGGCGTCGCGTCCGGCGCGGCGATGAACGGGAGGGGGTGGCCGTCCTCGGAGGTCTGCGCCGGGCCGACCCCGTCCGAGGGCGCGACGTAGAACCGGTAGACCGTGCCCGCGGGGGCGCGCGCCCCGGGGCTCGCGAGCCGCAGCCCGATCGCCAGCGTCGAGCCGTCGGCCGCCGCGTACAGGGCCACCGGCGAGCCGTCGGCGTCGGGCTCGCCGTCGTGGTCGACCGTCGACGCGCTCTCGCCGCCCCAGCCGCCGCGGTACTCGAACGGGTCGATGAGGCCGTCCGCCAGCGGAGGCTCGGTGGTGTCCCGCAGGGCGAGGACCGCGACCCCCAGCTCCGCCGCGCACCAGGACAGCGGGGACGCCTCCGCCGCGCCGTCGCCCGAGCTGTAGACCCGCTCGGGGGCCAGCCCATACCGGTTGGTGAACGCCGCCATCCAGTCCATGAGCCGCGCCGCGTCGTCGGCCCGGCCCGTCGCGTGGGCGTACTGCGCCGCCGCCGACGTCGTGAAGAAGAACAGGTCCTGCCCGTAGCCGAGCCCCTCGAAGTAGCGCACCCCGCCCCCCAGGGCGGTGGCCTGCTCCAGGGACCAGTCGAGGCTGTGGTCGAGCAGCGGGTCGGCGGGGTAGCCCCACGCGGGGCCGAACAGCATGGACGTGTCGTAGGCGAGGCCGCCGTCCCGCTCCTCGGACAGCATCGGTCGCTCCAGGTCGACGAGCTCGTACAGCCCGGCCCGGAGCCGGCCGGCGGCGGCCCGGTACGACGCCGCGCGCTCGGGCTCCCCCCAGCCGTCGGCCAGGCGCGCCCCCGCGTCCAGCCCCGCCCAGCTCGTCATCGCGGTGCCCGGCAGCCGGCCGACCCACTCGACGATGCCCCCCTCGGTCCACAGCCCGTCGTCGTCCTGCAGCGTCACCAGGAGGTCCAGACCCGCGAGCAGCGCCGCCCGCTGGTCGACCGACAGGCTCGACGGGCCGAGCCGCTCCGCGAGCACCGCCATGTAGCCGGCGGCGTCCCACTCCGGCACGTCGTAGGCGGCGCCGGTGCCGGCGTCCACGCCCCGGCCCAGCGCGTCGTAGCGGGCCCACCACTCGCCCGGCTGGGGGCCGTCGTCGACGCCGAGCCAGTAGCCGACCACCTCCATGGCCTCGGCGTCGTGCCCCGCCAGCTCCATCGCCCGGGCGACCATCAAGGCGTCCCGGGGGTACAGCTGCGGGAACCCGTTCGTGACGAACTGGCCGGTCAGGTCGGCCGGGATCTGGCCGCCCAGCGACGACGCTCGGGCCGCGTAGATGCCCGCCGCCGCCATCGCACAGTCCGGGCCGCCGTCGCCGCAGATGGCCTCGGGGGACCAGGTCGCCCAGTCCGCCTCCGCCTCCGCGAGCGGCTCCGTCGTCGCGAGCCGGTCGCCCAGCGTGGCCAGCGCTTCGACCCGGTCACCGCCCGTCGCGAGCACCCACCGGAACGACGCGGCCTCCCCCGCGCCGGCCGACAGCGGGATCGCCATGGCCAGCCGGGGCCCGTCGGAGACGGAGTCGTCCAGCGCGTCGACGGCCGGGTCGGCGGCGAAGTCACCCGCCTGCCACGAGGCCGGCGACGGCAGCGCGCCGAGGGCCAGGGCTCGGCCGTCGGTGAGCTCGGCCCACAGCGCGCCGGACCCGTCGTCGAGGCCCAACGCTCCCCGGCCGAGGGCGCCATCGATGTGCATCACGTCCCGCAGCCGCAGGTCCGGAGCGACAGTGGCCGCGCTGCCCTCCGGTCCGCCGATGAGCGCGCCCCGCACGACCACCGCGTCGGCCTCCCCGACGAAGGCCCGCCAGGTCACCAAGCCGCCGTCGGGCAGCGGGGCCTCGGCCCAGGCGGCGAAGAAGGGGTCCAGACCGACCCGCTGGACGGTGACCCGCTCCCCCTCGGCGCTGACCCGGGTGCGGCCGGTCTCCACCACGTCGGTGCCGAAGTCGCCCAGGTACAGGTGCAGCAGCCCGGGGGGGTCGGCCGAGCCGTCGTCGTCCGACCAGACGGCCGAGATCCGCCCGTTGCCGAGCACCGCGTAGCCGGGGAACGGCCCCGACGGCACCACCGAGGTCGGCACGGGGCCCGTGCTCGGGGTGAGGGTCAGCACATCGGCCCCCCGGTCCAGCTCGACGGTGTGCTGCTCGCCCCCGATCAGGACCACCAGCGTGAACGCGTCCGACGTGTTGACGGAGAGGGTCACCTCGTCGCCGGGCCCGGAGCGCTCGAGCGCCCGGATGTCGACCAGCTGGTCGCCGAAGCGGTACCCCATCACGCCGTGCCGGTCGGTTCGGGTCAGCCGCCAGGTCAGGGTGTCGTCGAGCGCGTTCGCCTCCAGCCCGATCACCTGCTCCAGCAGCAGCGCGATCGGCCCCAGCCCCGTCCAGCCGACGAAGTCCTGGCGGCCCAGCCACGTGGCGTCCCAGCGGGTGCCGGGTCGCATCGAGTCGGGGGCGTACAGCTCCCACAGGGTGGCGGTGCCGTCGCCGATCGCCTCGTAGGCGAGGTCGTCCTCTCCCGGCGCGAAGTCGGCGTAGACGCCGTACAGGTTGCGCAGGTGGCTGTGGGTCGCCGCGCGCGCGAGGTCGTCGCGGCCGGCGCCGTGAAGCGCGACGATCGTGGCGTAGGTCGTCGGCGCCCAGACGCCCCCCCGCCAGTAGTGGCCGGCGGGGTCGTAGCCGGTGGAGTCGGCGGCGGCCGAGGGGAAG
>CAYQEG010000158.1:0-19110 GCA_964416435.1 uncultured Rickettsiales bacterium
TGCTGCCTCCCGTAGGAGTCTGGGCCGTGTCTCAGTCCCAGTGTGGCTGATCGTTCTCTCAAACCAGCTACCCATCATCGCCTAGGTGGGCCATTACCCCACCTACTAGCTAATGGGCCGCAGGCCGATCTCAGAGCGACAGGTCCCGAAGGATCCCCATCTTTTCCAGCTGCCCCCGAGGAGGCTGCTGTCTTACGCGGTATTAGCAGTCCTTTCGAACTGTTATCCCCCGCTCCGAGGCACGTTACCTACGTGTTACTCACCCGTGCGCCACTCCTCATCTCCCGAAGGAGAGTATTGGCGTACGACTTGCATGTGTTAAGCCCGCCGCTAGCGTTCGTTCTGAGCCAGGATCAAACTCTCCAGTTAGATCTAGCAAGCCACCGAAGTGGCCCGAATTTCACACATCACTGCGTTACGTGTTTTTGACGAGGTCACTATTCAGTTTTCAAAGATCGGCCGGTTGGTCGGTGGTGCCGACCTCCGCCGCGTTGAGCGGCGGCCTAATTTACGGAGAAAGTTCCCCGTGTCAACCTCGAAGATCCGATTATCTCGGCCGTCCAGGTCCCGGGTCGAGGGCTTGCCCCCGGCCAGGGACGCGGAAGATATTGATCGGCCCCGAGCGCGTCAACCCTCGATTCGGCTTTTTTTTCACAGAGCGCGGCCAGCCGCGATTCATTCAAGAAAATCGACCAGTTAGGCCGAGCCCAGCCGACGCTGGATCCGGCTGATCGATCGCGCCTTGCCGGTCTCTTCGTCGACGTCGACGACGACGCCGTGGAACCGGACGTCGCCCGTCGCCGCCTCGAACCGCCGCGAGCGGCTCGTCAGGAAGCGGCCCAGGCTCTGCTCGATCTTCACGCCGATGATGCTCCTGTGCGGCCCTGTCATGCCCAGATCGGTGATGTAGGCCATCCCTTCCGGGAAGAGCTGCTCGTCGGCCGTCTGCACGTGCGTGTGGGTGCCTACGAGGGCCGAGACGCGGCCGTCCAGGTACCAGGCCATGGCCATCTTCTCGGAGGTCGCCTCGGCGTGGAGGTCGACCAGGATGATGTCCGCCTCGTCCTTGACCGAGTCGATCAGGCGGTCCGCCGCGTGGAACGGGCAGTCGGTGGGGGGCATGAAGATGCGCCCCTGGAGGTTGAGGACGGCGACGGTGACGCCCTGGTGGCGGACCACGGTCATCCCCGTGCCGGGGTTGGCGGCGGGGTAGTTGTGGGGCCGCAGGACGCGCTCGTTGTCCTCGAGGACGTCGTGCCCCTCCTGCTTGTCGAAGGTGTGGTTGCCGCCGGTGAGCACGTCGGCGCCGTAGCGGAACAGCTCTTCGGCGATCGACGGGGTGATGCCGAAGCCCCCGGCCGAGTTCTCGGCGTTGACGACGACGAAGTCGACGTCGTGCTCGGCGATGACGCCGTCGAGGCACTCCCGAACCGCTCGGCGGCCGGGTCGGCCGAAGACATCGCCTACGAGGAGGATCTTCATCTCCGCTCCTAACGGGCGTACTGGACCACGCGGGTCTCTCGGATGACGGTCACCTTGATCTGCCCGGGGTAGGACATCTCGCTCTCGATCTTCCGCGCGATGCCCTGGGACAGCAGCACCGCTTCTTCATCGGACACGTCCGCGTTCTCGACCAGGACGCGAATCTCCCGGCCCGCCTGGACCGCGTAGGAGCGTCCCACACCCGGGAACGAGTTGCTGATGCGCTCCAGGTCACTCAGGCGCTTCGTGTACGTCTGCATCATCTCCCGGCGGGCGCCCGGGCGCGCGCCCGAGATGGCGTCGGCCGCCTGGGCGAGGACCGCGTAGACGGTCTGCTGGGGCACCTCCTCGTGGTGGGCGGCGATGGCGTTGCAGACCAGGTCCGTCTCGCCGTGCTTCCGGGCGAACTCGGCGCCGATGAGGGCGTGCGAGCCCTCCGCCGTCTGGTCGAGGACCTTGCCGATGTCGTGCAGGAGGCCGGCTCGGCGGGCGACCCGCGCGTCGAAGCCGAGCTCGTCCGCCATCATCCCCGAGAGGAACGCCACCTCGATCGCGTGCTGCCACTGGTTCTGACCGTAGGAGGTGCGGTACTTGAGCGCGCCGACCAGCTTCAGGATTTCGGGGTGCACGCCGCCGACGCCGACCTCCTCGGCCGCCTCCTCGCCCGCGGCGCGGATGATCTTGTGGAACTCCGCCTCCGCCTTGCGCACGACCCCTTCGATGCGGCTGGGGTGGATGCGGCCGTCCTCCAGCAGGGTTTCGAGGGCTCGGCGCGCCACCTCCCGTCGGATCGGGTTGTAGGCCGAGATCACGATGGTCTCGGGCGTGTCGTCGATGATGAAGTCGACCCCGGTCGCCGCCTCCAGGGCGCGGATGTTCCGACCCTCTCGGCCGATGATGCGGCCCTTCAGCTCGTCGCTGGGGAGGGAGACGACGGACACCGTGCGCTCGCAGACGTACTCGCCGGCGTAGCGCTGGATGGCCATCGAGATGATGTTCTTGGCCGTCGCTTCGGCCCGCTCTTCGACCTCCGCCTCGACCTGCTTGATCCGCCGGGCCAGGGCGCTGCGGGACTCCTTTTCGACCTGCTCGATCAGCTGCTCCCGCGCCTGCTCCGCGGTGAGACCGGACTGGGCTTCGAGCGCCTCCCGCGCTGACGTGAGCAGCCCCTCGAGCTCCTCGCCTCGGGCCCGGAGGCCCCCTTCACGCTCGCTCAGGCGGGCTTCACGCCCCTGCAGATCCTCTTCCCGTCGCTCGGCGCGGCTCCCCCGTCGGTCGAGCTCGGCCGAGCGCTCCTTGAGGCGGCTCTCCTCCTGCCGGACGCGCTCCTGCGTCGCCCGGTTCTCGACCACAAGGCGCTCCTTCGCGTCGCTGATCGCTTGTTTGAGTTCGACCTCGGCGTGGCGCTCGGCCTGGGCCAGCCTCGACTCGTGGTCCGCCGTCAGCGTCTCGAGCCGGGCCTCCGTTGCCGCGAGGCTCGCGGCGCTGCGGGTCAGACGGCTCGCGAGCACCGCACAGCCCACTCCGAGCAGGGCCGCGACGACGGCCGCCGCGATGGTGATCGGGTCCACAGTGGCTCCTCACCCGCCGGCACGCCGACGAGCTGGGTCCGTTCGTTTCAACCCGGGCTGCTGCTCAACCGCTGATGGAGTCCGTCGACGGGCCTTCCCCGAGGGATTGATCGAGGAGGGCGACCAGGGAGTGCAGCCGACGGTCGATTCCGGTGGTCACCTCCATGCTGCGGCGCCGCAGCAGGAAGAGCTCGGAGGCGATGTTGAGGGCTGCAAGGATGGCGTGGTCACGCTGGACGGCCGATGCCCGACCGCCAGAGACCTCGCGTAGCTGTTCATCGACGTAGGACGCGACTTCCTTCACATGGGCAGGGTCGCGGTCGCTCTGGAGCGCGTAGCGTCGTCCGAGGATCTCGATCTGTACGACGGGCAAGCGCGGCTCCGGGCTTCATCAGCGGCCAAGTACAGGCCGAGTCAGGGTTTTTTTCAGTTCGGAACCATAGGGCGGGCGGCGATACCCGTCAATCCGGCGCGCGGTCAGGCGGTCGCCCCCGCCTCCTCGGCGCTGATGCCCGCCTCGGCGTCGAGCGCGGCGGCGTCGGCGCTGTTGGAGCCGCGGCCCAGCCCCTCACCGCCCTCGAAGAGCGCGCGGACGAACGCCTCGGGCTCGAAGTCCCGAAGATCCTCGACGCCCTCGCCGATCCCGATCAGCTTGACCGGGATGTCGAGCTCGTCCGCGATGCCGATGATCACGCCGCCGCGGGCCGTGCCGTCCAGCTTGGTGAGGGCGATGCCGGTGATGCCGACCGCGGCGGAGAACTCGCGCGCCTGCGCGATCGCGTTCTGACCGTTGGTGGAGTCGAGCACCAGGAGACACTCCTGGGGCGCGCCGTCGGCGACCTTGCCGATGACGCGGTGCACCTTCTGGAGCTCCTGCATGAGGCCGCTCTTGCTGTGCAGTCGGCCGGCGGTGTCGCAGATGACCACGTCCGCGTTCCGGGCGAGCCCGGCGCTGACCGCGTCGTGGGCGACCGCGGCGGGGTCACCGCCTTCGCTGTGCTTGACCACCTCCGCGCCGGCCCGCTTGCCCCAGACGACCACCTGCTCGATGGCCGCGGCGCGGAACGTGTCCCCGGCCGCGATGATGACCTTGCGCCCCGCGGCGGTGTGGCGGGCCGCGAGCTTGCCGATGGTCGTCGTCTTGCCGGCGCCGTTGACGCCGACGACCATGATCACGAGCGGCGCGCCCTTCGGCGCTTCGGCGAGGGCGCCGGCGTTGCCGACCAGGAGCTCTCGCACGCCGTCGGCGAGCAGCTGGCGCAGCCGGGCGGGCTCCTCCGTCCCCTCTTCACCGGCCTGGTGACGCATCTTCTCGAGCAGCCGGTTGGTGGTATGCACGCCCACGTCGGACGTGATCAACAGCTCCTCGAGCTGCGCCCACAGCTCGTCGTCGATCTTCGCCTTGCCGCCGAACAGGTCGTCGATCCGGCTGACCATGCGGCCCTTGGTGCGGGCCAGCCCGTCGACGAGGCGGCCGAAGAGGCTCGGTCCCGCCGGCTCGGCGGGGGCGGCCGTCGGGGCGTCGGCCTTCGGGCGGGTCGACGCGGGCGCGGCCAGCAGCTCGCCGCTGTCGCCTTCGGGGAGATCGTCCAGGGCGGAGGTCCCCCCCGAGCGGGCTCGAACGGCGACGACGCCCACGACGACGAGGACGACTGCGGCGATGACGGCGATGAGGATTGGGTCCATGGAGCCTCCGGGCGGCGAATCCTAACGGCGCGCCAGCGGTTGATCCATCTGCACCGCCACGACGCTGCTCACGCCGGGCTTCTGCATGGTCACTCCGTACAGGACGTCGGCCACTTCCATCGTCGTGCGATTGTGCGTGATGACCACGAACTGGGTCTCCGCCGACATCTCCCGCAGCAACGCCCCCATGCGCCGGGAGTTGGCGTCGTCCAGCGGGGCGTCGACCTCGTCGAGCAGACAGAACGGCGACGGCTTGACCTGGAAGATCGCGAACACGAGCGCGATGGCCGCCATCGCCTTCTCGCCGCCGGACAGGAGCTGCAGGTTCTGCAGACGCTTGCCCGGCGGCTCCACCACGATGTCGATGCCGGTCCCGAGCAGGTCCTTCGGGTCCGTGAGCCTCAGCTCGGCTCGCCCACCCCCGACGAGGCGGGGGTAGAGGTCGCTGAACCGCGCGGTGACCGCCTCGAACGCCTGCTTGAACCGCTCTCGGGTCTCCTGCTCGATCTTCGCGATCGCCCGACGCAGGTCCGTCATCGCCTGCTCCAGGTCGTCGCGCTGACCCTCGAGCTCGGTGAACCGGGCGTCCACCTCCTGGAACTCGGCGTCCGCCGCCAGGTTGACCGGCCCCATCCCGTCGAGCTTGCCGCGGAGCTTGCTCGCCTCGGCCTGGAGTCGCTCCGTCGCCCCCTTCGCGCAGACCTCGTCCCGCTCCAGGACGACGTGGACCGAGCCGCGGCCCTCGAGCGTGGCCCGGCCGGTGAGCGACAGCAGCTTCAGCGGCGCCGCGAGGTCGATGTCGAACTGCTCGGCGGCTCGGTCGTGCACCCCCTGAAGCGCGGTCCTCGACTCGGCGAACCGCACCTCGCAGGCGCCGCTTCGCCGGGTCACGTCCTCCAGGCGCCGCTGATGCTGGCGGGCCTCGTCCTCCGCGCGCCGCCAGCGACCCGCCGTCTCCTCGCGAGCCGCGGCGGCCGCTTCGAGCTCCTTTGCGAGCGCGCTCTGTTCGGTCTTCAGCGCGGCCTCCTCCTCGTCGACGGCGACCAGGCGACGGGTCAGCTCGTCCCTCCGGGCGGTCGACGCCTCGGAGTCGGCGGCGAGGCGGGCGACCCGTCGGGCGAGGTCCGAGTCGGTGGTCTCGGCTCGACGGAGGTCGCGCTGCGTGGTCGCCGCGTCCTGCTGGGCGCGGGCGAGCTCGACGCGCCCGGCGGTCGCCGCCCCGGCGGCTCCCTCCAGCGCGCGCTCGGCGGTCTCCGCGGCCGCCCGGGCGTCGCCGACCTTAGCCTGGAGCTGCGACGCCGTACGCTCCGCCTCCGCGGCGGCCTCCTCCACGCCGGCGAGCTCCTCGGCCCGGGTCGCGATGTCGCGCTCCAGCCGGCGGCCCTCCGCCTCCCGCTCCTCGACCCCGCGCTGGGCGCGCTTGCTCGACGCCCTCGCTTCATCGAGGTCGCGGCGACGGGACAGCTCCTGCAGCTCCAACTCGTGGGCGGCGCGGGCCTGCTCTTCGCTCGCCGATGTCGCCGTGGCGAGCTCCTGGCGGGCGGTCGCGGCGGCGGCGCGCGACGCCTCCAGCGACTCGGCGGCCCCCGAGATCGCTGCTTCGAGCTCCCGGGCATCCCGACGCATCGCGAGCAGGCTGGAGCCGGTGCCGCCGCCCCCCACCCAGAGCCCGTCGGACGTGCGCACGCCCCCGGACGGCTCGACCGTCGACGCGCCCAGCAGGCGGGCGGCGAGCCCCGGGGAGGCGTCATCGGCCACGCGACCGGCGAGGGAGTCGGGCTCGGCGGCGGGGGCGCCGTCGGCCGGGACGAGCAACACGCGCCCGTCGATCGACTCCGGGAGCTGCTCCCTGGCGCCCGGGATCGAGCTGACCACGAGCCCCTCCAGCCGCTCCCCGAGGGCGAGCTCGACCGCGACCTCTGCGCCGGGCTCCGGCTCCAGCAGGTCGACAACCGCGCCGACGAGCACCGGGCCGAGCGCCTCCGCGACCGCCTTCGCCCCCTCGCCGAAGCCCTCGTGACTGTCGATCAACCCCTGGAGCGACGCCAGCTTCGCGGCCCGCCGACGCTGCCCGTCCTGTGCCGCGGCCAGCGCTGCGGACGCCGCCTCGACGGCCGCCCGGAGCTCGACCAGGCGGGCTTCGTTCCGTCTCAGCAGCTCGAGCGACGCCGCCCGCTTCTGCACCGCGGCGTCGAGGGCCGCTTCCGCCCCGGCGAGCGCCTCGCGGCTCGCCTCGCGGGCCGCGAGCAGCTCCCGGGTGCGCTCCGTCCCCCGGTCGAGGGACTCGCGCAGGCCGGCGAGCTGCTGGGCCAGGAGCGTCGCCTGGTTCTTCGCCCGCGCGCCGGCGGTGAGAACGCTCAACTGCTCTGCCTTCAACGCCTCGACCGCGGCGTGGGCGGCGCGCGCCGCGGCTCGGGCCGACCGCTCCGAGTCGGTGGCCGCGAGCAGGGAGGCCTCGGCCGCCTCGAGCTTGCCTCGAGAGGCCTCGGACGCCTCGCGGAGCCCCTTCAACTCCCGGGCCCCGGCGCTGCGGGACCGGGCGAGCTCGGCCTCCTCCTCCGAGGCGCGGGCGACCCGCCGCTCCACCCCCCGCAGCTCCTCCTTGCGCAGCTGCCGCTCCCGGGCGAGCAGCTCCAGGCCGGCGTCCACCTCGGCCCGGCGGTCCCTCAGCCGGTCATGGCGACGACGCGCCTCACCGGAGCGCTCCCTCAGCGCCGCGGCGGCCCCGGACGCCGAGTCCAGCTCGGCCCGGGCCTTCTGCTCCGTCGCCTTGAGCTCGACGAGCTCCGCCTTCGCGGTCGCGAGGCGCTCCTGCTGCGCCAGCCCCGCGCCCGCGAGGGCGCCCAGGGCGGCCCGTCCCCAGGCTGCCCGCAGCTCCCGGTAGCGACGAGCCCGAGTCGCCTGGGCCTGGAGGGAGCGACGCTGGCGGCCCATCTCGTCCAGCAGATCGGCGAGGCGGACCAGGTTGTCGCGGGTGCTGGAGAGTCGGCGCTCCGCGTCGGCCCGCTGCCGCTTGAACCGGTTGATGCCGGCGACCTCGTCGACCAGCACCCGGCGCTCCTCGGGGCGGGCGGAGACGACGAAGTCGACCCGTCCCTGCTCGATGATCGAGTAGGCGCGGGCGCCGACGCCGGTGTCGAGGAACAGCTCGACGATGTCCTTGCGGCGGCATTGCGCCTTGTTGAGGAGGTAGTCGGAGCCGCCGTCACGGTAGAGGCGCCGCCCCACCTCGATCTCCTCGAACCGAGCGAAGCGTCCGCCGAACGAGCCGTCGCTGTTGTCGAACGCGATGGAGACCTCGGCCATGCCGGCCGGTCGGCGCCCCTCGGCGCCGGAGAAGATGACGTCCGCCATCTGCTCGCCTCGCAGCGTGCGGGGGCTCTGCTCGCCCAGGGTCCAGCGGATCGCGTCGATGACGTTGCTCTTGCCGCAGCCGTTGGGGCCGACGACGCCGGAGATGCCGGGCCCCAGCTGCAGGGTGGTGCGGTCGACGAACGACTTGAAGCCGCGGAGCTCGAGGCGACGGATGCGCATGGGGGCGGAGCCGTACGCCGGCGCTCAGTTCTCCCCGGAGAACAGCGACTCGGGGGTCACCCGTCCCGCCCAGAGGGCCGCCAGGATGCGTCCGTCGTGGCGACGATCCCAGGGGATGTCGCCGCCGACGACGATCTGGACGTCCTCGAAGCGCACGCCGCCCTGCTCGGAGTACTTGCCGACGAGCAGCCACGTGAGCATCAGGTAGCTCTCGAGCTGCTCGATGGAGGAGGCGCCGGTCAGCTTGATCGTGAGGTTGGCCTGGGTGGGCTTGCGCTCATCGTAGTCCGCGGTGCCCTGCTCGGAGATCGAGTCGACGGAGATGCTCTTGACGCCGACCGAGCGGTTGACCAGCTCCGAGAAGAACGCGTCCTCCAGCTGGCCGGGGGTGTGGAACGCGCGGATCTGGCCCGCCAGGGTGACGCGGATGCGGCGGAGCCGGATCTGGTACTTGCCCTCCTCGGGCGTGATCACCCCGGGCCCCGAGTCCACGCGGTCGAGCACGCCTCGCGTGCCCCCCGGGTTCGGAGGAGGTTGACGCGCGGCGACGATCTCGGACTCGAGGGGGTACTCCGCCTCCGCCACCGTCTTGACCCAGATGTACCAGGCGCCGACGACGACGACGCCCAGGAGCACGACGGCGAGCACGCGGAAGATGTTGAACGACTCCCGGCCCGGCATCTTCGGTACGAAGATCCCGTCGTCGTACCGTCCGAAGCCTTCGAGCAGGGGCTTGGCCTGACCCGAGTCGCGCTTCTCCAGCCACTCGGTGAAGCTGACCGGCACGTCGCCGTCCGGCTCCGCCCTGGGGACCTCCGTGAGCGTGACCGCATCCGAGGAGGACGTGGCTGCGCCGTCCTCCTCTTCCTCCTGGTCCAGGGGGGGCAGCTCCTCGAGGGCGTCCGGGGGCGCGTCCGGGGGGAGCGGCTCGGCGTCGATCATCGGCAGGTGCTCTTCGCTCCGGGTCCGCACCGGCCGCGGCCCGAGCCCGCCACCGAGACCCGACGAGAGGGAGGAGACCTCCTGGACCCGCTCCACCTTCGCGATGTGCGACGGCGCCGGCCCCTCGGGGCGGGCGGGGCGGTCCTTGGGCCGGGCAGCCGGCACCGCCGCCGTCGGCCCCGTCGAGATGCTGTCGAGGAAGGACGCGAGGACCCCGTCATCCTCCTCTTCGGTCTGGTCGAAGTGCCGCCAGGGGTCGGCCCCGGTGACGGGCGTGGCCGGCGCGTTGGCCAGCACCTCGGCGAGCTCCTCGACTTCGGAGGCGGGCTGCCACTCGCCACCGTCGACCGAGACGGGATCACCGGGCTGGAGCAGGCCCCGCTCGGCCAGCTCCGCGACGGTCTCCAGTTGGTTCGCGGTGAACTCGCGTCCCTGCTTGCGGATCTTGTACTCGGCCATATGACGGCCCCTCGGGGGACGAGCGTAGTCCCCGTTGGGCGATCCGTAGGATACGCCGCAGGAACGCGCGAGCAACCGAACGCCCATCTCGGCGGTCCTCGCGTGCGCGGGCCCGCGCGCGGCACTGATCCTCTCGGCGCGGCGTGGGGGAGAGCGGTTCGTCACCCCGATCCCCAGCCGCTCATGCTATTCACCCCACCCCTCATCCGCTGCGAGGCTACCCATGAAGGTCACTGACGAGATCGTCTTCCTGTCTGGCGTCCGAACCGCGTACGGCGCGTTCGGCGGCTCCCTCAAGAACCACTCCGCGACGGACCTCGCGGTCGTCGCGAGCCAGGGCGCCATCGAGCGCGCGGGCATCGAGCCGGGGGACGTCGATCACACGATCTTCGGCAACGCCCAGCAGACCAGCGGCGACGCCATCTACCTCGCGCGACACGTCGGCCTGCGCTCCGGCGTGCCGACCGAAGTGCCCGCGCTGACGATCAACCGGCTCTGCGGCTCCGGCTTCCAGAGCATCGTCACCGGCGCCGAGCAGATCCTCCTCGGCCAGGCCGAGTACGTGCTCGCCGGAGGGACCGAGTCGATGTCCCAGGCGCCCTACGTCGCCCGCAAGATGCGGTGGGGCGTCCGCCTGGGCCAGGACGAGAAGCTCGTCGACTCCCTGTGGGAGTCGCTGTACGACCCCTACGCCGAGCTGGCGATGGCCGGGACGGCGGAGCGCCTGGGAGAGCAGTACGGCATCACGCGGGAGCAGTGCGACGAGTTCGGCTACCGCAGCCAGACGACCTACAAGGCCGCGCTCGAGGCCGGCAAGTTCGAGGAGGAGATCGTCCCGGTGATGGTCCGGAAGCGGCGCGAAGAGGTGCCCCTGACCACCGACGAGCACCCGCGGCTGGACGCCACCCTCGAGGGCATGAAGCGCCTCAAGCCGGTCTTCAAGAAGGACGGCATGGTCACCGCGGGCAACGCGTCGGGCATCTGCGACGGCGGCGGCGCGGTCGTCATCGCCCGGGGCAAGACGGCGCGGGACCGCGGGCTCAAGCCGCTGGCCCGCCTGGTCGGCTGGGGCGTCGCCGGCTGCGACCCGAAGATCATGGGCATCGGCCCGGCGCCGGCGTCCCGCAAGGCGTTCGCCGCGACCGGGCTGTCGCTGGACGACATGGACATCGTCGAGGTGAACGAGGCGTTCGCGCCCCAGGTCCTCGCGGTCGAGAAGGAGCTCGGCATCGACCGGGACAAGCTCAACGTCAACGGTGGCGCGATCGCCGTCGGCCACCCCCTGGCCTGCTCCGGCACCCGCATCACCCTGCACCTCGTGCACGAACTGCGTCGGCGCGGCGCGCGCTACGGCCTGGGCACCGCCTGCATCGGCGGCGGCCAGGGCATCGCGGTGATCGTCGAGGCGCTGGACTAGGTCGCGGGCAACGGCGACACCGAACTGGACCTGGAGGGCTCATGAGCAGCGAATGGATCCACGACTGGAACGACAACGACCACGGCGCCTACAGCAAGGACTGGCGTGACGGGCTCGAGTTCTACGACGAGAGCCTGCGCGACGGCATCCAGTCGCCCTCGGCGACCGACCCGTGCATCGAAGACAAGGAGCGGATCCTCGAGCTGCAGGACATCGCCGGCATCCAGCACACCGACATCGGGCTGCCCGGTGCGGGGCCGCGGGCCGTCGCCGATGTGACCCACCTGGCGAAGTTCGCGCGGGACAAGGGGTTGAAGATCAACCTCACCTGCGCGGCGCGCACGCACCCCAACGACATCAACCCGATCATCCAGATCTCCGGCGACGTCGGGGTCCCGATCGAGGTGATGGCGTTCCTGGGCAGCTCCCCGATCCGTCTGTTCACCGAGGGGTGGGATGTCGCTCGGCTCGTCGAGCTCACGCGCGACGCGGTCCGGCTCGCCGTCGGCGCCGGCCTCCCCTGCAGCTTCGTGACCGAGGACACGGTCCGCAGCGACCCTGCGACGCTGCGCACCCTGTTCGAGGTGGCGCTCGGCGAAGGGGCCAAGGGGCTGACGATCTGCGACACGGTCGGGCACGCCACGCCGAGCGGCGCGTGCAACCTGATCCAGTGGGTGCGCAAGACGGTGGTCGAGCTCGGCCACCCGGACACCGTGATCGACTGGCACGGCCACAACGACCGGGGGCTGGGGCTGATCAACGCCATCGCCGCCGCGCAGGCCGGGGCGAAGCGGATCCACGGCACGATCCTGGGCGTCGGCGAACGCATCGGGAACACCGCGATCGGCCTGTTGTTGGTCAACATGCGCCTGATGGGCGTCGAGTGGGACGGCGACCTCAGCGTGCTGCGCGAATACGCGGAGCTCGGCGCCAAGGCGACCTCCACGCCGCTGCCGTTCAACTACCCGGTGTTCGGCACCGACGCGTTCCGAACCGGCACCGGCGTGCACGCGGCGGCCGTCATCAAGGCGCTGCGCACGGGCGACAACGCCCTCGCCGACGCCGTCTACTCGGGGGTGCCGGCGAACCTGTTCGGGCTGCACCAGGTGATCGAGGTCGGCCACATGGGCGGCCGCAGCAACGTCATCTTCTGGCTGCAGACCCGCGGCATCGAGCCCGTCGACGCGCTGGTCGACGCGGTCTTCGAGCACGCCAAGGCGACCAGCCGCGTGCTGACGGACGACGAGGTGATGGTCGTCGTGAACGAGTGGCGCGCTCAGTCGGCGTCGCCGTCGGCTTCCTCCGCGTCGCCGGACGCCTCGCCCCGCGCCTGAGCCTGGGCCTCGCCCATCGCGGCGGCGCGGGCGAACCGCTCGCGCCGCGCCTCCCGCTCGTCGACTTCTTCCTGATCGCCGCGCAGCGCGGCGATGCGCGCCTGGTTGTTGCGCACCATGTGCCAGGCGACGAAGAGCATCAGGAAGACCCGGATCGCGAAGTCGGCCTTCGGCGGCAGCTCGTTCATCCGCGAGACGAACAGCACCACCACCATCGACAGGTCGAACACCTGCACGACCGCGTAGGCGTGGCGGTTGCGCTTCAGCCCGGTCGAGTCGAACGCCCGGTTGACGACGATGACGGCCGCGACGAGCAGGATCAGGTGTTCGGCGGCGAGGGCGGTCAAGCCGGCGCCCTCAGCACGCGGTTGTCGATCAGCCGGGTCGCGCCGAACCGGACGGCCAGGGCGAGCAGCACCGGATCGGTGAGCTCGTCGCCTGGGGCCTGCAGCGAGCTCGCGTCGAGGATCTCGACGTAGTCGATGTCCGACAGCGGCTGCTCCCGGATCAACGCCTCCGCGGAGGCCAACAGCGCTGCGATGTCCCGCTGGCCCGCGGCGACCTGGGCCTCCGCGGCGTCGAGCGCCCGGTGCAGCACCGCCGCCTGGCGACGCTGCTCGGCCGAGAGGTAGGCGTTGCGCGAGGACATGGCGACGCCGTCCGGCTCGCGCACGATCGGCATGCCCACGACGTCGACGTCGACGTCCAGGTCACGGGCCATACGCTGGAGGACCTGGAGCTGCTGGTAGTCCTTGCGGCCGAAGACCGCGACGTTGGGCTTCACCAGGTTGAACAGCTTGAGCACGATGGTGCAGACACCCTCGAAGTGGCCGGGCCGGCTGGCCCCGCAGAGCGGCCCGGCGACGGGTCCCGGCTGCACCGTCGTCTGGAAGCCGTCGGGGTACAGGCTCTGCTTCGTCGGCGTGAACAGCAGGTCGACCCCCACCGAGCGGCACTTCGCGGCGTCGCCCTCGTCGTCCCGGGGGTAGGTGTCGAGGTCCTCGTCGGGCCCGAACTGCAAGGGGTTGACGAAGATCGAGACCACCAGGTGGTCGGCGCGCGGCCGGGCGGCCCGCATGAGGGACAGGTGCCCCTCGTGCAGGTAGCCCATGGTCGGCACGAAGCCGATGGTCTCGCCCCGGTCGCGCGTGGCGCGCGCCCAGGCGGCCATCTCGGCCGGGGTCTCGATCGTCTTCATGGCTCGGTCAGGCGGACTCGCTCTCGGCCGGCCCGTAGCCGCCGCTGGGGGGCGCCGGATCGGCCACGGGAGCCTCCGCGACGGGCCCCTGGCGGCGCTTCTTGTGGAAGCTGTGGGCGTCGGTCGGGAAGGCGCCGGTGCGCACCTCTTCGATGTAGTCCTTGACCGCTCCGTCGACGACGCGGCCGACGTCGGCGTAGCGCTTGACGAACTTGGGCTGGAACTCATCGTCCATGCCCAGGAGGTCCTGGATGACCAGCACCTGCCCGTCGCAGCCGTTCCCAGCGCCGATCCCGATCGTCGGGATCTCCAGCTCTTCGCTGACGCGGGTGGCGAGGTCCTTGGGGATCCCCTCGAGGACCAGCGAGTAGGCGCCGGCCTCCTGGACCGCGTGAGCGTCGCGGAGGAGGCGCTCGGCCGCCGCGGCGCTGCGCCCCTGGACCTTGAAGCCGCCCTGCACGTGGTAGCTCTGGGGGGTCAGGCCGATGTGGGCCATGACCGGGATCTGGGCGTCGACGATGGCGGCGATCGCCTCGCGTCGCTCGACCCCGCCCTCCAGCTTCACCGCGTGGGCGCCGCCCTCCTGCACGAGCCGGCCCGCGTTGCGCACCGCTTCGTCGGTGCTGACGTGGTAGCTCATGAACGGCATGTCCACGACGACGTGGGCGCGCTTGACGACCGACGTGACGCAGGCGCCGTGATAGGCCATGTGGTCGACGGTCACCTGCAGCGTGTTGGGCTTGCCCTGCATGACCATGCCGAGCGAGTCACCCACCAGGATGATGTCGATCCCCGCCCGGTCCAGGAGCCGGGCGAAGGTCGCGTCGTACGCGGTCAGCATGGTGAGCTTCGTGCCGTCCCGCTTCATTCGGCGAAGGGTCGGCACCGTGATGGGTGCGTTGGGTCGCATCGTTCCTCCGATCGCGCGGTCCGTCAGGACCTGCCCGTCGATTTGCGGCGCCGGAGCGCCAGGGTCTTCGCCGTCGGGGAGGGAGCGCCGCGGCCGTCCAGGTCCCTACAGGGATCCCAGCGGTATCAGGTGCTTCGTCCCGCCCTTCATGGCGAGGATCTCTTTCAGCAGCCATTCCCGGTCGCGCTCGTTGCCGACGAAGTCGATGCCCGAGGTTTGAACGACCAAGAGGGGCGAGCCACGGTAATTGAAGAAAAAGTCGTTGTACAGGTCGGACAATTCGACCAGGTAGGACCGGTCGATCGACTTCTCGAACTCCAGCCCGCGGCGCTGGATCCGCTCCATCAGGATGTCGATGTCGGCCTGCAGATAGATGACGAGATCCGGCGACGGCAAGCGCGCGTCCAGGGTCTCGAAGATCTGGTTGTAGAGCACCAGCTCGTCTCGATCGAGATTGAGCGTGGCGAACATCCGGTCCTTCGCGAACAGGTAGTCGCAGACCGTACGCTGCACGAACAGGCCCGGCTGCTTCAGCTCGAGCTGCTGCTGGTAGCGCGTCAGGAGGAAGTAGAGCTGCGTCTGGAACGCGTAGCGCTTCCGGTCCTTGTAGAAGCGCGGAAGAAACGGATTCTCGATCACCGGCTCGAAGACCGGGCTCGCTCCGAACTCCTCCGCCAGCAAACGGGTGAGGCTGGACTTGCCGACCCCGATCACTCCCTCGACGGCGATGTACCGGGGGATCTTCACGCGCCTTTTGTAGCAGGCCGACGCGCCCCCGTGGAGCGGGGTGTCCGGGAGTGTCCGGATCTGTCCGGCTAGCCGGACACTCCCGGACGGACAGTCGTGGTCGGCCCATCAAGCAACGTATTGGAATCCGGGAGGTATTTCGCAAGCCCTGCCCTGGCACGGTGGTTGCCTGTAGCGATCTCGAACCAAGAAAAGGAGTGCGAGATGAGGTGCTACAACAAGGCGACCGTGATCGGCCATGTCGGCCACGACGTGACCCTGCGACGGACCAAGACCGGCAAGCCGGTCGTCAACCTGAGGATCGCGACGAGCGAGCGGCGACGGAGCGGAGACGAGATCACCACCTGGCATCGGGTGGTGCTCTGGGACCACCTCGCCGAGCTGGCCGACAAGTACGTGCGCAAGGGCCAGCCGCTGTACCTGGAGGGGCCGCTGTACGAGAAGGAGTGGGTCGACCGGGAGGGGGTCACCCACCGGAGCGTGGAGATGAGCGCCCGGGAGCTGATCCTCCTCGGCCGGAGCGCCAACGGCGCCCCGGCCCGGAGGGCCCCGCGGCGTCCGGCGGAGGCGCCCGGCGAGCAGGCCCGGGACGGGGAGGAGCTCGCGGAGGTGGAGGAGGAGATCCCGTTCTAAGGGAGCTATCCGGAACGCGTCGGCGGTGCTAGAAACGGGGGGCAGTGCCCGTCCAGCTCGCGCTCCCCATCGCCGCCGCCGACGCGGTCCCCGTCGCCGAGCCCCCGCTCCCGCGGGTGTCCGACGAGGAACTCGCGCTGATGCATCGACAGCTCGGCCTCCGCCTGGGCCGGCCGGTCAACGTCGTCGGCACCGACAACCGCCGCAGCCTGGTCTCGTGGCGCGAGGTCGACGGCGTGCTCGAGGTCCGACTCCAACGGCAGTTCGCGCTCGGCGGCGACCGCGTCGTCGACGCCCTCGTGGCCTTCATCAAAGAGCGGGACCGCGACGCCCGGCGACTGCTCACCGAGTTCGCGGCGAGCTTCACCGTGCCGCCGCCCCGCCCGGTGTTTGCCCACCCCGCCGGCAAACACCACGACCTGCGGGACCACGTGGCCCGCCAGGCGCATCACCTGAGCGGCCGGTATGGAGGTCGCATCGGCTGGTCACGGGGACAGCGGGGCCAGGCCCGACAGCGGATTCGGCTGGGTTCCTGGAGCTCGGAGCACAAGCTCATCCGGGTGCATCCCGCGCTGGACTCCGCGGCGGTTCCCGACTGGGTGATCGGCTTCGTCGTCTTCCACGAGATGCTCCACGCAGAGCTCGGAGTGGAGGACGATCCGGAGGGTCGACGACGGGTCCATACGGCGGAGTTTCGCGCCCGGGAACAGGCCCATCCCGACCACAGCCGGGCGGAGTCATGGATCCGCGAGCACATCGACCACCTCCTCACCTGGTAGCCGGCGCGGGACGCCGAACGCTCTGCGGTGGTAGATTTGCATGAGATCTCGCCGGCAGAACGTCCGGTGGCGTGGTCCGACCTCCGGAGGAGGGGGGTTGGTCCGGGAGCCGGCAGCGAGGATCCGGACAGCGACCTGAGAGCATGACCGACGCGGGACAGCACCCCTCGATCCCCGAGCAGGTGGGCCCCTACAAGGTCCTCCGGGTGCTCGGTGCTGGGTCGATGGCGACGGTCGCACTGGCCGAGCAGTCGGGCCCTGGCGGCTTCCGCAAGAAGGTCGCCCTCAAGATCATCAAGCCGGAGTACGCCGAGGACGAGACGTTCGTGAAGATGCTCACGCGGGAGGCCCAGATCGGCGGCCTCCTGCGCCACCCGAACATCATCCAGACGCTCGCGTTCGACATCTTCGACGAGCTCTTCGTCCTGGTGCTGGAGTTCGTCCAGGGCCGCACGATCGCCGAGATGCTCAAGGAGTCCAAGACCGGGCTGGAGCCGAGCCTCGCCCTGGACGTCTGCGTTCAGGCCTGCCGTGCGCTGGGCTACGCGCACAGCCTGGTGGACGACTCGACGGGCAATCCCCTGACGATCGTGCACCGGGACATCAAGCCCGGGAACCTGATGCTGTCGCAGCACCGGGTGGTCAAGGTCATGGACTTCGGCATCGCCCGGGCGACCGCCTCCTGGGCGGCGCTCACCGCCCAGGGCGTGATCCGCGGCACGCCGTCGTACATGAGCCCCGAGCAGGTGCTCGGCAAGGACCTGGACGGGCGCTCCGACCTCTTCTCCCTCGGCTCGATGCTGTACGAGATGCTGGTGGGGGAGGCGCTCTTCCAGGGCTCCTCGATGCTCAAGGTGATGGAGAAGGTCGCCCGGGTCGAGGTCGGGGACTCGTTCAAGCGGGCCGAACAGGCCATGGCCGGCACCGAGGAGCTCCTCAAGAAGCTCATGGCGCCGCACCCGGACGACCGGTTCGAGTCGGCTGACGAGCTGGGCGAGGCGCTCAAGGCGATGCTGCTCGGCGCCGGCCCCAAGGTCGCAGGCCGTCAGACCGTCAACCGGCTGCGGGCGCTCGACGACCTCTCCCAGGTGTCGGATCTGGGCAACCTGCGCCGATCCCGCCCGGGCACCACCACACCGGACGTGCTGGAGACCGACGACGAACGCACCCGGGTGACCAAGGAGCCCCGCCCCAAGAAGACCGGGGGCCGGAGGAAGAAGGCAGAGGGCACCGCGGAGCGGCCGAAGGCGAGGCAGCGCACGAGGGCCAAGGGCAAGCCGCTGGCGGCCAAGAAGAAGGCGGCGGCGAAGAAGCCGGCGGCGAAGAAGCAACGGGCGAAGCCGAAGCCCCCGCCCACGCCGACCGACTCCGTCGAGACCTTCATCTACAAGGAAGAGGCTGAAGAAGAGCAGTTCTTCGTCTGGGAGGAGGTCGACGACAGCGCCCCCGCCAAGCCGACCGCAGCCGCCGACGCCGACGAGCCGACCGCGGCCGACGACGTCGACGACGCCGACGAGCCGGCCGCGCCGGCCGAGGCGGCGGAGCCGGACGAGACGGCCGAGGTCCGCGAGGCAGGATCGGACCAGGACCCGGAGCAGTCGACGTGGGGCAACACCCTCGAGGAGGACTTCTTCTCGACGGGACCCAAGGGGTACGAACCCGGCTCGATGGGGCCCGACGCGCCCGAGGCGTGGGAGGGCCCGCGCGAAGACACGCTCTTCGAGCCCCGGGAGAAGTCAGACGCGGTGACCGACGCGGTCGCGGCGGACCTGGTCAAGAACGCGCCCCGGCCGGACGACCTCAGCCCGCCGCCGTCCGACCCCGACGTGCCGCCGATGGACGACGAGCTGTGGGACGACTCCGGCGCCGCGACAGCGAGCCAGGAGCTCCGCGCGGCGTTCGCCGATGGGGTGCTCCCCTCCAGCTCGGACGAAGAGGATGACCTGTGGGGCGGCGGGGCGCCCGCGGAGCAGATCGGACCGGATGACGGCGAGCTCAGCGACGAGGCGTTCACGATGTCGGCGGCGGACGCGAGGGCGGAGCTGCTGCTGGACGACGAGGGGGAGGACGGCCTCCGAGAGCTCGACGCGTCCAAGTTCACGGTCGCCGACGCCGAGGTGAAGGCGGAGCTGCTCCTGGACGACGAGGACGGCGAGGACGACGAGGAGGGCGAAGAGCTCGTCCTCGACGAGACGGCCAGCGAGCTCTCCCTGATCGAGATCTCCGAGGAGGAGGAGGAGGAGGTCCGGGCGGCCGCGAAGGCGATCGACGAGGCGGCGAAGAAGGCCGAAGAGGAAGAGGCAGCCCGCATCAAGGCCGAAGAGGAAGAGGCGGCCCGCATCAAGGCCGAAGAGGAAGAGGCGGCCCGCATCAAGGCCGAAGAGGAAGAGGCAGCCCGCATCAAGGCCGAAGAGGAAG
>CAYQEG010000159.1:0-19103 GCA_964416435.1 uncultured Rickettsiales bacterium
CGCCCCGACCCGGACGCCATCGCCCCCCCCGCCGCCAGCGCGCACGTCACCGTGGCGACCGCGACATGCGGCAGCCAGCCGTGCGTCGGCTCCCAGAGCCCCGCCGCGTAGTGGAACGACCCGCCGAGGAACCCGCACAGCAAGCCCGCCGCGACCGCGCCGACCCCCTCCAGCCGGCCACCCGCCCCCAACGCCGCGTACATGCCGACCGCCGGCCACGTGAACAACAGCTGAATCACGATGGAATCGGGTGACAGCGGCACGCCCATCACGTCGTAGACGAGCCACGACTCGAGGTCCGGCACCAACCCCAGCAACGTGAACGCGACGACGGAGACCCCCGCGCCGACCAGCAGCACGGGCACGAACTCTGGACGCCTGTCCGCGCTCATACGCTCAGCGTGCCAGACTTGCCCTCATGGCGGATTACGACCTCTGCGTCATCGGCGCCGGACCCAGCGGCTACGCGGCCGCGATCCGGGCCTGGGACTACGGCAAGAGCGTCGCCCTCGTCGACCGCGGCCCCCTCGGCGGCGCCGGCGTGCACGAAGGCGCCCTGTCGAGCAAGACCCTGTGGGAGCTGTCCAAGGACTACCGCAAGGCCCTGCGCCGGGACCGCGGCTTCATCGCCGACCGCGTCGAGCTCCACTGGAGCCAGGTCATCCATTGCGTCAACAAGGCCGTCGACGAGAAGGTCGACCAGCTCCAGCTGCAGCTCGACGAGCTCTCCTGCCCCCGCCACGACCAGCCCGGCTGCATCGAACGCCTCCACGGCAACGCCCGCTTCCTCGACGCCCACCGGCTGCAGCTGACCGGCGGAGAGCACGGCAGCCGCATCGTGACCGCGGATCACTTCGTGGTCGCCACGGGGAGCCGCCCCCGCGAGCTGCCCGAAGCGACCGTCGACGGTCGCCTCATCCTCAGCTCCGACCACGTGATGCACCTGCGCGAGTTCCCACGCAGCCTCGTCATCGTCGGCGCCGGTGTCGTCGGCTGCGAGTTCGCGACGATCTTCGCCAACTACGGCCGCACCAAGGTCTACGTCATCGACCGCGCCGAGCGGATCCTCCCGTTCGAGGACGAAGACGTCGCCCGCGTCTGCTCCCGCAACCTCGAAGAGAAAGGCGTCACGGTTCATCACCGGGCGAAGCTCATCAGCCTGGAAGCCCGCAACGCGGGCGTCGACTACACCATCGAGCACCACACCGGCGGCCGGGAGACCATCCGGGTCGACCACGCCCTCATCTCCATCGGGCGGGTGCCCAACACCGGCGACCTGGGACTCGACGCCGCCGGGGTCCGACTCACCGACCGCGGCTACGTCGACGACAACGACGGACAGACCTCCGTGCCCCACATCTGGGCCGCCGGCGACATCACCCGCGACATGGCCCTCGTGAGCGTCGGCGAGGCCGAGGGCCGCCATTGCGTCGAGCGGATCTGGGGCGACCAGACCGCGCCCATGAGCAAGGACAACATCTCGACGATCTACTTCCTGGACCCGGAGGTGGCGACCGTCGGCATGAGCGAGCAGGCCGCCCAGAAGGCCCGCATCCCCTACCGCGTCGCCGTCTACGGCTACGACCTGGTCAACCGGGCGATCGCCATGCGCTCGACCGGCGGCTTCGTGAAGATCCTGGTGACCGACTGCGAGGACATGAAGATCCTCGGCATGCGCGCGCTGGGCGTGCACGCGTCGACGACCATCGAGGCGGTCGCCCTGATCATGCAGCAGGGCCGCTCCGTCCGAGACCTCGCCGAGCTGCTCCACCCCCACCCCGCGATCACCGAGTGCGTGCAGGACTGCGTCCGCATGCTCCTCGGCACGTCGATCCACAAGCCCCACGTCTTCCAGTCCCAGCTCCGCCTCTCCCGCGTCTCCTACGCGCCCGACGGCACCCCGTCCCAGCGCGCCCTCAAACCCGTGAAGGCCTCCTGACGTGACCCGCACCGACCGCCTCACCGCCGCGGACTTCCCCGTCGCGTTCGGTCGGTACACCCTCCTGGGGGTGCTCGGGGAGGGCGGCATGGCCCGCGTCTTCCGGGCCGAGCTCGCCGGGCCGTCCGGCTTCCGCAAGCCAGCCGCGGTCAAGGTCGTGCGCGCCGAAGCGGCGACCGGGAACAAGCGCAAGGCGCTGGTGAAGGAGGCCCGCCTCGGCGGCTTCCTGCACCACCCCAACGTGGTGGAGACCTACGACTTCGGGGAGGTCGACGGTCAGCCGTTCATCGCCATGGAGCTCGTCCGCGGCACCTCCCTCGACTCCCTGCTCGCCGAGGTGGGCCGCTTCCCGCCCTCCATCGCGCTCCAGATCGCGATCGCCATCTGCGACGCCCTGGAGCACGCCCACGCCCTCACCGTCGACGGCGAGCGGGTCGGCCTCGTGCATCGGGATCTCAAGCCCGGCAACGTGCTCGTCAGCCACCGCGGAGTGGTCAAGGTCGCCGACTTCGGCATCGCCAAGGCGACCGGGGTCATCGACGGGACCCTGACCCAGGAGGGCATGACGAAGGGCACCCCCTTCTACATGTCGCCCGAGCAGGCCTCGGGGCAGCCGCTGGACGGCCGGAGCGACCTCTTCGCGCTCGGCACCATGCTGTACGAGATGGTGACCGGGCAGCGCCTCAACGCGGGGGAGTCGCTGCCCGCGATCATGATGGGGCTGATCACCGTCGACGAGCGCCTCGCCACCAGCGGCGTGCTCGCGGCCGCCGACGGCGTGCTCCCCGGCCTGTCGACGGTCCTGGGCCGGGTCCTCAAGAAGGACGTCGAGCTGCGGCACGCCTCCGCGAACGAGCTGGCCGACGACCTTCGGCGGCTCGAGCGCACGGTCGCCCACGTGCCGATGCGGGACTTCCTCGAAGCCTGCGGGGTCGGCGTCGGCCCCCAGGACGCGACCGCCCCGCCGACCCCCGAGGCCCCCACCCCCGCGGCCGCGGCGAAGGCCGACCTGCCGCCGACGCTCACGGTCCAGGCGCCCGTCGGCACCGAGTCGCGCGCCCAGGCGCCCGCCGCCCCGAGCGGACCGGCGACCGCACCGCTGGCCCCCACCCCGACCACCCCGGAGCCTCCCCCTCCGCCGGCCGCCCCCCGGCCCCCGCGCCGGCCGCCGCCGCGACAGGAGCGCCGCTCGAACGGCCCCCTCCTCGCCCTCCTGGCGGTCGCGATCGTGGCCCTCGGCGTGCTCGGGGTCCTGCTCTTCGTGCTGACGGGGACCGAGCCGTCGCCCGAGCCCGTGGCAGACAAACCCGAGGCGCTGCCCGCGGTCGACCTCTCCCTCGCGGCCGCCCCCCCGGACATCACCCCCGCGGAGGCGGCCGAGCCGACGGCACGGGCGGTGACCGGCCGGGCCGAACCCACGCCGGCTCCCCGGGCCACGGCGCGGGAGGAGGTCGTCATCGAGAGCGCCCCGACGCCGGTCCCGGACGCGACGCCCGAGCCCCTGGCCGTCGCCGAGGTGGTGACCCCCGAGCCGGTGGCCGAGCCGACGCCAGAGCCGTCCCCCGACCCGCCGGCGGCGACCGTCGCGATCACCAGCTCCGACTACAACCGGACCGGCAAGCGCGGCGGCAAGACCGTCTACCGGTTCGACGTCACCGCGACCTGCCCCGACGGCTGCCGGCTGACCGTCTACACGATGCCCAGCGGCCGGGACTGGGAGTCCACGACGATGGAGCCCGCGGGGGACGGCGCGTGGACCGCCGAGGTGCGGTTCGGAGGCTCCGCCGCGGGGCACATCAAGTTCTACTTCGAGGCGATGGCGACCGACGGGCAGCGCGCCTTCGAGGGGACCCGCGGCCGCCCCCTCGACTTCGTGATGCGGTGAGCGCGGCGCTCAGCGCTCCGACAAGCTGAACACTTCGAAGCCCTCGGTCGTGAAGAGCGGCGTCGAAGGCCGGACCCCGGGCGTGTCACGCCGGAGCACCAGGTAATCGGCGCCCGACGCCGCGGCGGAGGCCGCGAGCTGCCCCGCGTCCGCCCGCCGCAGCCCCGCCCGGATCCGCCGCCGCAGGGGCGCGATCCCGGGCTCCCCGGCCCAGGGAACGCAGGCGCACCCCAGCTCGACGCGGGCGCGCCACCGCATCGCGATCTCCCGGTCGAAGAGCGCCTCCCCACCCTCCTTCCAGGTCGCCCCCAGCGGCCTCGCGGCGTGCACCCGCGCGGTCGCGAATCCGTCGGGCGGGACCGCGATGAAGCTCTGGGGGGGCGTCTGCTGCCGCAGCCAGACCGCGACGTCCCGCTCCTCCCCCGGCTCGCCGTCCAGCCACCACGAGGGTCGCCGCTCCCGCCCCGGGACCCCGAGCAGCGCCACCGCCAGGGCGGCCGACAGCAACACCGCGGGCGTCGCCGCTGGCGCCAGGCGAGAGCCGATCGCCGGCGCCCGGCCCAGCGCCGCTCCGATCGCCGCCGCGCTGACCAGCACCAGCAGCCGGGTGCCCTGCCAGGGCTCCAGCTGCAGCGCCAGCGCCCACCTCAGCTGGGGACCCAGCATCGACCCCCCGAGGAGCGCCCAGCCCAACACCCCCGCCCCGAAGCCGATCAGCACGGCGCGCGGCGTTGCCCGCGCGACCCGGGTCGCGGCCGCCCCCAGCACCAACCACGCCGCCACCCCGAGCCACGCCGACAGGGGCCACGTCGCCGGCAGGAGGTGGTGCGGCAGGCGGACCGCGAGGAGCTGCCACCAGGCGTCGTCGACCCGCGTCAGGCTGCTTCCCGCGCCGCCGGCGGCGACCCAACTCCACACCAGGGGCGACGCCCCCGCCGCCGCCCAGCCGACCCCGCCCAGGGTGCGGCGGAGGTCGCCCCGCAGCAGCAGGTCGGCCCCCGCGAGCCCGGCCAGCGCCGCCATTGCCGACGGGGCGTGCAGCAGCACGGCGACCCCCGCGAGCCCGAAGGCGAGCCTCCGACGGCCCCGGATCAGCAGCAACAGGGCGCCGAGCTCCAGCGGCATGGCGAGCCCCCGAGGCAGCAGCAGCGGCTCGAGCGTGGCCGGCCCGCCGAGCGCGACGTGGGCCGGGGCCGCCAACAGGAGCCCGATCGCCGGCGCCGCGGGCCCCTCCCAGGTCTCCTCGATGAGGGCGTGAAGCAGCCATCCGGTAGCGGCCAGGCCGAGCAGGTGCAGCCCCACGACCGCTCCCCGCCAGCCGAGCGGCCCGACCAGCCACCCGACCCCCTCCCAGAGCACGCTGGGGTGGCGCGCCGCGGCGACATCGAGCAGGTCCCCGGCCCACGCGAACGTCGCGGGCGCGATCGTCCGGTCGATGAACACGAAGTGGATGCCGTGATCGGCGGTGCCGTACTGGAGCCCGTTGCAGACGACCGACAGCAGCACCCACGCAGCGACGGTCAGCGCGCGGTTCACTGCGGCGGCGGCCCTCGGCGGCGAGCCTCGTACTCGCTCAGCTTCCGCTCGGCCGCCTCGTCCAGTTGCCAGCCCCCGTCGACGAAGTAGCTGAGCGTCGGGAGCTGACTGTCGAGTCGGAACCGACCGTCCCGTTCGGCGGTGTAGCGCACGGGCACACCGACGATCCGGTGCTCGACCTCGACGCCGATCGCGTACGTGTCGTTCTCACCCCGGATGCGGGCCCACCTCCGCTGGATGTCCCGCTCGAGCTCCAGCCGCACCACGGCGCCTTCGAGCTCGCGCGGCAACGCCGGCTTCGCCTGGGCGACGTCGAGGACCGAGTTGAGGCTGCCGAGGTTGCCGAACATGCGATAGGCGTCCCGCCCCGCGAGCACCAGGACGACGGCTACGCCGAGGAGCGCCAGGTTGCGGGCCAGCTTCTTGGAGTCGACGCCGGGCCGCTTGAAGGTCTCGGGGACCGACGGAGCCGGGGGGATCGGCGGCCCGGGCTGGCTGCGCGGCGGCTCGGGGACCGGGGCCGGCGGGGCGGTCGCGGGCAACGACTCGACCCGTCCCCCGGACACGAGATCCGCGGTGGCCGCCGGACGCGCGGAGTCCGGCTGGATGCCGGCGCCGGGCACGGAGGCCACAGGCCGCCCCCGCGGGTCCTTCTGGTTGCTGCTGCGGCGCCGCTGGCCGACGCTGGACGCGCGCCGGCCCGTGCTCGGCGGCACGACCCGCGGCCCGGCCGCCCTCAGCGCCGGCTCCGAGAGCGTCTCGACCGCCCCGAAGTCCGAGTCCGACGGGGGGCCTTCGGGGTACAGCGGATGCACCGGGGGAGAGCCCTCTTCGACGTCTTCGAGGGGCGAGCCGATCGGGGTCCGGTACTCGTCGCCCGACACCAGGGCGGCCATCAGCGGGTCCCCCGGCGGGCTGCTGTGCTCATCCGCATACAGGCTGCCGGGCGGCCGACCGCGCAGTTCGCTGCCGGGCAACCCCGGGTGGGAGCGCGGGGGTGGGGCCGACGGCGTGCGCTGCGGCGTGAAGTCGCCGCTGACCGACTTCATCGACGACGCCGTGTCCCGGCCGCGGCCGGAGAGGGAACCGCGGTCCTGGGCCAGGCCCGGGGTTCGCCGGGCGCGACCGGTGGTCTCGCCCCAGCCGCGGCCCGGCGCGGCCTCCTGCTTGCCGCGGCCCGGCATCGACCAGGTCGGAGCATCGGGCAGCGCCTCCTCGACGGTGTCGGGAGGGAGCGCCGGCGCGGTGCGCTTGACGTCGACCAGGGGGATCGAGCGGTCGGGGGGCTCCGGCTGGGTCGGCGGAGGATCTTCGACGGTCGGCTCCGCGTCTTCGCCCTCGAGCAGTTGGGCGGCCGCGTCGGAGTTGTGATCGCCTGAGACGCCGAGATCGAGCGGCGCGGACGGGGTTCCCCCTCCCCCGGCGGGAGTCGGATCGTCGAACGAGAAGTCACACCGTGCGCAGAACGCGTGGCGCGCCGACTGGCTCAACCCGCACTTTGGACAGGTGACGAGCTCCGACACTCCAGAAAAGGTCTCCCAGCAACGATGATACCGCAGCCGGGCCTCCCGCTCCTCTACGGGCGGGCGATCGGTCCGTCAGCGACCGGTGAACACCGGCTTGCGCTTCTCGGCGAACGCCCTCAGGGCCTCGACGCGATCCTCGGACGTCAGCGTGGTGTCGTAGCACGCTCGCTCGTGGGCCAACGCCGCCTCCAGGGGCAGGTCGAAGCCGCCGTCGACCGCCCGCTTGGCCGCCCGGATCGCCATCGGGCCGCACTCTGCGATCTGAGCCGCGACCGCCAGCGCGCCCTCCAGGGCGTCGTCCGCGCGGTGCTCGGCGACACCCAGGGCGACGGCCTCGTCCGCGCCGATCCGACGACCGGTGAGGATGAGCGACTTCGCGCGTCCCAACCCGATCAGGCGGGACAGCCGCTGGGTGCCTCCGGCGCCCGGGATGATGCCGAGCCGGGTCTCGGTGAGCCCCAGCTTCGCCCCGGGACCGACCACCCGCAGGTCGCACCCCAGGGCGGCCTCCATGCCGCCGCCGAACGCGAAGCCCTGGATCGCCGCCACGAACGGGACCCGCGACTCCGCGATCCGGGTCATGGTCCCGCCGATCAGGTCGACGAAGGCCGGCACCTCTTCGGGCGGCATCGTCTTGCGCTCCTTCAGGTCGGCGCCGGCGGAGAACGACCGCTCGCCCGCGCCCGCGAGCACGATGGCGCGAGGGAGGTCGGCGACGTCCGCGTCGGCGATCCGGTCCAGCTCGTAGTTGAGCGCCAGGAGCAGCGCCTTGTTGAACGCGTTGAGCGCCTCGGGACGGTTGAGCGTCCACAGTTCGACGTGCTCACGCCGCTCCACCAACAGCACCTCTGCCATGTTCACACCCCGTATCCGCCCCGGGCCGCGCGCAGGTAGCGGCCCGGCAGGCTCTTTCGAAGCCGCTGCTCCACGAACAGCGCCACGTCCAGCAGCGCGTCCAGGTCGACGCCGGTCTGCACCCCCATCGCGTGGAGCATCTGGACCAGGTCCTCGGTCGCCAGGTTCCCCGACGCCCCGGGGGCGTAGGGGCATCCGCCGAGGCCGCCGATGGAGGCGTCGTAGATCCTCACGCCGGCGTCCAGGCCCGCGACGACGTTGGCCAGGGCGGTGCCCCGGGTGTCGTGGAAGTGCAGCGCGACCTGCTCCAACGGCACGCCGGCGCTCAGGGCCGCGCACCGCTCCGAGACGCTCCGCGGCGTCGCGTGGCCGACGGTGTCGCCCAGGGAGATCTGGTCCACGCCGAGCTCGAGCAGCCGGTCCGTCACGCGGCGCACGCTGTCCAGCGGCACGTCGCCTTCGTAGGGGCAGCCGAACACCATCGAGATGTAGCCGCGGACCCAGGCGCCCGCCCCGTCGAGGGCCTCGAGCACGTCGGCGATGTTCGCGAGGGTCTCCTCGATGCTCCGGTTGAGGTTGCGGGCGTTGTGCGTCTCGGACGCGGACACGAAGACCGCGACGTCGGTCAGCCCGACCTCCTGCGCCCGCTCCAGCCCCTTGAGGTTCGGCACCAGGGCGCCGTAGCGGACCCCCTCGCGGCGATCGATGCGCTCGAACACCAGCTCCGCGTCACCGAGCTGCGGGATCCAACGGGGGTGGACGAACGACGACGCTTCGACGTAGGGCAGCCCGGTCGCGGCCAGCCGCTCGATCAGCTCGACCTTCACATCGGTCGCCACGGGCAGGGGCTCGTTCTGCAGCCCGTCGCGCGGACCGACCTCGTAGACCTGGACCGCGTCGGGGAAGGAGAGCATGGCGGCTCGGGACTGTAGCAGCCCGTCACCGAACCGCCCCTCTATCGCCGCGGCGGTCCCTGGGGTAGATTTTGCGCCCCTGGGGGTCCTCTTGAGCTCGGCTGACGACACGACCTTTCGGTTCCTCGTCGAACACTCGCCCGACGGCGTGTTCGTCGTGGTGGACGCCGCGTTCGTCTTCCTGAACGACGCCGCCCGCGGCATGTTCGGCCTGGACGCGGACGCCGATCCCATCGAGGTGACCGACGTGCTCCACCCCAGCGAGCACGAGCGCGCCCGGAGGAACATGGCGCTGCGGGCCAGCGGGGTGTTGCGCGGCGCCGCGACCTACCTGGCGCGACGCCCCGACGGCTCTACGTTCCCCATCGAGGTGCACGCCGCCCCGCTGCAGTACCGCGGCTCCAAGGGGCTGCACGGCGTCATCCGAGACATCACCGCCCGCCGCAAGATGGAGGAGACGCTCGAGCAGATGGAGCGCTCCACCGTCGTGTCCCGGCTCGCGGCCGGCTTCGCCCACGACTTCAACAACCTCCTCGCGGTCATCCAGACCAGCACCGAGGTGGCCCAGCGAGAGGCGGAGGACAACCCCCAGATCGCCGGGGCGCTGACCCGCATCCGGGCCGCCGTGCAGCGCGGTGGGGAGAAGGTCCGACACATCCAGCAGATGGGTGCCCACACGAGGGACTCCGAAGTCGACCTGCGTCCGATCCACCTCAACCCCGTGGTCGAGGACGTGCTCGAACTGACCCGCGCGCGCTGGCAGGACGAGGCCGAGTCGTCCGGCATCCGCTACGACGTGCGCTGGCAGCCGGACCAGCCGCCGTCGGTGCGCGCGACCCCCTCGGACCTCCGCGCGGCGCTGGTCGCCCTGGTGTTCAACGCGGTCGAGGCGATGCCCCGCGGCGGCTCGATCCTCATCAAGACGGGCGAGACGAACGACGGCGAGGCGATGATCACCGTCCGGGACACCGGCGAAGGCGTGCAGCCGGACGACCTCCAGAAGCTGACGGACGCCTTCTTCACCACCCGTACCGACCGCCGGATGGGGCTGGGGCTGCACCTCGTGCAGTCGGTGCTGGAGCGACACGGCGGCCGACTCGAGGTCGACTCGACCCGGGGCCAGGGCTCGACCTTCGCGCTCATCCTCCCCGCGTCCGACGTCGCCCCGTCCGAGCCGCCCCCCGAGCCGCGGCACGACCTGCTCGAGCGAGCGACCGAGTCCACCGAGCCGGCGGCGCCGAGCGCTCCCACCCGCAGCGGCCGCAGCGTGCTGATCGTCGACGACCAGGCGGACCTCGTGCACGTGGTCCGCACGATCCTCGAGGGCCGCGGCTACGCGGTCGACACCGCCCTCAACGGCCGGGACGGCGTGGCCGCGGCCGAGGCGTCGCGGTACTCCGTCATCCTGACCGACCTCGGCATGCCCGACATCTCCGGGTGGGACGTGGCGGGTCGGGTCCGGCAGGTGCACCCGGACGTCCCGATCGTCTTGATGACCGGCTGGGCGGCGGACATTCCCCCCGACCGGCTTCGAGAACACGAGATCCAGGCCCTGCTGCCCAAGCCGTTCCGCAGCGATCAGCTGCTCGCGGTCATCAACCAGGTGCTCATCGACGCCAAGCGCAGCAAGCAGGCGTAATCCGGAAAAGGACGGCGGCGCCGGGAACCGACGCCGCCGTCAGCGAAGGAGGCCGCCGGCAGACCTGCTCGCGCAGGGGGACCGTCTGAAGGCGGCGCGGAGCCTCAAGCAACTCGACCCGCGATGGAGGGGACACGGGGACTGGCTCCGTGGCTCCTTCGCTCGCTAGTACAACCCTTGGGTCGTCGCGAGCATTCCGCAAGGGCTCAGCGGCGGAGCGTGTGGGCGACCCGGATCCCCAGCGAGCTGACGCAGATCTTCGGGAAGAAGCCGCCCCGCTCGGCCAGGCTCCGGGACGTCGACGTAGCCCAGCTGTTGCCTCGGTGGGGGCGCAGCCCCTGGTCGCGCTTGAACCAACCGTCGCACCAGTTCGACGTGCCGCCGCACATGTCGATCACGCCGTACACCGAGATGTCCGTCTCGTAGGTGCCCGGCGGCTCGAGCTGCGAGTAGGTCTCGCGGGAGCCGCTCCAGTTGGCGAACGTCGCGTCGTAGGCGTTGCCCCACGGGAAGCGACGGCCGTCGACCCCCCGCGCCGCCTTCTCCCACTCGTTCTCCGTCGGCAGCCGAAGCGGCAGGCCCCTCCGCTCGGAGGCCCAGGCGCACCAGGCTTCCGCGTCGAACCAGGAGACGGCGATGACCGGGAGATCCCAGCAGACGTCGGGGTCGGGGTACAGCTCGCGCAGGCGCCCCTCGATGAGGATGTCGTAGTCGGGCACCCAGCGGCCATCGTCGTTCACCTTGCACAGCGGACCGTCGATCTGGGTGCGCGGCACCCGCTCCATCGCGGCGTCGGGATCGGCGTCCTGCAGCTCGTCGATCCAGGCCAGGTACTCGCGGAAGGTCACCGGACCTCGGCCGATCGCGAAGTCGGGGAGGACCACCTCCCGCTGCTCCTCCAGGTCTCCGAACTCGGTCGTGCCTCCCCGCGCCAGGAACGGGCCGCCGGGGATGTAGACCAGCCCCTCACCGATCTCGTCCGCTCCGTAGAAGCGCACGTAGCCCTCGTGGTGCTGGCTCCGGCGGATGTGCACCGGGTAACGCACCTCCGGGAAGTCGGAGTGGGTGAGGATCAGCAGGTGACTGCCCATCGGCACGTCGACGTCGCGCAGCGGGGTGCTGCCCAGCCGACGTCCCTCGGTGGGCACGAGCACGCGATCGCGCTCCTCGAAGCGATGCAGGACGACCTCGGCGCCGGCGGGGTCGGTCAGCAGCGTGAGCCGTCCGTCACCGGCGAGCCGCCGGACGAAGCTCCCGTCGCCGTCGTACTGCTCCACCATCGCGCGGCTCTGGCGCGCCGCCAGGGCGTGGCCGGCCTGCTCCTCGTCCAGGAAGCGACTCCACCACAGGTGGGCGAGGCCGAGCCGCGCCTCCGAGTGGTCGGAGACCCGGTCCATCGCCGACGCGAAGGTCTTGGCGGCTTCGGAGAATGCGTCGGCGACCTCCTCCTCCAGCTTGACGGCGCGATCCTCCAGCTCCCACATCGGGCGCTTGTGCTCGACCGGCGTCCACGGCCGGATCTCGCCGCGCAGCTCCCGCGCCTCCCGGTACGCGTAGCTCAGCTCCTGGCGCAGCGCCTGGTAGCGGGCCGTCAGCGACTGGCCCTCGAGCGCCCGCTCGTCGGCCTCCTCGATCAGCCGCGCCCGCTCGCGCACGCCTTCGAGGAACTGCTCGAGCTGGTGGGCGAGCTCCCGCGCGGTGGCCGTGCGACGGGACGGATCGCGTCGCAACGCGTGCAGGCAGATGTCGTCGAGCTCCGGCGGGATCGACCGCCGCGGCGCCCGCCGCGACGGGGGCAGGGGGTCCTCCGAGCAGCACTGGACCATCACCTCTTCGGGATCCGGGTGCTCGAAGGGCCGATGCCTGGTCAGCAGCTCGTACAGGATCGAGCCCAGGGCGTAGACGTCGGTGCGGGGGCTGGCCACCCCGCCGCCCTCCGACAGGATCTGCTCGGGCGCCATGTAGCCGGGGGTGCCGGTCAGGCTGAGCCCCACCTCCAGCAGCGGGACGGGCTCGTCGACCTTCTGCGCGATGCCCCAGTCGAGCAGCAGCACCTCGCCGAAGTCGCCGAGCACGATGTTGCCGGGCTTGAGGTCGCGGTGGACCACGCCGCGGGCGTGGGCGAACTCCACCGCCATGCAGATCTGGATGAAGACGGTGAGCAGCCGGACGCGCCCGTAGCGCTCGGCGAGCGCCGTATCCCCGGCCCGAAGCCCCTCCAGGATCGCCGCCAGGCTACGGCCATCCAGCTTGCGCATCGTGAAGAACGGCTCCCCCTCTTCCATCGTGCCGATCTCGTGCACCGGGACGATGTTGGGGTGCTCCAGCCCGCCGGCCAGCCGCGCCTCGCGCAGCAGGCTCGCCCGGGCCCCCGGCCGCTTCGCCTCTTCGGGGAGCAGCATCTTCAGCGCGACGTCGCGGTGCAGGTCGCGATCGGTCGCCAGCAGCACCACCCCCATCGCGCCCCGACCGAGCTCCTCGCCCAGCTCGTATCGACCGCCGGTCTGGGAGATCAGCTCGACCTCGGCGTCCGAGCGCTCCGGCGCGAACGTCGGGCCGCGCCAGGAAGCCGCGACCGCGTCCGCCTCGGCGAGGGCCTCCCGGCGGCGGCGGGTGTGCAGCGTCGCGGGCAGCTCGGCCCGGAGGATCGGCATGTCGTCGGCGGTGTCGGCCGCGTCGGGGTTCGGCTCGGGGTCGTCGGGCGGGCCGTCCTCGGGTGGGGACTCGGGCGCCTCGCCCTCGGGGGCCGCGCTCTCCGGGGCCTCGCTCTCCGGGGCCTCGCTCTCCTCGCCCTCCGGGCCCATCCCTCCCGGCTCGGTCACGGCGCGTCGTCCGTGATCCGGTGGACGACCTTGGCTTCCTTGCCGGGCTCGACGGTGACGGTCTGGGTCATCTCCTCATCCCCGCGGGTGGGGAACACGAGGCGGACCGTGTGGGTGCCCGCGCGCAGGCTCATGCCGACGAGGGGGGTGCGGCCACGGTCCTTGCCGTCCACGTAGACCTGGGACCAGGGGTACGTGTTGACGGTGAGGCTGCCCTTGACCGCCGGGGCGGGGGTGGTGGTCGGCTCGGGATCGGCGGCGGTCCGGGGGCTCCCCTTGCTCGACGACCGGGGCGCCGGGGTGGGGGCCGGGGTCGCCGCGACAGGCGCCTTGCTGGCGACCGGGGCCGGCGTCGCGGCCGCGGCCTCCTTCGCCGCCGCCGCCGCCGCGGGGGCGGCGGCCCCCCCGCCCCCCGCCGCCCGGCCCGCCGCCCGCGCCGGGGACGGCGCGGGGCGCGTCGCCGGCGCCGAGGCGGCCTCCTGGGAGATCACGGTCTCGCCGTCGATGAAGCGGGGATCTCCGGGCGGCTCGGCCTTGAGTTGCACCAGGACGATCGCCCCGACGGTGAGCGCCAGGAGCATGAACGCGAGCGCCACCCCGAGCTTCTCGAGCCCTCCGACCCTCGTCGACTCGGGGGGCGGGGGCGGCTTCCGCACGACCCGACCGCGGTAGTCGCGCAGCGGCTGCACGCGCCGGTGGCTGGCCGACGCGCTCGCGTCGGGGGGCAACGTCTGCTGGGCCCGGACGTGCACCCCGGACGACTGCGCACCCGGGGGCGGCGGCGCGGGCGCCGGGGCGGGGCGGGGGGGCGCGGTGCCCGGCGGCCGGGCGGTCCACGCGGCCGCTGGCGGCGGCGGCGGCGCGACGGGTCGAGGGTGCGGCCCGGTGGGCGCACCCGGGCCCGGCCGCACGTTGGGCGGAGGGCCGGGGTGGGGGGCGATGGGACGCGGCGGAGGCGCCGGCTGGAAGCCCGCCTCGCCCGGCATCAGGACCTCCACCGGGGGGGCGACCGGGCCGGGCTCGATCACGGTCTCCGACTCGTCCCCGGGGGGCGGCGTCGCCTCGGGATCGACGGTCGCGGCGGGATCGATGGGGCCGTCGGCGTCGAGGCTGGCCGCCGGGCCGGGGTGGTCGGCGGTCGGCTCGGAGCCGGGCGCCGGCTCGTCCACGGTCGGCGCCTCCGTCGGCTCCCCGGCGTCGGAGACGAGCCCGGGATCCGTCTCTTCCTCCTCGTCCTCCTCCTGGACGGCGACGTCACTCCGGAGCGACGCCGGCGTCGACATGCCCGGCGACGTGAGGATGTGCCCCACGGGCTCGCCGCGCTCGGTCGCGGGGCGCCATCCGGCCGCCTCGAGCATCTCTCGGATCGGGGTCGGACTGGCGATCGAGCGGTGCACCTCGGTCAGCGCCTCCCCGAGCTCCTTCGCCGACTGGTAGCGCTCCGCCGGGTCGTGGGCGGTCGCGCGCGCGAGCACCTCGCCCAGGCCGGGGAGCATGTCGTCGAGCTCCTCGGCGTGGTCGTCCAGGGGCTCCCGCGCGATCTTCATCGCGATCTTCATGGGCGTGTCGGCGCTGAACGCGAGGCGGGTGGTCGCCAGCGTGTAGAGCGTCAGCCCCATCGAGAAGATGTCCGAGCGCGGGTCCAGCTGCTCGCCCATCACCTGCTCGGGCGACATGTAGGCGGGGGTGCCCTTGAGCTGGCCGTGGGCGGTGCTCTCGGCGAGGCGATCACCGAAGAGCGCGATGCCGAAGTCGCTGACCTTCACCTCGCCGTCGATCGACACGAGGATGTTCCCCGGCTTGACGTCGCGGTGGACGAGGCCGAGCGACGTGCCGTCGGGGCGCGTCAGCTGGTGGGCGGCGTGCAGGCCCTTGCAGGCGGCCGCGAGCACCTCGATGATCGGCCCCAGCGGGATGCTGACCTGGTTGTCGCGCGCGAAGTCCAGCACCTGGCGCATGGACAGCCCGTCGACGAAGTCCATGACCATGTAGAAGCGGTCCTTCTCCTCCACCAGGTCGAGGATCCGGACGACGTTGAGGTGCTTGATGCGCGCCGCGATGCGCGCTTCGTCCACCAGCATCTTGAGGATGTGCGGGTAGGCCGCGATGAGGTCGCCGTGCACCAGCTTGATGGCGACCTCGTTCTCGAACCCGTGCGGTCCCTCCTGGACAGCTTGGTAGACGGTGGCCATTCCGCCACGCCCGATACGGCGTCGCAGACGGTACCGACCGAGCCGTTCGACGGTGGGTGCGTCGGACATCTTGGGGAGAATACCGCGTGATAGCCTCCGCGCCGTGCTCCGAAGTCTGCTGGGGAACCGCTTTGACTGGCGGTGGTCTGAGGGAGTACCGGAGGATCCGCATGCGCCCGTCTCGATTCATCCCCCTCGTGGTCGCTCTCGCGACCTTCATCGCGGCCCCCGCGGCGGCTCAGTTCGGCTACGAGGAGCTCGCCCGCACCACCGCCCTGACCGCCTCGGACGACTACCGGATCGGCAAGGGCTACATGGACATGGTGTCGTGGATGTACGGCACGGTGGAGGACCCCCAGGTCCAGGCTGACGTCGAGGAGCTGGTGCGCCGGCTCGTCGCCGCGTCCGACCGCCCCGACATGGTGTTCAACGTCGTCGTCGTGCCCGACCCGACGGTCAACGCCGCCGCGCTGCCCGGCGGCTTCATGATGATCAACCAGGGCCTCATCGACGCCCTGTCCCCCGACGAGGTGGCGTTCGTGGTCGCCCACGAGATCAGCCACATCCAGCTCCGCCACTTCGCGACGACGATGAACATGACCGGCGCCATGGAGGTCATCACCCAGGGCGAGGCGGCCCGGGCGGCCGAAGACCACAGCCGCGGCACCGAGGTCTACGAGGAGCTGTCCCGCATGGCGACGCGCTACTCGCGGACGCTGGAGCTCGAGGCGGATCTGTACGGGCTGCTGTACGCCATGCGCGCCGGATACCCCGCCCAGGCGGCGGTCGACGCGATGGAGACGATGAAGGTCAGCGTCGGCGAGATCCCCGAGTGGATGGCCGACGACGCCACCCACCCGACGTTCAGCCAGCGCATCACCGAGCTGCAGGCCGGCACCCAGACGGTCACGGAGACCTACGGCCTGTTCGACGCCGGCGTCGCCTACGCCCGGGCGGGCGAGTTCGAAGCCGCGATTCCGGCGTTCCAGCAGTTCCTGACGCTGTTCCCGAAGAGCTCGGCGGGCTGGAGCAACCTGGGCACCTGCTACCTGCACGAGGCGATCAAGAGCCGCACCGACGATCCCTGGCACGACGACCTCCCGCTCTACCTGAAGGCCGACGTAACCGTCCGAGCCGCCGGCGGGGTCGACCGGATCCAGCTGGAGCGGGCGCGCGACGCGTTCGCCCGAGCGCTCGAGCTCGACCCCAACCGGGACGCGGCCCTGGGCAACCTCGGCGTGCTCGCGCGCATCGAGGGCGACTACGAGGGCGCGGTCGCGCTGATCGACAAGGCTCGGGAGCTGGACGGCGACTACGCCGGCTACATGAACAACCTCGGCAACGTCTACGCCGCCCAGGGCGACCTCAAGAAGGCCGACAAGTGGTGGGGCAAGGCGCTCAAGGCGGACAAGGACGCCCTGTACGCCAAGGCCAACCGGGCCCGCGGCTACGCCGAGCGGGGCAAGACGAAGGACGCGGTCGCGCTGTACGAGGAGCTGCTCGGGCAGCGGGGCTTCTACGAGGAGGCTCACGCGCAGCTCGTGGCGCTCGGCGCGCGGCCCGCGGGCAGCCAGCCCGAGCCGATCGCCGCCCCCGAGCGGCGGGCGGAGGACGACTCGCTCGTGGTCCTGCTCGGCGGCGAGGTGGGCACCTCCGACGGCGGCGGACAGCGCGAGCTGCCGACGCCCGAGCCGGTCGAAGCTCCGGCCGAGCCGACCACCGCCGAGCCGACCACCGCCGAGGCCGGCCAGCCCGACGACGACACCAAGTTCGGCAACGTCGGCCTGGGCCAGAGCCTCGCCACGATGACGAAGATCCTCGGCGAGCCCGACTTCGCGGACAGCCAGGAGGACGGCTACTTCGTGTACGCCAGCTGGTGGGAGCAGGGTGTCTCGGTGGTGTTCACCGACGACGTCAGCACGTCCGTCGAGATCTTCCCCCCCGGCGAAGCCCACACCGGCCGCGGCGTGAAGCTGGGCTCCACCGAGGACCAGGTGCTGCAGGCCTACGGGGCGCCGGACTCGGTCTTCGGCGACCGGAACGCCGGCTACGAGGCCTGGAGCTACGACTCCCTGGGCCACGCCTTCTACCTGGACGAGTCGGCCCAGGTGGTCTCGATCTCGATGTGGTCGATGTAGCCCCCGCCGGCCCTACATGGGCTGACTGTCGGCGCACAGCGTCGACGAATCGGGGCTGAGCGTGCCGGTCACGGACACGCCGACGAGGTAGCGCAGCAACACCATCCCCGCCGCTCCCCCGCCGCCGCCGGACTGGGTGCCGCCGCCCCCGCCGCCCGGGGACGCGCCCGCGCCCGCCGAGCCGCCGGTGGTGCCCGCCGGCGCCCAGCTGAGGTTGCCGTGCCCGCCGCGCCCGCCCTCGGCGAGCACCACCCCGGACAGGTCGACCTCCAGCGCCTCGAGCAGGACCGCGCCGCCGCTGCCGCCGCCGCCCCCGCCGCCCCAGGCGTCGCCACCACGGCCCGCCGACGCGTCGATCTCGCCGCTCACCGTCAGCACGCCCTCGCACGACACCTGGAACGCGCCGCCGCCGGAGCCACCCCCGCCGCCGCCGCCGTTGGGGTTGGTGTCGGTGTCGGAGACGCCGCCGGCGCCGCCCGAGCCGGCCACCAGGGGCCGGAGGTTCGAGGCGCCGTAGGGGTCGCCGCCGTCACCGCCCATGCCGCCGTCGCCGCCGCCCCAGCCGCCCGCCCCGCCGGCGCTCGCGGAGCCGGGGTCCCCGGCCACCGACGGCCGATCCCCCATGCCGCCGCCGCCGCCCCAGCAGCGCCCGCCGCCGCCGCCGCCGTTGCCGTAGTGGATGCCCTGCGCGCCGATCTGGCCGCCGCCGTCACCGCCACCCGCGGTGTCCCCGCTGTAGACGTTGTTCGAGCCGGACCCGCCGTCGGCGCCCCCCGCCTCGCCGCCGCCGCCCGCGTTGGGGCCGCCGGTCGTCAGGGCGTCGGCGCCGTCCGCGCCGTCGAGGAGCACCAGGCCCGCGATCGTCACGTCGGCCGAAGAGGCCCACACCAGGGGGTGACTGCCGACCACCGTCACGGTGACGCCGGCGCTGACGGTGATCCCGGCCGCCGAGAACACCCCCAGGTCGGGGCCGCCGGCCTGGGTCAGGACGTCGAACCAGACCCCGTCGACCAGCCCGGTGCCGGGGCCTCGAATGCCGACGATCTCGCCGGTGTCGGTGTCGATGGTGGTGTCGCTGTCGATGTTCAGCGCGGTCTGGGCCATGAACAGCGTGCTCAGCGGGATGTTGCTGACGTCGATGCAGACCCCGTTGTCGATGGCGCCGTCGCAGTCGTTGTCGGCGCTGTCGCAGACCTCGTTGTTCCCCCACCAGTTGGCGAAGTCGGCGTCGTCGCAGTCGCCGTCGCACTCGGTCTGGCCGTCGAAGTCGTCGTCCACCTCGTCGGAGCCGAGGAGACCGTCGCAGTTGTTGTCCGCCCCGTCGCAGACCTCGCCGTTGCCGGGGAAGTTGTCGGGGTCGTTGTCGTCACAGTCGAGCGTGGAGGGGACCCCGTCGCCGTCGAGATCGACGGGCGCCGGAGCGCTGTCGTCGTCGTCGCCGGACGAGTCGTCGTCGTCACCGGACGAGTCGTCGTCGTCACCGGACGAGTCGTCGTCGTCGGAAGCTGAGTCGTCGTCGTCGCCGGACGAGTCGTCGTCGTCGCCGGAGGTGTCGTCGTCGTCCGTCGCGTCGTCGTCGTCCGTCGCGTCGTCGTCGTCCGGCGCGTCGTCGTCGTCCGTCGCGTCGTCGTCGTCCGTCGCGTCGTCGTCGTCCGTC
>CAYQEG010000160.1:0-15410 GCA_964416435.1 uncultured Rickettsiales bacterium
GCGGCGGGCAGGGCGCACGAGGACTCACCAGAATCCCTGTGCTGGACCACTAGGACCCTCCTGCCTGTCCCGGTCGCTCAGGTAGGCCCAAGCCCCTCTTTGTCTCACGCGAAGGCGCAAAGGCGCAAAGGGCTTACGGCATCCCGTTGGCGATTCGGCGGACCCCCTGCCGAATGGGCTCCGCACCGAAGTTGACCAGGAGGCCCAGCCGCACTCCGGTCAGTCGCAGGTACGTCAGCAGTGGCGTGCTCCAGGGCGACCGCATAGGCCGACTCCAGGAGCCCGGTTCCCACGTCTTGTGGATTCGGTAGGCGGCATCGACCACCTCGCGAGCAGCTTCGTTCTCCGAAAGCACCTTGTCCCCCCTTTGCGCCTCTGCGCCTTTGCGTGAGCCCAAGACCACCTCTGGGCCGGTTTCACGCAGGTCGTAGAGCCCCGCCGCGGCGAGGCCCGGCTACGGCTCCGCGGCCGCCTCCTCGAGCTTCCGGTAGCAGCGCGCGATCGCCTCGGCCGTCCTCACGTCGTCCGGCGTCAGCTTCAGCGCCTCGACGTACAGCGACGCCGCGTCGTACCAGTGCTCCCTCTTCTCGAACGCGCGGGCGAGCCCCAGGATCAGCGTCAGCTCGCCGTCGGGCGGCACCGCGTCGCGGTTCAGCTTCCACGCCCCCGACGCGTGCTCCTCGAGCAGCTCGCTGTTCCGCTCCGCCGTCGAGTAGTGCAGGTACCGGGGGGCCGAGAACTCGATCCGGACGTTGTCGTCCGTGTTGGGGCCGACGTCCCCGGCGACCTCGATCAGGTCGGCCCGGTCCATCCGCTGATAGGTCAGCAGGTCGTAGGGGTGGTCGATGCCGATCCGCGACAGGTCGTCCCCCACCCGGCCCGCGAACAGCTCCTGGAGGTCCGCGCCGAGCGCGTCGACGCGGCCACGGCTGCCCACCAGGAGCACGTCGCTGTCGTCCAGCGCGTACCAGACCGACACGTGGGGGAAGACGTCGACGAACGTCCGGATCAGCGAGCGCAGGTCGTCCTGCCCCATGCCGTAGATCTGCAGCCACTGGCAGAAGACGCCGTCGGCGGACAGCCGGCTGCGGCCCAGCTCCAGGAACTCCTTCGTGAACAGGTTGCTCACGCCGGAGATCCAGGGGTTGGACGGCTCGTTGATGATCACGTCGTAGACGCCGTCGTACAGGACCAGGTGGTTGCGGGCGTCGTTCGGGATGACCCGGACGCGCTCGTCCTCCAGGACCTGGTGGTTGAAGCCCCGGAAGTACTCCGACGCGACGATGATCGCCGGCTCGATCTCCAGGACGTCGATCCGCTCGAGGTCGTCGTGCAGCGTGACGCCGCCGGCCGTGATGCCGGACGCCAACCCGACCACCAGGGCCGACTTCGCGTCCGGCCGGGCCACGAACGGCAGGTGGGCCAGCAAGACCTGGGTCCTCAGGTCTTCCCGTGACGACGCGTCGACCTTGCCGTTGTTCGCCAGCCAGATGTTCCCGCTGCCCGTCGACCGGGCCACCGTGACCGTCGAGGTGGTGCCCTCGGCGTAGTACAGCAGCTCGAAGTCCGAGAGCGCGTAGTTGCGCACCGCCTCGTGGCTGAAGTCGCTCAACTCGCTGACGTACTTGTACATCCCGGCGCTCATCAGCAGCGGGTTCCAGGGCGGCGGCACCAGCAGCGCGGCCGCGGCGACGAGGGCCAGCCCCCCGCTCCACACCAGCTTCGTCCGGCGCGAGCTCGCCCGCTCCGCCATCACCGCCCCCGCGAGCGCCAGGTCGACGACGACGGCGGCGAGCAGGGTCTCCTGGATGCCGAGGCGGGGCAGCAGGATGAAGCCGCCGGCGAGCGCGCCCACCACCGCGCCCATGGTGTTGAGGGCGTACAGGCGGCTCACGTCCGAGCCCACGGCGTCGGCCCGGTCGGCGACCACCGCCGCTGCGAACGGGAACGTCAGGCCGATACAGAACGTCGTCGGCGTCATCACGACGCAGGCGAGCAGCCACTGGCCGACCAGGACCAGGTCTTCGTGGCCGTCGAGCATCGCGTACAGGTCCACGTACCAGTAGGGCATGAACCGGAACGTGTGGTTGGTCGCCAGCGCGGTGATCCCGGCGAGGGCCAGGGCGGCCGCGAGCCACCGCATCGGCCGCACCCCGGGGACCGCCATGCGCGCCGCCCCGGCCAGCGCCCCTCCCGCCGTGCCGAGCAGGAACGCGACCAGCATCCCGGTGAAGGCGTAGACCGAGGAGCCGAGGATCAGCGCCAGGAAGCGGCTCCAGGCGACCTCGTAGATCATCGTCAGGCCGCCGGAGACCGCGAGGATCGCGAGCACCGCGACGCGCACCCGGGCCCGGCGGGCCGGCGCGAGGTCGGGATCGGGGTCGATGTCGAGCAGGGCGTCGAGCTCGCCCGCCTCCTTCATGTCGTCGACCACCTCGATGACCTGGTCCCGCTGCTTGTCCAGCCAGCCCCACGCGAGCGCGATGACGCCGACCGCGATGTTGGCGACCGCCGCGCTGGTCTCCGTCCAGCGCACGCCGATCGCGGGCAGCAGCACGAACCCGGTGACCCAGGTGCCGACCACCGCCCCGGCGGTGTTGAACCCGTACAGCAGCCCCGCCCGGGTGCCGACGCGGCTGAGGCGCACCGTCGACCACCGCACCAGCAGCGGCAGCGTCGCCCCCATCGCCGCCGTCGGGATCAGCAGCAGCAGCCCCATCATCCCCAGGTGCACCAGTTGGCTGCTCCAGAAGTGCACGCTCTCGGCCGCCACCGACGCGCGGTACATCCCGGTCGCGGCGTCACTCAGGTACGGGAAGGCGAGCGCGTAGCCGCCGATGACCAGCTCGAGCAGGCCGTAGATCGTCAGCAGGTCCGTGCGCTTGTCCGCGAACCGGCCGCCCGCGGTCGCGCCCAGCGCGAGCCCCGCCATGAACGCCGCCAGCACGGTCGCGATGGCCAACTGCGTCGCGCCGAAGACCAGCGTGAGCCGGCGCATCCAGATGACCTCGTACAGCAGCCCCGTGGCGCCGCTGACGAAGAACAGCACGAGCAGCGGCATCAGCGGCCGCTGCGCCGCGGGGTCGCGGAGGTCCTCGAACGGGGTGGTCAACCCGCTTCGGGAGCGGGCTCGGCCTCGGGCTCCGGCTCGGCCTCCGGCTCCGGCTCGGCGTCGGGGGCCGGGGCGGCGTCGGGCGCCGGCTCGGCGTCGGGAGCGGGCTCCGCCTCCTCGGCTTCGGGCGCGGGCTCCGCCTCTTCGGCAGCGGGAGCGGGCTCCGCCTCTTCGGGTTCGGGCGCGGGCTCTTCCTCGGGCGCGGCCTCGGGGGCCTGCTCCGCCTGCGGCGCCGGCTCGGCGTCGGGCACGGCGGCCGGCTCCGCTTCGGGGGCCGGCTCGGCCTCCGGATCGGCCGCCGGCGCGGGCTCGGCGGCCGGCGCGGGCTCGGCGGCCGGCTCGGCCTCGGGCTCGGCGGCCGGCGCGGGCTCGCGCTCCGGCTCGGGGGCCGGCTCCGGGGCCGCTTCGGGCGCCGGCTGGTCCTCTTCGATCGGCTCGGCCGCGGCCTTGCCGGGGGAGGTCAGGTGCACCGCCGCGAACGCCCGCAGCTGGGGCGCTCCCACGCCGGCGATGCCGGTGCCGGCGCCGAGCTGCAGCTCGATGAAGTCGGCCGGGCGCAGCGCCACCGATCCCGCCCACTCGGCCGTCGCGATGTCCCTCGTGCCGAGGTAGGCGACGGTGCCCCAGACCTCGCCGCGCAGCGACAGCGAGTCCAGCAGGTCGCCGCTGACACCGACGCCCCAGCCCATGCCGAGCTGCCGGATCCAGCCGTCGTACTCGGCCCGGGGCCGAACCCACAGCGGAGCGACGTTCACCAGCGCCCGGAACCGCCCCAGGTCCAGCTCGGCCAGCACCTCGACGTCCAGCCCGACGCCGTGGTCGCCCAGGTACCGGGTCGCCTGGCCCGTCGGCAGGGAGATCGGCACCCGGACCGCCAGTCCGAACGTCTTCTTCCGGGGGTCCAGCAGCATGACCCGCGGGACCACCTGGAGGTCGCCGATGCCCCCGATGTCCTTGTCCTCGACAGGGAAGCTGCCGGTCGGGTCCGCGCCCCAGATGATGGTCGGCGCGACGGGCAGCCGAAGCCCCAGGTCGGCGAACCCGAAGCCGATGGCGGCGTGCACGTCCAGGAGCACCTGCGACTGCTGGATGACGGACCAGACCTCACGGTCCGCGCCGGTGCCCTGGTAGAGCACGAACGGCCGGTCCACGAGCTGGAACGTGAAGCCACCGCCGAACTGCAGGAGGTCCAGCGTCCGCGCGCTGGCGATGACCGGCAGGCCGGTGCCGGTGGCGTCGTAGCGGGCGTTGACGGTGCTGAACAGGACCTGGTCGTGCTCGTCTCCGCTGTGGGCGGAGGCGGTCACCGGCGCCAGGGCCAGGACCACGAGCGAGAGCAGCACGAGGACACGTCGAATCATCAGCGGGGGCTCCTGAGCGCGGCGACCCTAGCACGTGTTCGCGCGGGCGAGCGCGCGCGAGGTGCCACGACGTCCCCTGGTTGCTACACTCCGCCGACGTCCGTGGCCACCATGTCCCCAGAGAGCAGGCACGACTGGAAGATCCAGCGTCTCGAAGCACGCCTGGACACCTCCGATCCGTCCTCCGATCTGCTCCTGGAGCTCGCCGAGGCGTGCTTCCAGAAGGGCTACTACTACGGCCGCGGGGAGCACTGGTTCGAGCGCGCGGCGGAGCTCGCGGACGACGCGGTGCGGCTGTTCGGGGGCAACTCCCGGGCCCACAACATCCTCGCCAACGCCCGCTACGGCCTCGGCGACCTGGAGTCCGCCGAGACGCACTACCGCAAGGCGATCGAAGCCGACCCCAACGACTCCCTGGCCCACGTCGGCCTGGGCAACCTGCACAAGCAGCAGGGCAGCGGGGCCCGGGCGATCGACGCGTTCACCCGGGCGACCGAGCTCGACCCCGACCTGTGGCAGGCCCACTACAACCTCGGCGGGGCGCTGTACAGCGAAGCACGGGAGCGCGACTTCAAGGGCGCCGACCAGCTGATGGAGCGGGCGATCTACCACCTGGTGACCGCCCTTCGGCTCCGCCCCTTCGAGTCCTTCGTCGGCAACATCTACAAGGACCTGGGCGAGCTGTTCCTGCACACCCGGCAGTACAAGTACGCGCGCCGCTTCTTCACCCGGCTGCTCCAGCACCCCGAGTACGGCTCGATCGCCAACTACTACCTGGGGCTCACCCACTTCTCGATGGGTCGCTACAACAACGCGATCCACCACTACCGGGAGTTCCTCAAGGGCGAGCCCCACTCCGCCCTGGCGTGGTCGAAGATCGGCCTCGCGTGGCTGGAGCTGGGCGACTGGGACCGGGCCCGGGAGGCCTGCGAGCAGGCGATGGAGCTGGAGCCGGACAACATGCTGGCCCGCTTCTCCCTGGGCTGCATCGAGCTGGACCAGCGCCGCTTCGCCGACGCGGAGCGCCGCTTCGAGGCGCTCCTCACGGACACCCCGGACTACTTCCCGGCCTACGTGGAGCTGGTCAAGACCCACTACGTCCGAGGCGACTTCGGCTGGCTGTTCGACCAGCTCCGGGCCGAGGTCAAGGCCTTCGAACGCGACGACGCGTACGACGGCGGGCGGCGCTACTACAAGGGCTCCCGCGGCCGGATCCGTCGCAAGATCGACGTGCTGCTCGCCCAGATCCAGGAGATGGGGCCCGACTGCTTCAGCTCCCTGGCCGAGATCGTCGAAGCGGTGCAGACCGACTCCCTCCGGTTCCAGATGTGGGAGCTGCTGTACGACCTGAGCCGCCGTTGCCGGGTGGAGCAGGTGCTCGATCAGCTCGAGGAGCCGGGCACCTGGTTCGGCCGCAAGCTGGGCCGGACCGTGCTGCTCCTCAGCCAGTACCTCCCCGAAGAGGCGCTGACGGACGCGTTCCACATCGACGAGGAGCACCTCAAGCGGCGGGCCCAGCAGCGCCGCCCCATCGGGGACGACCTCAACGAGTACAAGGCGACCCTGGACACGGTGCGCGGCGAGCTGCGCGAGTACCAGGCCTACCTGCTGCTCGCCCTGGCGGTGAAGGGCACGGCGTCGGCCGAGGACTTCCTCACCGACTACCTGGACAGCGATCACCGAGAGCTGCAGGCCAGCTCGGCGATCTCTCTGCTCTTCTACGGCAGCGATCGCGCCATCCGCGCCCTCCGGGACGAAGCGGAGACGCTGCCCGAGCCCCACTCGAGCCGACTCCAGGAGCTGATCGAGCTGGGCATCAGCCGCAGCGAGCAACAGGAGAAGATCATCGACCTGCAGGACGCGGCCCAGATGGCCGACCGGCCGCGCCGGACCCGCCCCGGCGGCGGCAAGGAGCGCTGCACGCTCTGCGATCGGGGCCGCGAGGACGTCGACCGCCTGATGAGCGGCAACCGCGTCTACCTGTGCAACCTGTGTGTCTCGTACATCCACTCGCACCGCACGGACCTGACCGCGACGGACCGTGAGGACCACGTCTGCTCGTTCTGCAGCTCGTCGATCTTCGAGGTGCCGAAGATGCACCAGGCCCGCGATCTGCTGCTCTGCGACCGCTGCCTGGACACCTGCGTCGGCCTGCTCGCCAAGGAGGAGGTCGAGCGGTTCCTGCGGGGCTTCAGCTAGAGCGCCGCTCCAGGATCGTGTCCGGCACGACGACCGCGCCCGGGGTGCCGGCGCGCGGCTCGGTCTCCGCCCCCCGCTCCGGCACGAACGCCTTGGCGCGACCCACCTCGTACCCGGAGCAGAAGAACCGCACCGTCACGTCCACCCCGCCGGCCAGCGGTCCGGCGGCCTGCAGCCGCCACGCCAGCTCGGTCTTCGCTTCGTCCGCGGCCACGCTGATCTGCCGATGCAGGTCCCCGGGATCGGCGACCGAGAAGCCCTCCTCGAGCCACAGCTCGACCTCCAGGTCGAGGGGCGCACCGGCCCACGCCGGAGCGTCGGCGGGGGCGGTCGCCAGCGTGCCCGCCTCCGCCTCGGCGAGGGTCACGGAGACATCGAACACATCCCCGGCGGCGACGTCGGTGGGGGCGCTGATGTGCACCCGGCGGGTGAAGAAGGCGGTGGCGCCTTCGATCGGCGGCGCCTCCGCCGGCGTCCCGACGGGCCGCGGGGCGGCGGCGCCCGGCTCCGGCTCGGCCGCCAGCGCGGCGACCTTCGGCAGGTCCATCTTCTGGGTCTCGTCCTCTTCGCGCACCGTCTCGGCGTCCGCCTCGGAGTAGCCGGTGTCGGCGGTGGGGTCGACGCCGAGCCCCCGCAGGTCGACGGCCACCGCCTCGGAGACGGCCGCCTCGGCGGCCTCGATCAGCGATTCCACCTTGCCCGCGCCCGCGGCCTCCCGGACCAGGCGGCTCAGCCAGCAGAAGCTGGGCTCCACCCCCATCGGGGTCGGGGCGCTCAGGCCGGCGGCCCGGGCGACGGCCCCGGCGCGGGCGGCGTCGCTGAGCTCGCGGTCGAGCAGCAGGGCCAGCTCATGGCGCTGGGCGACGGTCCACTCCATGTCGATCTCCTCAGTCGTCGGGCAGCTTCGGTTCGGCGCCCGGATGCGCGACGGTCGGATAGTACGACGACGCGTCGAAGCGCGGGCTGTTGGCGGGGTCGTGGCAGCCGGTGCAGGTCGCCTCACGGACCGGCAGGCCGGGATCCGGCCTGACCTGGGGTCCCGCCCCGGCCTGGGTCACGTGCAAACCCATGGGGCCGTGGCAGGCCTCGCATTGCACGTTGACGAGCGCCTTGCCGGCCGCCGGATCGGCGAACCCCCCGGGCTCCCCGAACCCGGTGGTGTGGCACCCCAGGCAGTCCGGGTTGTTCTGCTCGCCCCGGTCCACGATGGTCCGCCACGCCTCTGCGTGGGGCGTCTGGGCCCAGTGAGCGGTCGCCTCGGGGTGACACTCGAAGCAGGCGTCCTTGCCGACGTACTCGGTGCCTCGGGGGACCGGCGTGGCGTCCAGGGTCTGCTGCATCTCCACGAGCCGGGCGGCCCCGAAGTCGTCGATCTGACGCCGCACCGCCGGGTCTTCGGGGATCTCGGGGAGCAGCACGATCCGGCTCACGGCGACCCGGTGACCGCCGCTCCCACCGAGGGCGGCGAGCTCGGCGAGCACCTGTCGGCGGCGCTGCTTGCTACGGGCCAACGCCTCCTGCAGGCCGTCGGGATCGGTGCTCGGGTCCACGATCGTCGACCCGCCCGGCCCGAGCGCCTCCTCCCGGGGATCCCGGCCGGCGGCGATCTCGGCGATGACGTGACGGCGCTTTCGGAGCAGCCCGACGTAGTTCCCCTCGATCGACGCGAGCAGCTCCATCGCCCGGGGCTCCCGCCCCGAGGACATGGCTCGACCCGGCGCGCTGAGCAGGACGTCGACCCGGCGCAGCGCGCGACCCAGGGGGTCGGCTCGCACGATGTGCGTGCCCCCGTCGACGTACCAACTGCGATCGTCCGACGGCTCGTCCCGGGTCAGGATCATGTCGACGTCCAGCCCGTCGCTCCGCCACCGCCCGACGTCGCGCAGGTCGCCGTCGGTGAACGCGATGACGAGGTCGACCGGTCCCTGCTCCGCCGCGTCCGCCAGCGCCGCCGCCGCCGCCGGCACCGCGTCGAGCACGGCGGCGGTGTTGCGCCGATCTTCGGTGCCCGCCTCGCGCGTCAACCCGAGGAGCACCACCCGGCGGCCGTCCACCTCGTGGGCCCACCAGCGGCGGTACCCCTCGCCGTCGGCGAGGGTGGTGCTGACCAGGGGCAGCCCGACGTTTGCGGCCCGACGAGCCAACTCCGGCGGCTCCACGACCGCGAAGTCGGCCTGACCGGGAAAGAACGCGGCCGGCCTGGACGCCGCCAACGCGGCCAGCACCAGCCGCCCCCGGGCCCGGTGGTCACCCCGGACGGTCTCGTAGCCGAGGACCGCCCGGCTCAGGGCCGAGGGCCCCTCCACCACGAGCACGTCGGGCATCACCTCCCGGAGCTCGGCCGTCGCCGTCACCCGCCGCGCCACGCCGCCGGTGGGGGAGCCGGGGCAGCCACAGGCGTCCAGCTCGGCCCGGAGATCCTGTCCGTAGACGAGGCGCAGCAGCGGCGGATGCTCCGGTTCGCGCGCCGGATCGGGGAGCTCCCAGGCGTCCGGGGCGATCGCCTCCGCTTCCGCTGGGCCGACCGGCGGCGGGGCCCCCGCGCCGGTCAGCGGCGGGGGCAGCTCGACGACCGGCGCCTGCTGCACCGGGTCCGACGACGGACCGGAGCAGGCGACCAGGGCGAGGGACAGCATCAGGAAGCGCAGACGAATCGCTTGTCTCCGTTTGCTCGGTATCCTAGCTTGCGTACCGCGCTAAGAGGCCACCGGACGGTCGGCCCACCACAGCTCGCCCCAGACAGAGGAGCCCATGCGTCGATCGCATCTCTGCACCCTCGCCCTCGCTCTCGCCCTCCCCGTATCGGCCGTCGCCGTCACCGGCGGGGGGCCCGCCCGGTTCGCCCCCGGCGAACGGATCGCCCGCGTGGAGCACCCGGAGCTGCAGGCGCGGCTGAGCGACGGGGCTGCGTGGCAGCGCTTCCTGGCCGAGCGGGGCTACCGCTGGCAGGTGACGTGGGACGAGGCGACCGGGACCCCGATGTACGTGTACGGCGAGGGGTGGGCGGTCGATCCGGTCGCCCTCGCGGACGACGAGGGCGCCTGGGGCATCGCGTGGGGGATCCTCGGCGCGTACCCCGACCTGCTCGCCGCGGGCGTGCCCGTCGAGGACCTCGGCGAGGGGACCATCGACCGACGCGCCGACATCACGACGGTCGTGTTCGACCGCACCTTCGCGGGGCTGCCGGTCGAGGGAGACCGCATCAACCTGCGCTTCAAGGCGGATCGCTTCGTCATGGCCCAGGGGCTGTCGATGCCGGACATCCGGCTCGACCCGACGCCCACGGTGGGCCCCGGCGCCGCCTACGAGCAGGCGATCGTCGCGCTGGGCTGGTCGCCGGCGGACGTCCGCGCGATCGAGGAGCCGGACCTGGTCGTCTTCCCGGTCCTCGGAGAGGGCTTCGTCGAGCACAGCTACCACCTCGCCTGGCGGACCGAGATCCGGCGCGACGGGCCGGGGCTGCCGAGCAGCAAGGTGGTCTGGATCGACGCCCACACCGGCGACCTCGTCGCCTGGGAGGAGCAGATCCGCTTCGCCTCGGGCACCGTCCAGGCGGAGATCGACGACCGCTACCCGCAGGTCGGCCTGACCGTCGAGCCCATGCCCTACGTCGACCTCGGGGGCGACTCGGCCGGGCCCGCCGACGGCGTCGGTCTGTTCAGCACCGCGGGTGATCCGCCGCAGTCCTACAGCTTCCAGGCCGGCTCCAGCTTCATGGACATCGACAACGAGGCCGGCGGCGACCCCACCTTCACGGACAGCCTGGACAGCGACGGCGGCAGCGTCGTGGCGACGCCCCCGTCGGGCGGCAACCCGCAGCAGCGACGGGAGCGGGCGATGCTGGACGTGCACGTCAACCTGCACACCGTCATCGAGCGCGCGGTGATCATCAACCCGGGCCTCGGCTGGGCCAACCAGCAGGCGAACGTCTTCGTCAACATCAACGACAACTGCAACGCCTGGTACGACGGCAACATGAACTTCCTGCGGCAGGGCAGCGGGTGCAACAACACCGGTCGCGTCGCCGACGTCGCCTATCACGAGTACGGCCACGGCTTCCACGACTGGAGCATCATCCCGGGCGTGGGCCAGTTCGAGGCCGCCCTGTCCGAGGGGCTGTCGGACTACATCGCCGCCACGATCACCAACGACAACGGGATGTCCCCGGGCTTCTTCACCGGCACGGAGCAGCCGCTGCGCGACATCGGGCCGGACCTGTCCTGGCCGGACGACATCGACGGCGATCCCCACATCACCGGCCTGATCATCGCGGGCGCGCTGTGGGACCTGCGCACCGCGCTGATCGACGACCTCGGCTACGACGCCGGCGTCGCCCAGACGGACTACATCTTCGGCCAGGTGACGGCCCGCTCCGTGGACATCCCGTCGAGCTACGAGGAGGCGCTCCTGGCCGACGACGACAACGGCAACCTGTCCGACGGCACGCCCAACCAGTGCGCGATCCTCGACACCTTCGGGCTGCACGGGCTCGGCCCGGGCGCCGGCGCAGCGGCCTTCTTCGTCGACCACGACCCGCTCGTCGACGTCGCCCCGGGCTCCCCCATCCCGGTCGCGGTCAGCGCCGCGCTGTCCAACCCCGACTGCGCCGACGGCGCGGTCAGCTCGGTGCAGGTCCGCTGGAGCACCTCGAGCGACTCGGTGGCCGACTTCGCCACGATCGATCTGAGCCACGTCGGCGGTGACGACTACTTCGGCGAGATCCCCGCGGCCGCCGACAGCAGCTTCCTGCGCTACCGCATCGACCTGTTCGACGCGGGCGGGGCCAAGATCGGCGAGATGCCCTCGGGCTCGATCACCGACCCGTGGCTCGGCGCCTGGGTCGGCGACGCCGAGGAGATCTTCTTCACCGACCTGGAGGCCGACGACGGGGACTTCGCCCACGAGCTCGTCGCGGGCCCCGACCAGGAGGGGGCGGACGACTGGGGTTGGGGCACGGCGTCAGGTGCGGCTGGCGATCCACAGGCGGCCGCGTCCGGGTCCCGGCTCTGGGGCAACGACATCGTGCCGGCGTCCAACTGGAACGGCGCCTACCAGCCGAACATCCACAACCTGCTGCGCAGCCCGGTCATCCAGGTCCCCGGCGACGGCCCCGTCTACCTGCAGTTCCGGCGCTGGCTGACGGTCGAGGACGGCTACTGGGACGACGCCTGGGTGTCGGTCAACGGCACCTCCGTCTGGACCCAGCTGGCGAGCACCGAGCAGAACGGCTCGGACAAGCACCACCTGGACAACCACTGGGCGTTCCGGAGCTACGAGATCACCGACCTCGTCGCGGCCGACGGCACGCTGCAGATCGAGTTCCACCTGCAGAGCGACGCGGGCCTGGAGTTCGGCGGCTGGAACGTCGACGACATCGCCGTCGTGATGGAGGGCGAGTGGATCGACCCCGGCGACGACGACGACGACGACGCGACCGACGATGACGACGTCGCCGACGACGACGACACCGATCCCCAGCAGGACGATGACGACTCTGCCGCTGACGACGACGACGACGACGACCGAGACCGGGTCGTGGACCCGACCGGCTTCGTCGCCGTCGGCGGCTGCTCCTGCACCGCCGGCGACTCGCAGGTGGCCCCGGGCCTCGGCCTCGCGCTGCTGGCCGGGCTCGGCCTCCGCCGCCGCCGCCGGTGATCCGCGGCGCCCCCGCGCTGCTGGCCCTGGCGCTGCTCGCCGCGCCGGCGCCGGCGTGGGCCGATCGTCCCCTCCCCTCGTGGGCCGGCTACCACGCGTCGCGGGCTGTGCAGCACGGCTGGCAGGCCGCCGCGGCGGGCGACCTGGCTGCGGCCGATCGGCTGTCCACCCGCGCCGTGGAGCTGACCCCCGACCGGGCCGACGCCTGGCGCCTGCGCGTCGCCGTCCTGGTCGCCTCGGAGCGCTGGGAGCAGGCCAGCGAGGCCGCCCTGCAGCTGACCGGCCTCGCCCCCGACGACGTCGACGCGGCGATCGCGGCGGGGCGGATCGCGCTGGAGCTCGGCGTCCGACCGGCCGCGATCAGCTCGTTCGAGCGGGCCTCGGAGCTCGCGCCGACCGACGTCCGGGGACCGATGGGGCTGGCGATGGTGGCGGCGCGGCTCGACGGCGACTTCGCCTCCATGGCGACCTGGCTGCTCGCCGCCCGCGAGCGGGACGAGGGGCTGGACCTGTCGAGCCTGCCGCTGCAGTCGGGGTGGGCCCCCGTCGCCGACGACGAAGCGTTCCTGCAGGCGCTCTCCGGGATCCTCGCCCCCAGCCCCAAGTAGAAGACCCCGACCGAGGCCGGGGTCTTCGAGGGTGTCCGAGAGGACGGGCTACATCATGCCGCCCATGCCGCCCATGCCGCCCATGCCACCGCCGTGGTCATGGCCAGCGTGGCCACCGGCCGGCTCCTTCTGCGGGATCTCGGCGACCATCGCCTCGGTCGTGAGCATCAGGCCCGCGATCGACGCGGCGTTCTGCAGCGCGGAGCGGGTCACCTTGGTCGGGTCGATGATGCCCGCGGCGACGAGGTCCTCGAAGTCGCCCGTGGCGGCGTTGAGGCCGAAGGCGCCGGTGCCCTTGGCGACGCGGTCGATGACGATCGCGCCCTCCAGGCCGCCGTTGGCCGCGATGTGCCGCAGCGGAGCGGTCAGCGCGTTGCGCACGATCTCGGCGCCGAACTTGCCGTCCTCGTCGAGGTCCAGGGCGTCCAGCGCGGTCAGGGCGCGCACGTACGCCACGCCGCCGCCGGGGAGGATGCCCTCCTCGACCGCCGCGCGGGTCGCGTTGAGCGCGTCCTCGACACGAGCCTTCTTCTCCTTCATCTCGACCTCGGTGGCCGCGCCGACCTTGATGACGCCGACGCCGCCGACCAGCTTGGCCAGCCGCTCCTGCAGCTTCTCGCGGTCGTAGTCGGAGCTGGTCTCCTCGGCCTGGACGCGGATCTGGGCGACGCGCGCCTCGATCTCGGCGTGCTCGCCGGCGCCACCGATGACCGTCGTCTTGTCCTTGCTGATCGTCAGCTTGGAGCAAGAGCCCAGGTCGTCGAGCTCCATCTGCTCCAGCTTGATGCCGAGCTCCTCGGCGAGCACGCGGCCGCCGGTGAGGATCGCCATGTCCTGGAGCATCGCCTTGCGACGGTCACCGAAGCCGGGCGCCTTGACGGCGGCGACGTTCAGGGTGCCGCGGATGCGGTTGACGACCAGGGTCGCCAGGGCCTCACCCTCGATGTCCTCGGCCACGATGAGCAGCGGACGACCCGAGCGGGCGACCTTCTCGAGCAGGGGGAGCAGGTCCCGCATGTTCGAGATCTTCTTCTCGTGGAAGAGGATGAAGGGCTCCTCGAGGGCGACCTCCATCCGCTCCGCGTCGGTCACGAAGTAGGGGCTCAGGTAGCCGCGGTCGAACTGCATGCCCTCGACCACCTCGTGGGTGGTGTCCAGGGACTTGGCCTCTTCGACGGTGATGACGCCGTCCTTGCCGACCGCCTCCATCACCTCGGCGATGATGTTGCCGATGGAGTTGTCGTTGTTGGCCGAGATGGCGCCGACCTGGGCGATCTCGTTGTTGTCGGCGACGGGGCGGCTCTGCTCCTGCAGGTTCGCCACGATGGCCTCGACCGACTGGTCGATGCCGCGCTTGAGGCCCATCGGGTTGTGACCCGCGGCCACCAGCTTGGAGCCGGCGGTGAAGATCGCCTGGCCCAGCACGGTCGCCGTCGTGGTGCCGTCACCGGCGACGTCGTTCGTCTTGGAGGCGACCTCCTTGAGCATCTGCGCGCCCATGTTCTCGAACTTGTCGGCGAGCTCGATCTCCTTGGCGACGGTGACGCCGTCCTTGGTGATCGTGGGGGCGCCCCAGCTCTTCTCGATGATCACGTTGCGGCCCTTGGGACCGAGGGTGACCTTCACGGCGTCGGCGAGGGTGTTGACGCCGCGCAGGATGGCCCCACGGGCGTTCGCGTCGAATCGGATTTCCTTGGCAGCCATCGTCTCAGTCCTCCACGATCCCGAGGATGTCGTCCTCGCGGATGATCAGGCGCTCTTCGCCGTCCAGCTTGATCTCGGTGCCGGAGTACTTCCCGAACAGGACGCGGTCGCCCTCCTTGACCTGAAGCGCGGCGATCTCACCGTTGTCGAGCACCTTGCCGGTGCCCACGGCGATCACGCGGCCCTCCTGGGGCTTCTCCTTGGCGGAATCGGGAATGAACAGTCCACCCTTGGTCTGAGTCTCGCCTTCGAGACGCTCGACCAGGATGCGATCTGAGAGCGGCCTGACCTTCATATCGGTTTCTCCTTGTTGGACGCGTGCCGCACCGTGCGGCGGCCCAAGTACCGGTTTTCTGGATCGTCGGAGGGCGGGCTCAACGCGCCGCAGGTCCGACGCGGGCCTTGTTAATCACCCGGTCGAACGTGTCAAAGGAAAAAGTGCGAGAGAGGCCGTCGAGCGACCCGAGGATCCGCTCAGGCGGCGCGGGCGAGCTCCGCGCGCTTGGCCTCCGCGGGGAGCCGGTACAGGCGCCTCAGCTCGGCCAGGAGAGCGTGCACGCCGTCGTCCAGGAGGTGGACCAGTCTCTCCGCGTACCCGCGCGCGAGGCGGTGGGCTTCCCGGTAGCGCTGGCGCTCGGCGGGGTCGAGGGAGGGGTCGAGGGTCGCGCGAAACAGCCGGCGCAGCAGGTCGCGCGCGCCGGGGCCCCCCGGGGGGGCGGGGGGGACGGGGCGCACCCGGCGCGGCGTGGGGCAATCGGGCCGCCCCCC
>CAYQEG010000160.1:15420-17599 GCA_964416435.1 uncultured Rickettsiales bacterium
GGGGTTTGCGGTTTGTGTGGGGGTGGGGGGGGGTGGTGGGTGGGGTGGTGGGTGGGGGTAAACTGCCGGGGCGGCGGGCCGGGGCCGCGGGCGCCGCCGGTGGCGGCGTGGTCCAGGAGCAGCACGGTGCTCGCCTTGTCGATCTCGGCCTGCAGCTCGAGGTCGAGCCGGCGCAGCGGGCGCCCCTGCCGCGCGGACCACAGCAACAGCACGAAGTGGCTCACGCCTTCGGTGGCGTGGCAATGGTCCTGCAGCGACGGGGCGACCGTGAGGCCCTGACGCACGCGATCGCTGACGTAGACGGCGACGCTGACCTCCTCGGGATCGTCCGACTGCACGAGCACGTGTTCGTCGGTCCGCTCGATCCCCGCCGGCACGAGGCCCGCGGCGACGAGCTCGGACAGGGCGGCGTCATCGATCAGGAAGTCGTCGACCCGGTGACCGGCCTCGATGGCGTAGATCGCCTCCAGGTGTCTCTGGATCCGGACCAGGTGGGCCATCAGTGGACCGTCACCACCGGGCTGTCGATGAGGACCCCGAGGGCCTCCAGGCGGGCCTCGGCCCGCTCGTCGCCGGTCGCCGCCCAGCGCTGGTACAGGGCCACCACGTCGTCGTGATCGGGGGCGCCGTCCTTGACGGTGGTGAGGAGCTCGACGCACTCGCCGAAGCGACTGCTCAGCTCGGAGAAGACGGGGTCTTCCCGATCGCCGGACCGGAAGCCGGACAGCAGCGACAGGTCCCGGTAGGCGCTGCAGCCCAGGCCGGCGTAGTAGCGGACGTCGACGCTGGAGCGGCGGAGGGAGTCGGCGAAGAAGCCGAGCACGTACAGGGTCGAGTCGGCCAGCTGCTTGAGGTGGACGAAACGATCGCCGGGGCCGGTGTTGGTCCGGCACTCCAGCAGGCGGATCGCCAGCGGCTTGCTGTCGACGCGCTGCCCCTTGACGGAGACGAGCTTGTGGGTCCGCAGGAAGTCGACGAGGAGGTTGACGAGGTAGAACTCGGTGTCTTCTTCGACCGCGGTGCCATGCAAGCGGCGGGCGTCCTGCATCCGGTCGTAGAAGAAGGCGAAGAGGTTCTCGGAGGCGACCAGCTGCATGCCCTGCTCCTCGTCTACTGCTGCTAACTGACATCAATCATACGTCTTCGCAGCAGCGGTTGGCAGGTCCCCCCGGTTCCCCGGGGGTCTGCCCGACCCTATTTGCTCTATCGACGGTAGGACCGGCTGCTTGAACGAGACGAGTCCTGGGCCCTTCGTCCGTTCAGCGGTTGACACCTCGGAGGACGGGCAATATGGTTCGCCGTCCTTCGCCCCCACTCCTCTTCTTTGTTTCTGGAGCCTCAATGGCCCGCGTCACTGTCGAAGACTGCCTCGAGCAGGTCGAGAACCGGTTCGCCCTGGTCCTTCTCGCCGCCCAGCGCACCCGCCAGCTCATGAAGGGCGACGAGCCCCTGATCGACAACGAGGGTGACAACAAGGAGGCCGTCACGGCGCTCCGTGAGATCGCCGCCGGCGTCGTCACGCTGGCCGACATGGCCCGCATCCGGGCGGAGAACGAAGAGGCGGACCGCGCCGAGCGCGCCGCCCTCGCCGAGAACGCAGCCCAGGCGCGCGCCGCCGCCCTCGCCCGCATGCAGGCCGCCCTGCCCGGCGGCGGCAGCTAGGAGTCGACATGGCCAAGCCCGCTTTCACGGTCAAGAAGCTCGAGTGTGATGCATTCGACAACCGCGTCGTCGAGCGTCACATCGCCCGCGGTCGCGTGAGCCGCGCCGAGGCTGCCAAGCACCTCGCCAACCTGCCGGACGAGGCGGACAACGCCGAGGAGATCACGGTCTCCCTCGACGACTCCGCCGAAGAACAAGAGTAGGCACGCCGGAGCTCCACGGTGGCTGAGCTGCTGCTCGACGGCGGCCCGCTGAGCGTGGAGCAGATCGAGGACGTCGCGCTCCGCGGCGCTCCCGTTCGCATCGCCCCCGCCGCCGCAGACGCCGTCGACGCTTCGCGCGCGGCGATCGACGCGATCCTGGCGCGGGGCGACGTCGTCTATGGCGTCAACACGGGCTTCGGGCACCTCGCCGGCGTACAGATCGCCGAAGCCGACCTCTTTCAGCTCCAGGCCAACCTCGTGCGCAGTCACTGCGTCGGAGTCGGCGAGCCGTTCGACGTGCCGACGACGCGAGC
>CAYQEG010000160.1:17699-19082 GCA_964416435.1 uncultured Rickettsiales bacterium
GGGCGGTGCTCGAGCGGCTCTTGCAGCTGCTCGCCGCGGGCGTGCACCCGCGGGTCCCGTCCCAGGGGAGCGTCGGAGCGTCGGGCGACCTCGCGCCGCTCGCCCACCTGGCGCTGGCCCTGATCGGCGAGGGTGAGGTGCACAGCGTCGACGGCGGCTTCCGCCCGGCCGGGGACGCGCTCGCCGAGGCGGGGCTGACGCCCCTGAGGCTGGCCCCGAAGGAGGGGATCGCGCTGATCAACGGCACCCAGGCGATGACGGCGCTGGGCAGCCTGGTGGTCGCGCGGGCGAAGCGGCTCGCCCGGGTCGCCGACGTGGCGGGGGCGATGACGGTCGAAGCGAAGCTCGGCTCCCACGTCCCGTTCCAGGCGCGGCTGCACTCGCTTCGGCCGCACCCGGGTCAGCGGGCGACGGCCAGCAACCTGCGCCGGCTGCTCCTCGGCGGCAACCTCAACGAGTCCCACGTGGACTGCGACAAGGTGCAGGACCCGTACTCGCTGCGGTGCATGCCCCAGGTGCACGGGGCGGCGCGCCAGGCGATCGAGCACGTGGCGGACGTGTTGCTGATCGAGACGGGCTCGGTCACCGACAACCCGACGGTGTTCGCGGAGGACGGCGACGTCGTCTCCGGCGGCAACTTCCACGGCCAGCCGGTCTCCACGGCGCTGGACTACCTGGCGATCGGGCTGTCGGAGCTCGGTTCGATCTCCGAGCGTCGCACCGAGCAGCTGGTCAACCCCCGGCTGTCGCCGGACCTGCCGCCGTTCCTGGTGCAGGAGTCGGGGCTGAACTCCGGCTTCATGATGGTCCAGGTGACGGCCGCGGCCCTGGCGTCGGAGAACAAGGGGCTCTGTCACCCGGCGTCGGTGGACTCGATCCCCACGTCGGCCGGCCAGGAGGACCACGTCTCCATGGGTCCGATCGCGGCCCGCAAGGCGGAGCGGGTGCTCCGAAACGTCGAGCGAATCGTGGCGATCGAGATGCTGAGCGCGGCCCAGGCGCTCGACTTCCGGGCCCCCCTGGTGCCCGCCGATGGTCCCCGCGCCGCGCAGGAGTTCATCCGCGCGACGGTGCCCCACATCGAGGCAGACCGGGTGTACGCCCCCGAGCTCGAGCTGGTCGCGGAGATGGTCGCGTCGGGGGAGCTGTTGGCGGCGGTGGAGGCGGTCGTGGGGCGGCTGGACTAGGTCCGCGATCCGTCTCGGCACCAGTTGGCGGGGTGGACCGCCAACCAGCGGTGAGATGACCCGTCTCGGCGCTGATTGGCGGGGTGGACCGCCAACCAGCGGTGAGATGACCCGTCTCGGCGCTGATTGGCGGGGTGGACCGCCAACCAGCGGTGAGATGACCCGTCTCGGCGCTGATTGGCGGGGTGGACCGCCA
>CAYQEG010000161.1:0-11733 GCA_964416435.1 uncultured Rickettsiales bacterium
TGTAGGGGCCGCCGTCCTCGGGACACCAGACGTCGCAGCTGCCGCACAGGTTGCAGGAGTCGATGACGTTGCCGATCTGGTGCTTCTTGCCGACGACCAGCGGCTCGCCCTCCAGCCGCTCCAGCCCGTCGGCGCTCCAGCGCACCCGGCCGGGCGTGTACTCACCCTGGGGCAGCGGCACCGAGAAGTTGGCGGCGTTGGGGCAGACCGGGATGCACTTGTCGCACGTCAGGCAGTCCAGCAGGACCAGGTCGGAGCCGATCTTGCGCGGCGGCTTGCTGTTCTTGACCCGGTGGTACCGGACGTCGTCCGGCAGCGCGGCGGCCGCCTCGCTCAGGAAGCCGCTCCCCAGGTGCTCACGGAGCGACGCGAGGTCGCCCACCTCCGCCGCCTTCATCCGCTTCACCAGGGCGGTCATGTACTTCGCCTGGTTCGCGTAGCCCCGCCCCTTGAGGAGGTCCGTGCACGAGGTCACCGGGGCGATGCCCGAGCAGACGATGTCGGCGAAGTTCTTCGCGTCGACGCCGGCGGAGAACGTGATCGGCAGATCGGGGCCGACCGCGTCCCGCAGCTCGGACGCCAGCGTGAACGAGATGACGTGCAGCGGAGGCCCCGAGAGGTACATCTCACCGTCCCCGAAGGGCGGCTCGTCGCTGTGGTGCACCAGCGTGTTGCTGAGCTTCGCCCCGAACTGCAGCCCCCGCTCCGCCGCCAGCGCGGTCATGCGCTCGACGATGCCGAGCATGTCCGGCCACTGGAGGTCCTTGTCGAAGTCGGCCGGGTTCAGGGCGATGAAGTCGTAGCCCATCGAGTCGAGGAGGGAGCGGCAGCGGTCGAACCCGATCAGCGTCGGGTTGAGCTTCACCACGGTGTGCAGTCCCTGCTCCAGCGTCCATGTCGCGATCGCCTCGATCTCGTGGGCGGGGCAGCCATGGAAGGTCGACAGGGTGACGCTGTCGCAAACCGCCGCCGGCACCTCGACGTCCCCCCACCGGCGCAGCCTCGGCGGCAGCTCCGCTCGCAGGCTGTCGATCAGGGCGGAGGCGTCGCGCAGGCTGGCGATGTAGTCCCCGACCTTGTCCGACCGGATGCCCGCCAGGTCGTAGCCCAGGCTGAGGTCCCACGTGGCGTCGACGCCGGGCCACAAGCCCGGCCCGTGCTCGCTCGCGAGCATGTGCACGAGCATCCAACCCTTGACGTACTCCAGCGCCGACTGGGCGACCCGCAGCTCCTGGGACCACTCCACGTTGTAGCCGACGTGGGGGGCGTGGATGCAGGGCCGCGGGATGATGAGCTCGTCATCGATCTGGACCGTCTTGAGCTCCATGAACCGGCCGCCCGTGAGCCACGACAGGACGAGGTTCTGGGCCAGCTGGGTGTGCGGACCCGACGCCGGCCCCGAGGGCGTCGCGAGGCGGCGGCCGAGGTGCTCCATGGAGACGTCGAAGTCGGGGTCGGGGGTCCACCAGTCCCGCCGCCCGATCCCGTACAGGGAGTCGCCGGCGGCCAGCTCCCGGTCGAGGCGGGAGACGAGGGTGGTGAACGGGATCGGATACAGGTCGGGTGTCGGCATGGGAGTAGTCGGATCAGGATGCCCTGAACCGGCGGCGATCTTACTGATGTCGGCCGGTGGTTGTGACGCCGGTGTGACCGAACGAACGTTATCCATCCTCCGAACCACCGGAGACAGGCCCCATGCGCATCCACGCCCTCCTCCTCGCCGCCCCCCTGCTGCTGCTGCTCGCCTGCCCGACCGTCGAACCCGAGCCCGAGCCCGAGCTCGAGTCCGTCGACCTCGTCGGCGTCCTCGCCGAGTACCTCACCGGCCGCTTCGACAGCGGCCAGCAGTCGATCGACGAGCCCCAGTACTTCGCGATCCAGCTGATGACCTGTCCCGTCGACGCGCCCGAGTTGGGCGAGGTCGTCCTGTACGTCGAGCAGGCGGTGATGGACGACCTGGGCTCGCCGTACCGCCAGCGCCTCTACGTGCTCGAGGCGGACGAGGAGGACGACGCCCTCGTCTACACGCGGGTCTACGCCCTGGACGCCCCGACGGCCGCCGTCGGGCTGTGCGACGACGACGACATCCCGCGTTTCGAGGCCGACGAGGTGCAGCTGCGCGGCGGCTGCGACGTGCACCTGACCTGGATCGCCGACGAGGAGCGGTTCGAGGGCGGAACGGTCGGCACGGCCTGCGCCAGCAACCTCGGCGACGCCGTCTACGCCACGTCGGAGATCGCGTTGGAGCGGGATCTGCTCGAGTCCTGGGACCGGGGCTGGGACGCCTCGGACGCGCAGGCCTGGGGCGCCACCGCAGGTCCCTACCGGTTCCTGCGTCAAGACGACTGACCCCACGGCCCGCAGCCGGTACCCTGCGCTCCTCACCGGAGCGCTCATGACCCATCCTCACGGCGGATCGATCATCGGCGAGCTGCTCGCCGCTCACGGCGTGCAGTGCGTCTACACCCTGTGCGGCGGCCACATCTCGCCCATCCTCAAGGGGGCGAAGGACCACGGTCTGCAGATCGTCGACGTGCGTGACGAGGCGAGCGCCGCCTTCGCGGCCGACGCCGCCTCCCGGATGACCGGGGTGCCGGGCGTCTGCGCCGTGACCGCCGGCCCCGGCGTCACCAACACGATGACGGCCGTGAAGAACGCGCAGATGGCGCAGCAGCCGATGGTCATCTTCGGCGGCGCCACCGCCACGATCCTGCGCGGGCGCGGCTCCCTGCAGGACATCGACCAGATGGCCCTGATGAAGCCGGTCACCAAGTGGTGCACCCGGATCACGAAGGTCAACGACATCCGCCCGAAGGTCGACAAGGCGTTCAAGGTGGCCGCCGAGGGCGTGCCCGGCCCGGTCTTCCTGGAGGTCCCCGTCGACCTCCTCTACCCCGAGGGCATCGTCGAGGAGTGGTACCTCAAGGAGAGCGGCGTCGACAAGATGAAGGGGCCCGTCGGCACCGTCGCCCAGCTCGCCATGAAGGGCTACCTCAAGCGGCAGTTCCACATGCCCCACGTCGGCGTGCCGGACACGCCGTCGCTCCGCATCCCGCTCGGCCCCAGCGAGGAGGCCCAGGTCGCCGCCGTCGCCGCCGCGGTGGCCGGCGCCGCCCGCCCCGCCCTCGTCATCGGCTCCCAGGCCGTGGTCAACATGAGCCCCGCCCAGGCCGACGAGCTCGCGGCAGCCGTCACCTCGCTGGGCATGCCGACGTTCCTGGGGGGCTCCGCCCGGGGCCTGCTCGGCGCCGACAGCGCGATCCAGTTCCGACACAAGCGAAGCGCCGCCCTCCGGGAGGCCGACGTCGTGGTGGTGGCGGGCTTCCCGTTCGACTTCCGGATGGGCTACGGCCGCAAGATCAACAAGAACGCGCACCTGGTCTCGATCAACCTCGACGCGGAGGCGCTCCGCAAGAACCGCAAGCCGACGCAGGCGGTCCAGCAGCACCCCGGCCGGTTCCTCGTCAGCCTGTCCGACCGCGTCGGCGCGCCCGGCGCGTGGGGCGGCTGGTTCGACACGCTGCGCGAGCGTGAGCAGGCGCGGGACGACGAGATCGCGGCCAAGGCGAACCCCGACGGCCCGCTGATCGACCCGGTGCACTTCTTCCAGAAGCTCGACGAGAAGCTCGCCGACGACTCGATCCTGATCGTCGACGGCGGCGACTTCGTGGCGACGGCGGCCTACATCCTCAAGCCTCGCAGGGCGCTGTCGTGGCTCGACCCGGGCGTCTTCGGCACCCTCGGCGTGGGCGGCGGCTTCGCCGTCGGCGCCGCGAGCGTGAGGCCGGACGCGGAGATCTGGCTGCTGTACGGCGACGGCAGCAGCGCCTACTCCCTGGCCGAGTTCGACACCTACGTGAGGCTCGGCTACGCCCCCATCGCGGTCATCGGCACCGACGCCTCGTGGCAGCAGATCGCCCGCGACCAGATCGTCATCCTGGGCGACGACGTCGGCACGGTGCTCCGCCACACCGACTACCACCAGGTGGCCAAGGGCTACGGCGGCGAGGGCATCCTGCTGACCGACCCCAGGAAGATCGGCCAGGCGATCAACAAGGCGAAGAAGCTGTCGGCCGCCGGCAAGCCGGTCTGCATCAACCTGCACCTGGCCAAGAGCGACTTCCGCGAGGGCTCGATCTCGATCTGACGGCGTAACGGACGACCCCGCCGGCGGTCTTCGGCGCGATGGCTCCGCTCCGCACCGCGCTGCTCCTCCCCCTCGCCGTCGTCGTGCTCGGCTGCCCGGCCGACCCCCCGCCGGGCCCCCTCCTGGACGGCGACGGGCTCGTCTGGCTCACGCAGGTCGACACGCCGTCCTTCTGGGAGAGCACCGACGTCGAGGTGCGCGGCGGCGTCGCCTACGTCTGCACCGGCGTGAGGTCGATGACCGTGCACGACATCGACCCCCTGGAGAACGCGGAGTACGAGCGGCGGCTGCTGTTCCCCGGCTCCCACGACAGCTTCCCGCGGTGCAGCCACCTCGCCTCCGACGGCGATCGGCTCGTCGTGAGCAGCCACCGGGACGAGGTCCAGACGACGCCCTGGGTCGCGCTGGTCGACATCAGCGACCGGGACCGGCCCGAGCTGCTGGACAGCCTGGAGACCGACCTGTCGCTGGAGGAGCCCGTCCTGTCCGGCGACGACCTGTGGGTCGCCGCCCACGACGACGGCCTGCTGCACTTCAGCGTCGCCGGCGACAGCATCGAGCAGGCCGGCGGTCGCGCCGACCTGGGCAACGTCTCCCGGGTCACCACCTTCGGGGACGGGGTGGCCATCGGCACCTTCGACGGGAGCGTGATCGTGCTCGACGACGACCTGCAGACCCTGGCGCAGGTCGACCTCGGCAGCCCGGTGCAGGCGCTGCTCGAGATCGCCGACCAACGGATCGCGGTCGCCCTCGGCTCCGAGGGTCTCGCGATCCTCGACGCCGACGGCGGGATCCTGTCCCGACTCGACACCCACGGCATCGCGCTGCGTCTGGACCACATCGCGCAGGGCCAGATCCTGGTCGCCAACTGGAGCGACCTGCGGGTGTACGACGTCACCGGCGAGGCCCCGGTTCTGCGGGCCGTCGACGCGGTGTTCGAGGCCGGCTCTCGACCGCGGCACCTCGCGGCCGGGGCGAGCGGCGACCTGGTGGTCACCGGCGAGTGGGAGGGGGTGCACGTGCTCCGCCACCTGCCCGACGTCGACTCCCCGGAGCTGACGCCGTCGACCCTGCTCGTCAAGGTGGCGGCCGACGGCGAGGAGCAGGAGACGACGCTGACGGTCACGAACGAAGGGCGGCTCGCCCTGGAGGTGACCGACATCGACGCGCCGTCCGGCTGGCACGCCGACCCGACCAGCCTGGCCCTGGAGCCCGGGGAGTCAGCGGATGTCTCGCTCCTGTACGAGGGCAGCACGACGACCGCCAACGGCACCCTGGAGCTGCACTCCAACGACCCCGACGAGCGGCCGTCGGAGGTCGAACTCCAGGTCGGCTCCAACCGCGTCTTCGTGGGCGACGAGGCGCCCGACTTCAGCTACCTCGGGCTCAACACCGGGGAGACCCACACCCTGTCGGACCAGTTCGGCAAGGTGGTGCTGCTGTCGTACTTCGGCGTCTTCTGACCCATCTGCGCTCTGGAGGTTCCAGACATCGAACAGCGCTTCCACCACGGTTACTCGGACGACGATCTCCTCGTCTGGGGGCTGCACCCGTTCAACGTGGTGCCGACCTCCGACGAGACCCTGCTGGCCTGGCTGGAGGAGTCCGGCGGCACCTTCCCGGTGATGCACGACACGGCCGGGACGTACGGCGACTACGACCACCTCGGGGCGACCGCCCCGTTCCCGTTGGACATCGTGATCGACCAACAGGGAACCGTCGCCTACCTGAACACGCGGTACGAGCCGGACGAGCTCCAGGCCGTGATCGACGGCTTGCTCGACCGCTGAGCCGGGCCGCTCGGCCCCCGGCGCCTACTCCAGCCGGGGGAACGGTCCGAGCACGCCGGTCCAGCTGCGCGGATCCTGCGGCGCGCCCCGCCCCTCGGTCGGCGGCTGCTCGGAGTGCTGCACACTCACCGTCAGGTAGCCCCACCCGCCGACGTCACCGAACCAGTTGAGGCCCGCGACCTCGCCCTCCACGGGGACCGTCATCACCCGGGTGGCGGCCCCGGAGTCCACGTCGATCGCCCACAGCGCGTTGTTCTCGTGGAACTTGCTGTCCTCGGCGATGACGAGCAGCCCCGCCTCGTCGATGAACGCCAGGTTGTCGGGGTTGGCCATCGCGTCGAGGTCGCACCGGTTGGCGGCGAGCTCCCCCTCGTAGTCGGCGGGCCGGCCTTCGACCACGACGCGGGCGGTGGTCGCCATCCAGGGGCTGTCGATGGCCTCCCCGCCGCGGGTGGTGACGCCCCCCTCGGCGAGGGCCAGCTCGAACACGACGCCGCACCGGTTGGGCTCCATCCGGACGTGGTCGGCGCCGGGGTGATCCCAGCGGTCGTGGGCCGGCAGCATGCCCCGCTCGATCTTGCTCATGGCCAGGAACAGCCGACGCCCCGCCCGATCGAGGGCCATCCCCTCGGCTTTGCGCAGCTCGGTGGTGACCCCGAGCAGCGCGGCGTATCGCCGGGTCTCGAGCCGGGACGCCGCGACGGCGCGGCCCTCCTTCAGCCGGAGGCAGCCGCGCTCGTGGCTCGTCACGACCCGCTCCAGGCCGTCGGGGCAGGCGCCGTCGACCGGGTCCGCCGCTTCGAACAGCGCGTCGAACGCCGGGGGCGCCGCGAGCTCGGCCGCGATGTCGGCGTCGGCGGCGTGGCCCAGGTCGACCCAGCCGAGCTCGAACCGGCCGGCCTCGTCGAGCTGGGTCCAGACCGACCCGTAGAGCCGACCGGCGCTCAGGTCGTCCGGCCGGTCGGCGACGAACACGAAGAAGCCCGAGTTGGTGCCGTCGTCGCTCAGGTAGACGGTGCGCCGATCCGGCATGACCCGGCCCAGCTCGTGGCTGAACCGCCCCATCGCGAAGCGCTTGTGGAACTCGACCGAGCCGTCCGCGGCCACCACCAGCTCGTCCATCCAGCCGTTGCGGTACGGGGACACGCCGCGGAGGTCGCCCCGGTGGTAGCGGGCCATGAGGTTGTAGTCCTCGTGGTTGTCGACCAGGGTCCCGTCCGGCTGCAGGCCGCGGACGTCGGCGTCGTACTCCTCCGCCGCGAGGTGGGTCATCCAGGGGGTCACCTCGGCCGCGCAGAGCAGGCTCGCACCGCCGACGCCGGCCAGGTCCAGCGACCGGGTCCCCGTCGGAGTCAGGCGGCCGGTCTGCGGATCCTGCTGCAGTTCGCTGAGCTGCACGACCCCGGGCTGGCACTCGCCGTGCACGACCGACCACAGCCGATCCTCCACCTGAAGCAAGGTCGCCCCGTCCAGCCCGTTGCAGAGCAGCGGCTCGTCCCCCGCGGTCCGCAGCCGCCGACCGTCGATATCCAGGATCTGGCCGTAGGGCGCCGAGTCTCCGAGAACGTCGCCGACCCGGAACAGGGTCTGGAAGCCGATGGTCAGGTCGCGACCCTTCCAGGTCGCCCGGGAGCTCGCCCGCACCGCCTGCCGCTCCTGCGGAGAGGCTGGCAGAGCCACCTCCTCGAACTGCAGGCGCGCCTCCTCGGGCGCGACGACGGGCTCCGGGGTCGGGTCGGAGGGCGCCGGCCGAGCGCACGCGCTCAGCAGACCCAGCAAGCACAGCAGAATGCACGACGGGCGGGACATGGGCGGAGCATCGCACAGTGCGTGGCGGCCCCGAGACGATGGGGAGCCGGGCTGAATCCCCCCCGCCATCGTGTGACGTGACCCCGCGCGGTAGGATCGGCGCCCGGGGAGATCGATGGCAGAGCTGTCCGACACCGTGGCGCTCGCTGGGTGTCGCGTCGATCTCGACGGGCGTCGGGTCCACCTGCCCGACGGCTCGTCCCGACGGCTCACCCCGACCGAGGCCCGGCTGCTCGCCGCCCTCGTCGACGAAGGCGGCCGACCCGTCTCCCGAGACGATCTCCACCTCGCGGTCTGGGGCGAAGACTCCGGCACCCAGCCACGCGTCGTCGACTTCGCCGTCCGCCGGTTGCGGGCCAAGGTCGAGCTGTCACCGGCCGACCCGGCGTCGCTGCTGACCGTCTACGGCGTCGGCTACCGCGTCGCCCTGGAGGCCGGCGCCGCGCCGGCCGAGCCCGACGACCGGGCGGCCCCGCCGACCGCGAGCGGACCCCTCCTCGGCCGGAGCGACGACCTGCAGCGCCTCCGCCGCGCGTTCGCCGACGGGGCCCGCCTCGTCACCCTGCTCGGCCCCGGGGGGGTCGGCAAGACCCGCCTCGCCCAGGAGCTGGCCGGCTCCTTCGAGCCAGCCGCGGTCTGGGTCGATCTACAGGAGGCGTGGAGCGGCTCGGAGCTGCTCGCGGCGATCGCGACGGGCCTGGGCTGTCGGGCCGACCCGAGCGCCGTGACGACCCGGCTGGAGGGGCTCGAGCGCGGCTTGCTGGTGCTCGACAACCTCGAGCAGATCCCCCAGGCCGGCGTGCAGATCGAGGCGCTCCTTCAGGGGGCGCGGGAGCTGCGGGTGCTCGCCACGTCGCGCGTCGTGCTGGACGCCCCCTCGGAGCGTTGCGTCGAGCTCGGTCCCCTCTCCCGGTCCGCCGCCCTGGAGCTGTACCTCGGCCAGGCGAGCCGGCGACGAGCCGCGATGGACGCCCAGGAGCGGGCGGCCGCGGCGGTCCTCGTCGATCAGCTGGATCGCCTCCCCCTCGCCCTGAAGCTCGCCGCCGCGCGGAGCCGCCTGATGGGCCCCGGGGAGCTGTCGCGTCGCCTCCGCGAGCGCTCCGACCTGCTCGGAAGCGACGACGCGGGCCGCCACGGCGCCCTGGGCGCCTGCGTGCGGTGGTCCTGGGAGCTGCTCGAGGACGAGGACCGCCAGCTCCTCTCGGCCTGCGCCGTGTTCCGCGGAGGGTTCGACCTGACCGCCGCAGTGTCGATCATCGGCGCCGACGAGGCCGCGCTCGCCGACGGGCTGACCCGGCTGCGGGACCGCTCGCTGCTCACGGGTGAGACCGGAGAGCGGGGGGTACGGCTCGGCATGTTGTTCGGCATCGCCGCGTTCGCCCGGGAGCAGCTCGCCGAGCGGGGGGACGCCGACGCCATCGCGCAGCGACACGCCCGCTGGTACGCCGACGAGGGCGACCGCCGCGAAGCCAACCTCCGCGGCCCGGACTACCTGGCGGTGGCGGCCTGGTTCGATCGGGAGACGGCCAACTTCGACGCGGCGGCCCGGTGGGCCCTCGACCGGGGTGAGACCCCCCTCGCCGGTCGGCTCCTCCTCGCTCCGGGGACCCGCCGCCTCGCGGTCGGCGGCGAGCGCGGCTGGTGGGACCGGATCGACCGCTGCATCGCCGCCCTCCCTCCCGTCGACCCGCTGCGGGCGCGGCTGCTGCACCTCCGGGGCGCGGGGAAGCGCCAACGCGGGGCGATGCAGGAGGCGCTGCTCGACTTCGACGAGGCGCTGCCCGCCGCGGCCCCCGAGTTCCGGAACCGGCTGCTCCGCGCGATCGGGGTCAGCCGGATGGACCTGGGCCGCGCCGACGGTCACCCCCTGCTCCAGGAAGTGCTCGCGACGGAGCCGCCCGGCAGCCGGCTCGCGGGCCGTACGCTGTTCACCCTCGGCTTCGTCGCGCTGCGTGAGGGGGACCTGGAGACGGCCCGCGACCACGCCCACCGCGCCGAGGACATCGCGCGCACGCTCCAGGACGTCGTCGAGGAGGTCTACCTGCTCAACAGCTTCTGCCGGCTGTCGGAGGACCGCGGCGCCCTGGTCTATCGCCTCGACCGGTGCATCGAGCTGGCGACGCGGCTGGGCATGGTCCGGATCGCCGGGGACGCGACCCTGTCGCGGGCCGAGCAGGCGGCCCTGGAGGGACGCACCGACGACGCCCTCGACCAGCTCGGGGACGCGCGTCGGCTGCTCCGGCGGTGCGCCGACCGCTACGGGCTCGCCTGGGCGACGGACATCGAGGCGCGCGCCCACCTGGAGGCGGGCCGCCCGGCCGACGCCGAGCGGGCGGCGCTGAGGGCGGAGGCCGGCTTCGTGCGCACGGGCATCGCGTGGGCCGCCCGACGCACCGCCGCCCTCCGCGCCCTCGCGATGGTCCTGCAGGGACGGGAGGACCAGGCGAGCGGGGTCGAGTGGAGCGCCAGCTCCGACGTGCCTCCGATCGAGCAGACCGCCCGGATCGCCCTGTTGCAGGGTCTGCTGCACCTGCCCGACGCTCCGGCGGACGCGCTCGCCGCGTTCCTCGAGGCGGCCGACGCCTGCCGCCGGGCGAGCCGGCCCGCGGAGCAGGGACGCATGCTCGGCCTCGCCGCGGCGGTGGGGGAGCGCCTGGCGGACGAGCGGGTCGAGGGGTGGCGCTCCACGGCGGCGCAGGCAGCCGCCCGGTGGGCCGACGTCGACGGCGCCGCGGCCCTCGCCGTCCTGTCCGGAGAAACGTCGGAGCGCCCGTCGTGCGGCGCGGCGCTCATCGCCCGACGGGTCATCGAGGGCCGACCCGGCTGAACCGACACAAGTGTGTCAGCCGCGGACCCGCGGCCCGTCGCATCGTCCACCTGGGTCGCAGGAAGCGCCCCCAAGGAGGTGGACGATGCTCGAAGGAATCGGAAACAAGGTGGTCGCGACGGTCGTGGGGTTTCTGCTCTTCATCGTGTGGGTCGAGGGCAAGTCGCTGCTCGGCTGCTACGGCGACGGCGGGGAGTGGTCCGACCGGATCCCGGAGGTGGTGCTCGACGGCGGTGGACAGCAGGTCGTGATGGACGTCGACCTCAACGCGCCCGGTCACGTCGACCTGACGGTGGAGCTCCCCGACGAGCGGTCCTTCAGCGCCCGCGAGGAGCTGGACGCCGGCTCGTTCTCCATCCCGTTCGAGGTGCCGCCCAACGCCTACTGGATCGCCGAGCTGCAGATCGACGAGCCCCAGGTCGGGGACGAGCTGAGCTGGGTGCTCAAGGTCGACGGCAAGGTCGAGCACCGCCGCAGCGACCGGCTCGAAGAGCCGCTGAAGGAGGGCTACGGCTTCTTCCTGCAGATCGAGCACGAGCCCCGCTGGTAGCGGGGGCGCCGCCGGAGCCCGCCGAGCAGCAGCAGCCCCAGGGCCACGCCCGACCCGCCGCCGACGCTCGACCGACAGCCCGCGCACGCCAGGCCGGGCGCCTCGCACTCGTCGGGCACGGTCCAGACCCCGAGGCCGTCGCCGATCCACCAGCCGTCGAGCGCCGCCTGCACCCGGACCGCCAGCTCCGTGCCGGGCTCGATGACGTAGGTCAGGTCGCCCCGCTCGAAGCCGGCGTCCCACGTCCCGTCGTAGGCCCAGTCCCAGCGGAACGTGGCGTCGGGCTGGCCGTCGGCCGCCGGCACCGCGGTCACCCGGCACCGCTCTCCGTCCAGCGCCGTCTCGAACGAGACCGTCACCGCCACCGGCGCGTCCGGACCGAGAGGGGCGGGCTCGCCGAACAGGGCGTCCCACGCCCGCAGCTTGCCGTAGCCCCAGTCGTCCCCTGGCAGGCCGCCGCCCGTCTCCACGAACGGGTCGACCTCGGCGCCGTCGCGGATCAACTGCCGGATCTGGACCCCCCGGGGGGGGGGGGGGGCGGGGGGCCCCGGGGGCCCCCCCCCCCCCCCCCGGGGGGCCCCCCCCCCCGGGGGGCCCCCACCCGAGTATA
>CAYQEG010000161.1:11743-17905 GCA_964416435.1 uncultured Rickettsiales bacterium
ATCAACTGCCGGATCTGGACCCCCGTGGCGGCGGGCGCGGCCGGGGACAGCTGGGCCGCGACCGCCGCCACGTGGGGCCCGGCGCCGCTGGTGCCGCCGAAGGTGATGTACTCGGCGGGCCAGGTGTCCCACGCCACGTCCGGGTTGTAGGGGGCCGGGGCGTAGGGGTCCGTCGGCGCGACGATGTCGATCGTGCGGTCGCCGGTGATCCGGGGGCCGCGGGAGGAGTAGGACTTGAGCTGCCCCGGCTCGTCGTCGCTCCAGTACGGGACACGACCGGCCGAGGCGCCGACCGCGACGCAGCTGTCCGACGTGGACGGCCAGCACATCGTCGACGCGTCCTCCTCCCCCTCGAGGACCACGCCGCGGCTCCAGCTCGTCACGTCGTCGCTGATGAACGCGTGCACCACGCCGGCCCCGTCGCTCGTGCAGCGGACCACCCACCGCCCGGGGGTGATGCTCAGGCCCGAACCGTCCGGTGGGTAGACGGTCATCCGAAACAGCCAGGTGCCGCGGGGCGACTGCCAGTCCGAGCTCCACGACTGCAGCCCGTCGGCGAAGTCGGGGCCGCCACCGGCGAAGCCGACCTCGACGGTGTCCCCGCCGGGGGAGGTCATCCAGCACGCGGTCAGCGGCTCGGACAGGGTGTGCAGCTCGACGTTGAGGTAGGCGTAGGTGTTCCACTGGGTCGACTCGGGCGCGTTCATCCCGAACTCGACCTCGCCGCCGGACAGGGTCGCCTCGGCATGCTTGCCGTTGCCACCCAGGTTGCCGGCCGGGCAGACGTGGGTGATGCCGTCCTCCGACTGGAAGTCGATCGCGCGCTCGACGGGGTCGCTGCCGTCCAGGTGGTGGTACTGCCACCAGGCGTACTCGTGGAGCACGACGTCGGCCCCTTCTTCGTCCGCAGCGTCCAGGGCGGCGAGCATGTCGGCGTCGTTGCCGGTCCAGTAGCCCCAGATCATCAGGTCGACCTCGGGCAGGAGCCCCGGGAATCGGGAGACGTGGCGGGACGGGCCGCCCGCCATGATCCCGAGCACGCCGGTGCCGTGCCCCGCCTGGGACGGCACCACCGGGTACTCGGCCAGGTTGGCGCCCCGGCGATAGGACTGCCCGCCCGCGAAGGCGACGCGGATCAGCGAGCGGTCGAGCCGCAGCAGCCGCTCGTCGGGCTCCAGCCAGCCGTCCAGGTCGGCGTCGTCCGGGGCGAAGATCGGCTCCCCGTACGCCGGGTCCTCGTCGGTGAAGCCGGCCGCTGCGCCGTAGTTGCGCTCGCCGTCGCCGTTGCTGTCGAGCCACAGGTAGTCGCGGGTGGGGTCCAGGTCGCCGTCCAGCCCGAAGTAGGTCTGGTCGCCGGTGTCCCAGTCGTACTCCCAGTACCAGGGCTCCATGAGCTGAAGCACCTCCCCGTCGCCGACCGCCCCGTCGCCGTCCAGGTCGACCCCGTCGGTACCGGGCCGGAGCGCCCCGTCGCCGTCCACGTCGACCCAGGCCCACGCGCCGCCGTCGGGCTTGAACAGGTGGGGGTGGAAGGGGTCGACGTCGGAGTCGATGTCGAAGATCCGCATGCCGTCGCCGTCGAGGCCGTCGATCGGGGTCGGGCCGCTCGCGATCAGCGCGTCGCTGCCGATCTCGTCGCCGGTCACCTGGGTCGGCGCCATCCGAGGCTCCATCGGCCGGCCGAGGCGAACCGGCCAGCCCGCCTGCGCGACCCGGAGCAGCGCCGGCCGCGTGCCCTCCACGAGCCAGTAGCCCCCCACCTCGATCCGGCGCCCCGCCTCGTTCCGTGCGAACGTCAGCCCCTGCTGCTCGAGCCCTCGGCGGGTCGCGTCGTCGAGCCCGGGGGCGAACAGCGACGCGGTCAGGGCGGTGTCGGCGGACGCGACCGGCGCGCCGGGCAGCCCCGCGGGCGCCTCGAAGCGGAGCAGGGGGTCGATCCGCGAGTCGTCGGCCGCCGCGCCGAGCGGCAGCAGGACCAGGGCGGCGGAGCACAGGGCGGCACGGCGCATGGGCGACTCTCCGCTTCAAGTGTGCACATGGGGGGCGCCGGTGTGTCCAGCGTGATCGGGGTGGACCGGCCGAGTCCATCGCTGCTATTCGACGGTCTGTGCGCCGACCCGTCTCGATCGTCCCGCTGCTCGTCCTGCTCGCCGGCTGCCCGACGCCGCCCGAGCCCGAGCCCGAGCCCGACGATGACGACAGCGCTTCGATCGACGACGACGACGACGACGACACGTGGTTCGGCGCCTCCCAGGTCCGGGGCGTCGTCCTGGACCACGAAGGGGTCCCGATCGAGGCGCTGGCGGTGAGCCTCTGCGGCGCCATCTGCCAGATCGCCCAGACCGACGCCGCCGGGGTGTTCGTGATCGAGGACGTGGCCGCGGGCGCCAAGGTCATCGAGCCGACGGTCGCGCCGGTGGCGCCGGGGCAGGACCTCGCCGACGCGGTCCGCACCACCACCCGCTTCTTCGACTTCGTGACGGTGGTCGAGGGGGAGGACTTCGAGTTCGAGCAGCCGTTCGTGATCCTCCCGGTCGACGGCGCGGTCGGCCCCCTCGCCGGGGAGCAGACGCTCGACTTCGGGCACGGGCTGGTGGCGTCGTTCGACGCGGACCGCATCCTGGACGAGGGCGCGATGCCGGCCGGCGCGGACGAGGTGTGGCTGGGCGCGATCTCGCTGCCGGAGGAGCGCTGGCCCCTCCGGGGGCTCGGCGACTGGACGATCGAGGCCGCCTGGGCCTTCGCGATCTGGGACCTGGAGGCGGTCGACACGTTCACCGTCACGGCGACCCTGCCGGCTCCGCTGGCGGGTGACCGCGAGGTCGCGTTCCTGGTCGCCGACTACGTCTACGGATTCACCGAGGGCCGGTTCTACGAGGAGCCGGCCGAGCTCGACGCTGACGGCGTCACCCTGCGCACCCCCGCCGACGGCGGCCTGGATCGTTCGACGATGTGGCTCGCCGTCAGCCGCCCCTGACCGGAGTAGAGATGCCGATGTCCCGCCCGCTGTTCGCGCTGCTGATGCTGCTGACCGCCGCCCTCGCCGCCGGCTGCCCGACGACCCCCACCGACGACGACGACGCGGCCGGCGACGACGACGACGCGGCGGGGCTGACCTGCGACGGCGTCACGCCGGAGGTGACCGAGATCAGCCCCGACGAGCTGGACGCGATGCTCGAGGACAAGGACTTCGAGCTGATCAACGTGCACATCCCCTACGCGGGGGAGATCCCGGGCACCGACGTGCACATCCCCTACACCGACACGGACGCGCTGGAGGACTACCTCGGCGACGTGGCGGCCAAGGCGGTCCTGTACTGCCAGACCGGCCCGATGAGCGCGATCGCCGCGGCGGACCTCATCGACCTGGGCTACTGCCGCATCTTCGACATGCCCGCCGGCATGGTCGGATGGGAGGCGGAGGGCTACCCGATCGACGACTGATCGCGCCGACCGACGCACTGTTTCGGGCGCGCCATAAGCACGGATCCGCCGCCGATCCGGGTCGATCGGCGCCCCTTCGGGCCGGCACACATCGCGCTTTGTCAGCGGGGCGTGCGCAACCGAAGGAGCACGACATGACCCTGATGACCCCCCGTTCGCTCGCCCTCCTGGCCTCTGTCTCGCTGCTCGCCGCGTGCACCGTCGACAACTCCGGCGGCCCCCCGCCCGAGGGTGACTCGATCTCGTTCACGCAGCTGGACCTGACCGACGCCGACTTCATGTGCGGCGCCTACGGCGACGACGCGGCGATCATCAGCGACGAGGCGACGGTGGACGAGTGGCTGGCCGGCTGCTTCGACGAAGACCCGTCGGAGATGCGCGACCACCTGCTGACCGAGATCGACGCGCTGGCGGACGACGAGAGCCTCATCGTCGCGGACGTGGTGCTCGGCGGCTGCACCCAGGACTTCGAGCTGCTCGACGTCGCCATCGACGACGAGATCGTGCGGCCCTGGATCGTCAAGCACGACACCTCCTACGGGAAGCAGGACGTCGCGTGCACCGCCGACATCGGCGAGCAGATCCTCCTCCTCAAGATCGCCGACGACCGCGCCGCCACCGCCGCGGAGCTCCACATCGGCGTCTACAACCCCGAACTGCCGGGCGGCCCGGTCACCATCCAGTAGAGCCCCCCACGACCGGGCTTCGCGCGCCATCCCGCGCGCTCGGCGGCGACCGAAGGTCGGGGAGTGTGTAGCCTCCTCCTCCAACATGCTCCCCGACCTTCATCGCCACCTCGACGGCTCCCTGCGACCGGCCACCGTCGCCGAGCTCGCCCACCGAGCCGACCTCCGGGTCCCCGACGACCTCCTCTTCTTCGTCGGCATGGGACTGGACGCCGCCCTCGCCCGCTTCGGCTTTACGCTGTCGCTGCTCCAGCGCCCGGACGCCGTCACCCGCGTCGCCTCGGAGATCTGCGAGGACGCGGCGGCCGACGGCGTCACCACCCTCGAGATCCGCTTCGCCCCCCAGCTGCACGCCGGCGCGGGCCCCATCGCCGCGGTGGTCGACGCCGCGCTGGCGGGGATCGATGGCCGCGCCGGGCTGCTGCTCTGCGGGCTGTACGGGGAGCCGCCTTCGACGCTGGAGGCGCTGGTCGACGCGGCCGCGCACCGCCCCGGCGTCGTCGGCATCGACCTCGCCGGCGGCCCCACCCCCGCCCATGACTTCTCCCTCGCCGACTACGCCGCCCCCTTCTCCCGCGCGCGGGAGCTCGGGCTGGGGCGCACGGTGCACGCCTCCGAGGGCCGGCCGCCGAGCGAGATCCGGACGGCGATCGAGGTGCTCCACGCCCAGCGCATCGGCCACGGCACGACGCTGCTGGACGATCCCGCGGTGCTCGACCTGGTGCTCCGGTCGGGGGTGACCATCGAGGCCTGCCCGACGTCCAACCACCAGGTAGGCGTCATCGACGCGGTCGCCGATCACCCGCTCCCGCGGTGGCTCGACCTGGGCGTGCGGGCCTGCGTCAACACCGACAACACGCTGCTGTCCGACGTCACCTCGACCCAGGAACACGCGCGCGTGAGGGCGATCCCGGGCATGGACGACGACAAGCTCGCCGCCGCCGTCCGCTTCGGCCACGAGGCCTCGTTCGGCCGGAGCCGGCGATGACCGGACGCGCGGCGCACTGCACCTGCGGCCGGGTCACGGTGGTCTGCAGCGAAGAGCCGGTGCGGACCTCCATCTGCCATTGCCGCGCCTGTCAGCGGCGCACCGGCAGCGCCTTCGGCGTGCAGGCCCGCTTCGCAGAGGACGCGGTGACCGTGCAGGGCGAGACGTCGGAGTACGTCCGGATCGGCGACGGCGGGGCCCGGGTCACCTTCCGGTTCTGCCCGACCTGCTCGGACACGGTCTGCTACACGCTCGACGTCTTCGAGGGCTGGCTGATCGTCCCGGTCGGGCTGTTCGCGGACCGGGACTTTCCAGGCCCGACCGCGTCGGTCTACGAGGACCGGCAGCACCCCTGGCTCGAGGTGCATGGCCTGGTCGACCGGATGCGCTGACCGCTACGGCTGCACCCCGAGCGCCCCGGTGATCGCGGCGCTGCCGCTCCCCTCGACCAGCAGGCCCAGGTCCTGCACGCCGCCCGCGCCGTCGAAGCGCATGCCCCGCACGCCCTGGTTCTCGGCGATGAGGACGAGGCCGCGCAGCTCACCCCGGTCGATGAGCGCGGCCGCGCCGGGCAGCTGGGGGCTCGCGCCGGCGTACCCGGGCTCCCCCTCGTAGGTGAACGCGCCGGAGGCCGGGTCGTAGCCGATCACGAAGACCGCGTCGCCGTAGCCGCTGACGACGAGCACCGCGTCGTCGTCGGGGGAGGCGAGCAACGAGACCGGGTCGAAGACGTCGGGGAGCACCTGCGCCGCCCCCAGCCCGTCGTCGGTCAGCTCGACCACCGCGACCCGGTTGGGGATGCCCGAGAACGCCGACCAGTCCCCGATCAGGGCGAACCGGCCGTCCGCCGTCAGGGTCGCGTCGCTGAAGGACGCCTCGTCGTCCCCGAACGCGTCTGCCCCGTCCTGCGCGACGTCCGGCTGCGGCCACGGCACCAGCGCGGCGTCGTCCCCCGGCTCCACCCCCCGCCCCACCAGGGCCCCCCCCCCCCCCCCCGCCGACCCGCCCCCCCCCCACCACACCTCCCCCGCCCCCGACCACCTC
>CAYQEG010000161.1:17915-18624 GCA_964416435.1 uncultured Rickettsiales bacterium
GCGGCCCGGGCCGGCGCGCCGGCGGGGTGCGCCCACGGCACCCGCGGGGCGGGGGCGCCCGGCTCGGCGCCGGGCACGTCGAGGGCGACGAGCAGCGCCCGGTCGTCGCGGCCGACCTCGAACAGCAGGTCCGCGGCCAGCTTCGACGTCACCAGGAGTTCAGCGTCACCCGGGGCGCCGTCGTCGCAGTCGATGGGCACGCGGTACAGCCCGCCGCCGTTGTTCACCCAGTTGCCGTCGACGACGATGACCGCCTCCCCCGACGGCTCCATGACCACGCGGCTGGCGTACCAGGCGCCCGTGACGCCCGGGTCGACGACCGAGACGCCGCCCGCCTCGTCCACCGCGAACCAGCTCAGGCTGCCGTCGTCGTTGGCGGCCACCGCGACCGCGCCGTCCGGCGTGAACACGACGTCCCCGGAGGTGGCCCGCCCCGCCGACCGCCGCACCCCGTCGTCGGTCAGCGCCCCGTCGGCTCCCAGCGTCATCGCCGCCCATCCCCCGGCCTGGCCGCCGCCGGCGTCGTAGGGGAGCGCGACGAGGACCACCCGGTCGGCGTCGGCGTCGCGCAGCTCGGAGCGGCAGCCCACCCAGGCGTCGTCGTCGTCCAGGGGGGGGATGTCCACGGAGTCGTCGTCGTCGGGGGCCGGACAGGCCACGACGACCAGGGAGGACGCGACCAGGAGGAGGCTGCGAGTCGGCACGGGGC
>CAYQEG010000162.1:0-18423 GCA_964416435.1 uncultured Rickettsiales bacterium
TGAGATGTCGCTGTGGGTCGTGCTGAAGCCCTTCTAGACCGGACGCAAGCTAAGAGGTCACACATGGGATGCTCAGACTGCAAGTGCGCACGCGAAGGCGAGCCTTCTGCCAGTACCAGGGGCGGGCCGCAACGCCGGAGTGCTCGACGAGGCCCACCCGGAGCAGGCCGGCGACGGGTCCTGACGGACTCTGACGTGGTGCTCCTAGTGCTTCCTTGGCTCTCGCCCAAGTTCCACCGCTCTCGAGAGCGGGCCAGCGCGTGGTGGGAGCAACTCCAGCCGACCGGTGGTCGGCTTCCATGGCCGAACGTCGACATCGACGACGTCCCGCGTCTCTATGCCCAGGAGGGCGAGGGCGGGGCCGGGCCCGGCGGCCCCCAACCAGGCGTCTCGACCGACCCTTGCGACGGTCCAAGCGCGTGCGACTGCGTGCTCGACGACATTGTCGAGACCGTCGGCGGACAACCGTGCAACATAACGTTGCCCTCGGGCAACACCGTTGCCGGATGGCAGAAGATCACTGACTATACCCACTACTTCGATTGTTCCCCGATAATCGGTTGCGGGCACGTCATCTGTCCTGACGCAACCGACACGTTTACGGAGTACGGCCTTTGCGTTCCAAACAGCATCGGAAGGATGGGGCACGAACTCAGGAAGAAACTCCCATTCTGAATAGCGCCGAGCCCGTGATGCGGTTTCTGCAGGGGCTGGCAGTTGGTGTTGTACTGGGCGGTGTCGGCGTGGCCATGCTCCGCGGCGAGGAGCCGCAAGAGCAGGTTCCGACGGATGAGCAGGAGCCCGTGGCGGGAGCCCGTCGCGCGGCCGGAAGACAATCGGGATTGCCGCAGGGCTCGCCTACTCCGTCTGAGGCCCGGCCAAGACCAGGACACGCGTCTCTTCCGCAATTCACCTCGCGCGTGCGCCCGGAGCACCGTAGGCCAGCTATGGAGTTAGCCATCGATCGGGTGGAAGAGTGGGCCGATCAGGCAACTGTCGAATACAAGTGGGACGTGACGTTCCAAGATCTCGACTGCTCCGCTGCGCCGTGCTTCTTCAGTGTGCTGTCAGCACCGAGTCCGGCCGAGGGTGATCCGCCCCCGCTCGATCGCCAAGCCCTTGTCGCCAGCTTGAAGAACGTGATTGGCGGTCCGACGATGTCCTCCTATAGCTTTGGACGGCCAGATGGTGAGGTGTGGACTTTCGTCTGGCCAACGTCCTTTGATGCGCGCACCGAGCCAACTGACTACCTCCGACACAAGGACTCCGCACTGGCCAGGATCGCCAGCCTTCTCCAAGCCGAGGAACGCGCTCGACTGGAGGCTGCCGGGTTTGCGCCGGCAGATATTGAGGCGAGAGTCTCGCTGATGCAGATTGGCGGACGGTCTTGGCCGTAGTTCAGGAAAAGACCACCTGCGGCGCGTCGTCGCCGACCGGGACGTGCTCATCGACGAGCCGCTCGAACTGCCTTGCGACCTCGCGGCAGTCGCCCCAGGTGTACTCGCCGCCGAGGTGGATGATGTCGCCGGTGTCGCGGTGGACGCACCACATGCGGACGCCGTTGATCATCCGCCACTTCGCATCGAAGCTCTCGTCGACGTAGCGGCGCAGGGCGTGCGCGTCGGTCGACAGGTACAGCAGCGGCTTGCCGGTCTCGCCGTCGCGGGTCGCGCAGTCGCGGAGCAGCCGGACGATCTCCGCCGGCTCCCGGTAGGTGTCCGCCGGTCCGACGACGGCGCCGGGCGATCGTGTTGTCCTCGACGTCGGCGGCGCCGTGGCTGAAGAAGTGCAGGGCGTCCTCGGCCTGGCGGAACGGCAGCTGGGTCCCCAGCAAGGTCTCCCACTGCAGCAGCAGCTCGGACGACCGCACCTTGGCACGCCGCGCCGGAGCCCGGGTCTTGCCGTCGGCGCCGCGGTACGCGAACAGGGGGACGCGGACGGGGCCGAGCGTCGTGCTCTGGGTCAGCCAGTAGTCGTCGTCGAGGCGCAGCCGGACCTGCTCCACGTCGGCAGTCGCCGCCTCGAAGGTCCGCCGGCACGCCAGGGTCAGCAGCGCGGCCAGCAGATCTCGTCCCATCGCGAGGATCGCTCTCCAGGTCGTCCTCTCGGCATCGCGACTGGCCTCCGGCGGAGCGGTGAAGCACTCGTCGAGCGCGGCGCTGAAGGCATCGAGCAGCTGGGACTTGACGTGATCGGGGGCGCGATGATCCAAAGCCGGTCACGCTACCTGCCGCGGTTGGCGGGCTGTAGGCCTCCATCCGGTGGTGGTGAGGACGGCGGTCTCCAGTTCGTCCCATCGCCCGCTCTTGGCGTGAGCGCGTAGGTGCAGGACGCCTCGGCGTGCTCTTCGGTCCATACGACGCTGGCGCCCTTGAGCCGGAGGTTGACGACTCGGCGGACCGAGGACTCCACGGCACCGCTGCCGTTGGGCAAGCCAGCCTCTCGGAACGCTGCGTATCGGAGCCGTTCGCGGTGCCGATCGAAGTACGCCAGATCCGTCTTCAACGCCGCTCGTCGGTCCTTGCGCCGCTCCTTGCGTAGCAGCTCGGCAAACTCGGCCTCGATCTCCTCCACCTCGCCCGCCTTGAGCCGGCGACGCTGCACCCACAGCCAGCCCCGACGACGCTCCTCGCTCCACCGGGGCTGCGACTTGCTGAATTCCCCGAGCCGCTCGATTACGTGGAAGTAGTCGATGACCTCGTGGAAACGATCACTGGGGATGTCCAGCCCCGCTCGGAGCGCCTCCCCGCGAGCCCAGATCCACGGCGCTGCGTCACCGACCAGCGTCAGCTCCCGAGCGCGGTGTCCGCCGACGCGCAGCAGGTGATAGTGGATGAGTGCGAAGACGGCGTCGGCGTCGCCCAGCGTGCCGTCGATGACCGAACGGACACTGCGGTCGCGGCGGCCCTCGTCGTCCAGCACGTACAGCGTGATGACCTTCGGCTCGCGCCACTCGGTGACGAAGCGCTTGCGGCCCCCCTTGCGCGGACGGCCCGCGACGCGTCGCCGGATCTGCACCCGACCGCCATCGACCGTAGCGACGACCCGACGACCGGCGAACGGGCCGTCGTCGTTGCGTTGGCCCGCAGCGACTGCGCCCTGACGGTGGCGAAGCGCGTCCTCGCAGACCAGGTAGGTCAGCCGCAGCGCCGCCTTGTGATCGAGCTTCACGCCGCTCATTGCCAGCAGCTCGCGAGCTGCCGACACCGAGTTCGCCTCGGAGACGGCCCGGCTCACCAACAGCCGCAGCGCCGGAGTAGCGCGTCCCGCGATGCCGAGCATGTCCAGCACGGGGTAGACGCCCGTGCCCTGGGCGCCGCGCGTCTTCAGCGTTTGCTTGCCTCGCGGTCGCGCCGTCGCGTACGGCGTCCGCACCCGCACCGTCTCCCCACTCAGCGTCCGGACCGGCGTCTCACGTCGCCGCTCGACCCGCAGCTGGATTCCCCGCTTCCCGGCGCAGGCCCGAACCGCACCGAGCGCCTCTTCGCAGCACTCGGCGGCATCGGAGAGCCGCTGCAGCACGTCGCCGGTCAACCGCGCGGCGAACTCCTGCGTCAGCCGGAACACGTCGCGCTCTGCCTCGCAAAACGCCTCGGCGCTCCGCGCCTCCCCCATCGTCTCGACCGCGGCAACGAGCCGCGCCTCGAAGGCACGCGTAGCGTCGGCGATGAGGTCGGCGGCGGCCAGCACGAACCAACGAGATCACATCGGGATCGACGAAGCAAGCGGCTGGACTTCATCCGCCAGCGGAGAGAGCGGCTTGAGAGGATCGCGCCCCAGCCTCCAGGGTCCTCGCCGCACGCCCCATCGTGTCCGCAGACCTGCCGAGCCGGCGCTCCAGGTCGGCGACCGACATCGTCCCGTCCATCAGCAGCGCGCCCAGGACCGCGTAACACGACAGGCCCAAGGGCGAGTCGTCCGCCCCTCGGCCCACGGCGCGGCGCCCTCGCCGTATCGCTGCGTCGCGGTAGATGGCGGCGACGCGGGCCTCCTTGCGCTTCTTGCGGTCCCGGATCACCGCCCCCTCTCGCGTCGCCAGTGCCGCCTCCCGCTGCTGCACGGCCGCCTCGCGGGCCTCCAAGTCGGTCTCCGCGCTTCGCGTCTTCAACCCGAGGGTCGCCACCAGGGCCAACGCCGTCGACCGCGTGGCCGCCGTGGCGAAGCTAGCCTCCCCGCCCGCGCGCGCCTCGCCCCGGTTCAGCTCGGCCGCGAGCGCGTCCAGCTCAGCGACCAGCGGGGTCGGCAGCGACACGTTGATGTGCGTCGTCGGCGCCGACAGGTTCAGCGGCTTTCGGGGGCGTCCCATCGCTGCCAGCGTTTAGTAGAAAACGCTCGACGTCGAGGCCGCAGCTTGCAGGACGAAGGGCTGCTGTTGTCGGCGAGGTGAAGGCCTGGGTTGAGGCCGTTGGAGAACCCAAGGGGCACAGAGATCCGCGATCCGCGGGGTATCGTCACCCCATGCACAAGGTGCTCCTCCTCGCCGTCGCGTTCGCCGCCTGCACGCCCGATCCGCCGCCCCCGCCGCCCCACGACTGGGGGCCCGTGCGGGCCTGGGACGAGCGCGCCGCGGCGCCGGACTGCGGCGTGGACGGGGACGCTCCCCTGCTGGACGAGGTGCTCGCCCACGCCGGCCTGGACCGGGACAGCTTCGCCTTCCTGGACGCCGACTGGGACAACATCCCCGGGCTGTACCAGCCACGCCTGGACGACGACTTCGTGCTGCCGCTGCACCCCGAGTGGCGCGACCACTCGCTGCGCGCCGGCTGCCACGCCGGCGAGGTCGCGGCGGTCGTGGACGGCTACGCGGCCAGCCGACACGGGCTCGCCGGCGACGTGCGCGAGGCGGCCGACTGGCTGGACCGCGGCTTCGAGGACGCCCCCCTCAACCCCGGCACCGAGGGGTCGGCCGACTTCGCCGCCGCGGTCGCCGCCCTGTGCGCCGTCGCGGGCGGATCCTGCGAGGCCAGCGGCGCGATGCCCGAGGACCTCGGCTGGGCCCTGACCCCGGTGCTCGACGCCATCGGCCACGCCCTGCAGACCCGCTACGACCTCGACGAGGACATCGACTGGTCCGACGACGCCGGCGACTGGACCGCCGACGACCTGCAGCGCCGGGGCGGCCAGCACCTCCTCCCCCACCCCGACGGCGGCTTCGCGGCCACCGACGACGACGTGCAGGGCTTCCTGCGCGCCCGCAACGCCCGCAGCCGCATGTACCGGGGCGGGGCGAGGCTGCTGTTCGCGCTGCAGGACGTCGACTGGGCCGCCTTCGCGGGGAGGACGGGGGTCACCTGGGAGCTGGAGACCGACGCGGGCCGGATCGTCGTGCGCGACGCGGCCGACCACGAGTGGGGCCGGGAGCCGGGCGACGACTTCGACCCGCTGCTCCTGCTCCTCGACCTCGGCGGGGACGACCTCTACCTGGGCCCCGTCGGCGCCAACGTCTCGGCGGACAACGCGGTGTCCGTGGCCGTCGACCTCGGAGGCGACGACACCTACGGCTACGAGGGGGTGGACGACTCGTTGGAGTTCCTGCTCCCGTCGGACGAAGAGGGGCGCTACGGGCCGAGCACCGACTTCCCCAACGCCCGCCAGTCGCTCAGCCGGATCGGCCGACAGGGAGCCGGCCTGTACGGGTACGGCGTGCTCTTCGACCTGGGCGGCGGCTCGGACTCCTACACGTCGCTGCGCATGTCCCAGGGCTACGCCCACCTCGGCGTCGGCGTGCTGTTCGACGACGGCGGCGACGACGCGTACGCCTGCGAGGCGGGCTGCCAGGGCGCGGCGCAGTACGGGATCGGCGTGCTCGCCGACGGCGGCGGCGACGACCTCTACGACGCCATCGCCTACTCCCAGGGCTTCGGCTGGGTCGGCGGCGCGGGGATGCTCGTCGACACCGACGGCGCCGACGTCTACGACTGCGACCACGGCCACCCCGACTTCGGGGGCACGCCGGGCATCTACCCGTCGGCCCAGATGCCGGCCGAGAGCAACGCCAACTTCTGCCAGGGGGCCGGCTTCGGCGCGCGCGGCGACACCATGAGCGGTGGCATCGGCGTGCTCCGCGACTTCGCCGGCGACGACGCCTACTCGGCGGGCACCTTCTCCCAGGGCTCGGGCTATTGGCAGGGCACCGGGCTCCTGTCCGACGGCGACGGCTCGGACACCTACGACGCCTTCTATTACGTGCAGGGCGGGGCGGCCCACTACGCCCTCGGTGTCCTCGCCGACGACGGCGACGGCGACGACGCGTTCAACATGCTGCGAGGCCCCCGCTACATGCAGATGGGGGCCGGCCACGACTTCAGCACCGGCGTGCTGCTCAACGAGGCCGGGGACGAGACCTACAGCTTCGGCGGCCTCGCGATGGGGGCGAGCAACTGCAACGGCATGGGGCTGGTCGTCGACGTGAGCGGGGACGACACCTACAGCTCACCGTCGGACTACGGCTGGGGCATGGGCAACCACAGCGGCGAGTGCATCGACACCCGGCCGGAGAGCCGGTCGATGGGGATCATGATCGACGCCGGCGGCGCGGACACCTACGACGCGCCCGCCTCCAACCCCGACAACGGCTGGGTGCAGCCGGCCAACGACGCGCTGTGGGGCTACTCCCGCCACGACATCGACTACGAGCACGGCGGCGGGATCGACGGAGACGGGGAGCCGGGGGTGCACCCCGGCGGGTGACCGCTACTCGTAGACGACGACCCAGGAGTTCATGACGATGTTGCCGCTGCCGTCCGGCGGCGTGCCGCCACCGAGCAGGCCGCGGTAGCCGACCGTCAGCGTGCCGCCGACGACCTGGTCGGTGGCGTCGATGACCATCGGGTCGACCCGCTGACCGGGGCACCAGCCGCCGCGCCCGAACCACCAGGTGCCGCCCTGGTTGGGCACGACGCCCTGCGGGATCGCCTGGGCGCAGCCCTCCTGGTTGCCGACGATCGGGTGGTCGTGCATCACGACCTCGTCGCCGACCGTCCACTCGTGCTGGTGGTTGCAGAACTCGGCGCAGTTGCCGGCGTCCATGCCGTGCCCGGTGATGATCGCCCGGACCTCCACCCGCGTCGCGGTCGCCGGGATGGCCACCTCGATGGGGTCCCGGCCGTCGTTGTAGGCGCCGCCGAAGCCGCCCCCGCCGAACAGGTAGTGGGTCTGCGTCGGCCGGGCATCCTGCTCGAGCGCGCCCAGCCGGAAGCTGAACTCCGTGTACGTCGGCTGGGTGTTCCAGGACGGGGCGAAGCTGTAGCGGATCGTGCGCGCGCCGCCCTCGGCGAGCCACGGCAGCGCCTGCGTCGCGTCCAGGATGTAGCTCGCCTCGCGGTGGTAGGGCGTGATGAACCGGGACATCTCCAGCCACGTCTCGCCGTCGACGTCGAGCAGCCAGACGTGGGCGAGGTAGTCCCAGGCGCCGCAGTTGTTGAACTCGGCCAGCGTCTCGTCGGGGCAGTTGGCGACCACGTCGATCTCCAGCGAGTCGAACGTCGCCATCTCCGCCGCCGACGGGAACGTCACCTCCGCGTCGGCGTACTCGGCCAGGATCTCGCCGGTCCAGACCGGCAGCACCGTCACCTGCCCCGCGGCGTCCTGGGCGTCCAGCCGCTCCTGCCGCTCCGCCTCGAAGTCGAAGTACTGCGCCTCGTGGGCGGCGTAGGCCAGGTTGTCGGCCCACGGCCAGCCTTCGAGGGCGGCGTCGTAGCGCACCACGTCGGCGAAGCTGCCGACCCCGCGGATCCGCTGGAACCGGTCGATGCCGAAGCCGCCCCGGCCGATCCCGCCCAGGGCCATGAGAGGTCCTCGATCCAGTTGTCCAGGCTGGAGCGCCGCTTGCGCACGACGTGCAGCCGGTCGGCGAACCAGGCGGCCCGCTCGGCGTCGTCTTCGGCCAGCTCCTCGAGCACGGCGTCCAGCCGCTCCCGCAGCGGCTTGGTCATCGCGTCCTCGTCCTCGCTGCTGCCGGCGTACGACACGAAGAAGTAGTGCACGCCGTGGGGGGAGCGGTCGATCAGGTCGCGCAGGTCCTCCTCGCGCTCCCACAGCGGCGTCGGGTCGTTGGCGCTGTAACGCAGGCTGTCGGGGATGAACACGAAGCTCTCGCAGCCCGTCCAGCGCTCGCTGAAGACGAAGTCGTCCTCGTCCTCGAGGTCGAGCGTGAAGTCGTCCGCGAGGGTCTTTCGGATCGTGCCGTAGGGGCCGTCGGACCAGGCGCGGGGGGCACGGTCGAGCACCTCGCAGGCCGACGGCTCGGGCTCGGGGGTCGGCTCTTCGGTCGCGTCGTCGTCGTCGACGGCGGGCGGACAGGCGAGGAGGGTGGGCAGCACCAGCAGGGCGAGGAGGGCACGTCGCATGACGTGAGGGTGTAGCAGAGATCAGGTGCGGCGTCGCAGGCCCGCGGCGACCCCCAGCAGGGCGAGCAGCCAGGCCACGCCGATGGGGTCGGCGGCGGCCGACGCGCAGGTGCAGTCGGCGGCGTTCCGGCCCCGCTGATCGTCGTCGGCGCCGGGGTCGCAGTCGGGCGCCCCCTCGCAGCCTTCGTCCTCGCAGTCGAACAGGCCGTCCTGGTCGTTGTCCGCTCCGTCGCTGCACTCCCCGGCCTCGTCGCCCTCGTACTCCGCGTCCACGTCGTCGTCGTCCGCGACGTCGTCGTCGTCGGCCACGTCGTCGTCGTCGGCCACGTCGTCGTCATCGACCGCGTCGTCGTCGTCGACCGCGTCGTCGTCGTCCGTCGCGTCGTCGTCGTCGGCCGCGTCGTCGTCGTCCCCGCAGGCGCCGTCTTCGTCGACCTGGCCGTCGCAGTTGTTGTCGTGCTCGTCGCACACCCCGGGGGCGCCGGGGTTGATGTTCGGATCGGTGGCGTCGCAGTCGACGGTCTCGTCGTAGCCGTCTCCGTCCGCGTCGTCGGGGAAGCCCTCGTCGGTGTCGCCGTCGCAGTCGTTGTCGGCCCCGTCGCACACCTCCGGGGCGCCGGGGAACAGGGACGGGTGGGTGTCGTGGCAGTCGACCGTGGCGTCGTACCCGGCGCCGTCGGCGTCCTGGGGGCAGCCCTCGTCGATGGTGCCGTCGCAGTCGTTGTCGTCCCAGTCGCACAGCTCGGGGGCGCCCGGGTAGATCGACGCGTTGTTGTCGTTGCAGTCGACCGTCTCGTCGTACCCGTCCCCGTCCGCGTCCACCGGGGTCGGCGTGCCGCTCGTCGTGCAGCTCGCCGTCGGACCCACGGTCTCGGCGTCGTACAGGTCGATGGTGATGACCCGGTAGTAGTACGTGGTCGCTGGGCTCAGGCCGCCGTCGACGTGGTCCTGGAAGCCCCACGAGTACTTCGTGGTGACGGTCGACCAGGGCCCCCCCGGGGCGTCCGCCCGCTCGACGCGGGTGCCGTTCCAGTCGCTGATCTGCGACAGCGTCAGGCCGGACCAGTAGACGTAGCACTCGGTCTCGTCGTCGGGCCAGTTGGCGTAGGCGTTGAGGCTGCCCCACGGCGGCGGCGCGGCGTTGGCGACCGACAGGTAGGAGCCGAGCGACGGCGTCCAGGTGCTGATGCCCGTCGCGCCCACGTAGTACGTGCCCGACGAGGTGAACTGCAGGTTTCCCGGGCTGTAGATGCAGGTGTCGCCCAGCGTGTCCTCCCAGCAGACCTCGAAGATGTAGGCGTACTGGTAGCCGTTCCACTGGTACAGCCCGTTCATCGGGATGCAGACGCCCGACCCGGCGTACAGGTCCGACGAGGGGCCGCTGCCCGTGATGTCACCGGCGTTCCAGTCGCTGTCGGCGAACAGGTCCAGGTCGAAGAAGCCGAACGTACCGACCCCGTCGTTGCGGACGCAGACGTTCGCGGTGACAGCCTGCGCCGTGGCGGGCGCCAGGAGCACGACGGCGAGGAGCAGGGCGCGCATCCGGATCACCCTAGCAAGGGCCGCGGTTCACTCGACCGAGAAGACCATGGGGTAGCTGACGATGACGATCCCCCCGCCGGCGGGCTCCGGGAACCGCATGCGCATGAACCGCTTGTTCATGCAGGTCTGGGCAGCGTCGTTGTTCAACGTCGAGCCGCGCTTCGTCGTGGCGCTGCTCACGGAGCCGTCCTGGGCGATGACGAACTTGACGATGTGCTTGCCCGCCAGCGCCTGGCCCGGTCGGAGCTCCCGCTCGTAGCAGTAGCGGATCGGGGCGAGGTGCATCCGCACGACGGAGTCGATGACCGCCTTGTCCAGGGCGCCGAGCACGATCGCGTCGCCGACCTCGATCGACGGGCGGGCGCGGGGGCCCGGGCTCGGCAGCTCGGCCGGCGGGGCGAGCAGCTCCTCCAGTCCGGGGGCTCCGATCGCGCTGACGTCTTCGGGGTGGACGGCGGGTTTCGGCGGCGCCGAAGCGAGCGCGCAGGGCAGGCCTCGATCGTTCCAGTCCCCGACGTCGATGGACGACGCCGCGAGGCACAGGGTGACGACGTCCTGGACCGTCCAGGCGTCCCCGGGCACGAGCACCGCTTCGGTCCAATCGCCGCCCTCCACCCCCGCGACCAGCCCGACGGCGATGTCGTCGATCGGCATCCCGGGGAGCTCGAGCACCAGGTACGGCTCGTCGTCCCGCGGCAGGTCGTCGGCTCCCAGCAGGCGCACTGGGACGACGCCGAGGCCCGCGGAGCGCGGATCGGTGGCGGCGTCGGGGGACGGGAGGTCCCGCCACCGGGTGAGGATCCGGGCCTCCCCGGTCGCGCTCAGCTCCGTCTGCAGGAGGGCCCGGGCGGAGGTTGACGCCGGCGCCACGAGCGTCGGCCGTCGCTCGTCGATCGGCAGCGTGGCCGGGCCAACCTCCCCCGCCGCGACGTCCAGGAGCCCCCAGGCGCCACCCTCGAGCACGAGCACCGGCCGGCTCGGCCCGTCGGGCTGGTTGGTCCGCATGCCGTCGGGCGTGTGGCTGGTGGGGACCGCCCCGATGTGGCCGCGCAGCCCCTCGTACAGGGCGACTTCGGTGCGGTCGGACAGCTCCGCCAGCTGCGAGCCGGTGACGGCCCGCACGCCGCAGAGCGGGAGCACGAGCAGCAGCACCAACGAGCCGCTGATGACCGTGCGCTTCGTCCAGAGCGATCCGAGGACCGGCGCGACGGTCAGCACGGTGACGACGAGGAGCACGCCGGCCCCGATCCAGCCCACGAGGGACGACCGGGCGGCGATCTGGTCGCCCTGGGCCCACAGCGTCATCCGCATCTCCGCCGACGCGGTCGCCAGCGCCCGGTACACGAGCGCCTCACCGCTGGCCCGGCCGGCCGCCCCGAGGAGGAGCACCGAGCCGACCCCGCAGAGCCCCAGGAACGCTCGGGAGGCCGCCGCCCGCGCGGCCCCGTCGTCCGCCTCGGAGACCCGCAGCGCCCCGATCCCGCAGCCCGCCCCGACGACGCCGACGAACGCCCCGATCGACATCGGGATCGGCCCCCCCGCCATCATCAACCCGACGGCGACGAGCACGCAGCCGGCGACGACGGAGAGCCCCACCGTCGTCAGGCCGATGGCCAGCGTGGTGCGCGCCTCCTTGCCGGCCCCGATAGCGTGGGCGGCGCCGCCGAACATCGCGGTCGCCCCCAGCAGGGCGGCGGCCACCGACAACCCGAAGACGTCGGTGTAGTTCGCGATTGCCCAGCCCATCGCCGCCATCTGGGCGACCCCGTCCGGCGACGCGGACGCCACCGCCTGGATGGCGAGTTCGGCCCCCATCAGGGTCCCGTACGTGCCGACCACCGAGACCGAGACCGGCAGCGCCAGCCAGGCCGCCGCAGGGGTCCACTTGCCGAGCAGCGAGACGACGGCGAGCACCATCCCGGTCACCGCGCCGGCCATGCCCAGCGCGAGCACCAGGTACATGAACGGCCCACCCTCGCGGAAGAAGTCGAGCGTGGAGACCATGTCAGCCGTTCCCGAGCGCCGCCTCGAGCGCCCCCATGCCGCCGGCGACGTCCAGCCCCAGCCCGAACGCCCGGTAGCTGGCGCCCAGGGCCGAGAGCACGTGGAACAGGTGCTGGGAGCGGCATTGCTCGCCCATCTGGCCGATGCGGATGATCGGCAGGCCGAAGGCGCCGGCGATGCTCACGCCGTGCTGGACCGCCATGCGGCGGCGGACCGCGCCAGGGTCGATCTCCCCGGGGGCGCGGATGGCGACGACCGACGGCAGCCGGTGCTCGGGCGCGACGAACAGCTCCAGCCCCATCGCCTCCAGCCCCGCCTGGAGGGCCTGGCTGCAGTGGGTGTGGCGGGCGAACCGAGCCTCCAGGGTCTCGATGGAGATGAGCCTCAGGGCCTGGTACAGGGCGAGCACGCCCGGCACGGGCGCCGTGTAGTGGTACTCGTGGCGGCCCCAGAAGTTCCAGGCCCGCAGGGCGTCCAGGCACCAGTGAGGCATGGGCCGGGGGCGGGCCCGCACGGCGTCCCAGGCGGCCTCGGAGAAGCCGATCAGCGACACCCCGGGGATGGACGAGAGCCCCTTCTGTCCGCCCGTCACGCAGACGTCGATCCCCCACTGGTCCATGCGCAGCGGCATGGTCGTCAGGGTGCAGACGGCGTCGACGATCATCAGCGCGCCGTGGTCCTTCACCAGCTGGACGATCTCGGGGAGCTCGGTCGTCAGCACGCCACACGACGTCTCGCCCTGCACCACCGTGACGACGTCGAAGCGGCCGTCGGCCAGCGCCTCGGCCACCATCGCGGCGTTGATCGGGGTGCCGATCTCGCTGGTGATGGTCGTCACCTCGGCCCCCACCCCGGCGGACATCTCGGCCAGCCGCCGGGAGAAGGTGCCGCTGACCAGCGACAGCACGCGGCGCCCCGGCCAGGTCAGGTTGCAGACCGCCATCTCCATCGCCGACGAGGCCGAGCCGGCGACGCCGATGATCTTGTCGCTGCGGGTCTGGAACGCGTAGGCGGCCATCCGCTTCAAGCCGTCGATCACCCGCCCCATCGTCGGCCCCAGGTGGTTGATCACCACCCCGTTGGCCTGGGCGACCGCGTGGGGGATCGGCACCGGTCCGGCGCCCATCAAGAGCAGCGGCTCGGCCGGCAGGAGCAGCGAGAGGGACTGGACATCAGGGGGGTGAACAGTGGCGGGCATGGCGGACCTGTGCAGGGGGTGCACAACGGTACTCGATCGACCCGGATCGCACCCTGGCAGGGCTTTCCTCCCCGGAAGAACCGTGGTTGGGTCGGGCCGAGGAGCGAGTCATGAAGAAGAAGATCCTGATCGGCTTCGTCGTCCTGATCCTGGTGGTGGTGATCGGCGGCGTCGCCTACGTCGTCCCGAAGGTCGCGGCCTTCGACGAGAGCGTCGCGACCGTCTACGACGTGCCGTCGCCGGAGATCAACGTCAGCCTCAAGCCCCAGGTGCTCGCCCGCGGCAAGCACCTCGCCGAGTCGATCGGCGGCTGCATCGAGTGTCACGGCAAGGAGATGGGCGGCAAGCCGGGCGAGGACATGGGCCCGATCGGCCGCATCCACGCCGCCAACCTGACCCACGGCCAGGGCGGCGTCGGTGGCCAGTACACCGACGGCCAGCTCGCCCGCGCGGTGCGCGACGGGATCAAGGCCGACGGGACGACCGTCATCTTCATGCCGAGCCACGACTTCCGCTGGTGGCCGCGGGAGGACCTGGAGGCGCTGGTCTCCTACATCCGCTCCCGGCCGCCGATGAACAACGAGATCCCGCCCCCCGAGATCGGCTGGCTCGCCAAGGTGCTCGATCGCACCGACCGCATGGTCATCGACGTCGCGCGCCGCATCGACCACTCGACCGACTCGCCGCTGGTGGAGAGCCTGGAGCCGACCGCGACCGCCGAGTACGGCGCCAACCTGGCGCTGCTCTGCATGGGCTGCCACGGCCACGGGCTGACCGGCGGCAAGATCCCGGGCACGCCGTCGTCGATCCCGATCCCGACGAACCTGACCCCGCACGACAGCGGCCTGAAGAGCTACACGTACGACCAGTTCGTGACCCTCTTCAACGAGGGCAAGAAGCCCGACGGCAGCGACCTCGACCCGTTCATGCCGATCACCACCCTCCGGGCCATGACCGACATCGAGAAGCAGGCGCTGTGGGCCTACCTGCAGGCGATGGAGCCCAAGCCCTTCGGCGATCGCTGACGAGCGACGCTCCGCTCAGTAGCTGTCCTGGTGCACGCCGACGGCCCGCCCCGAGGGGTCGGCCATCCCGGCGAACGCCTCGTCCCAGGCGATCGCCACGGGGGTCGAGCAGGCGATGCTCTTGCCTCCGGGCACCGTGCGGGCGGCGCAGGCGGCCGGGAAGTGCCGGTCGAAGATCTCCCGGTACAGGTACGCCTCCTTGCTGGGGGGCGGGTTGTGGGGGAACCGGTCGGCCGCCTCGGCCAGCTGCTCGTCCGTCACCGATCGCTCGGCGTGGGCCTTGAGGGAGTCGATCCAGGAGTAGCCGACGCCGTCGCTGAACTGCTCCTTCTGACGCCACAGGACCTCGGCCGGGAGCAGGGCGTCGGCGTCGTCGAAGGCCGACCGCATGAGGTGCTTCTCGATCCGCGGCCCGTCGGGGTGCGTCGTCGACATCTTGGCCGTCGGGTCGATCGTCATCGCCTCGTCGAGGAACGCGGCGTCCAGGAACGGCACCCGCGTCTCCACCCCCCAGGCCATCATCGCCTTGTTGGCGCGCAGGCAGTCGTACGCGTGCAGCCCCTGCAGCTTGCGCACCGTCTCGTGGTGGAACTCGGCCGCGTCGGGCGCCTTGTGGAAGTACAGGTAGCCGCCGAAGATCTCGTCCGCCCCCTCCCCCGACAGCACCATCTTGATACCCATCGCCCGGATCTTGCGGGCCATCAGGTACATCGGCGTCGACGCCCGGATGCTCGTGACGTCGTAGGTCTCCAGGTGCCAGATGACGTCGGACAGCGCGTCGATCCCGTCCTCCACCGTGTAGGTGAAGGGGTGATGGACCGTGCCGAGGTGCTCGGCGACCTGGGCCGCGGCGGCGAGATCCGGCGACCCCTCCAGCCCGATCGAGAAGCTGTGCAGGCGGGGCCACCACGCCTCGCTGCGCTCCCCGTCCTCCACGCGACGGGCGGCGTGGCGGGCCACGATCGCGCTGACCAGGGAGCTGTCCAGCCCTCCGGACAGCAGCACGCCCCACGGCACGTCCGACATCAGCCGCTTCACGACCGCGGCCTCGAACGACTCGCGCAGCCGCGCCGGGTCCGCCGGCCGCGACGGCACGGAGTCGGCGAACCACTCCGGCTCGTACCAGCGCCGCAGCCCCTCACGGGTCATCAGGTGCCCCGGCGGGAAGACCCGCCAGGACGTGCAGACCGGCGCCAGCGCCTTCATCTCCGACGCGACCCAGATCGAGCCGTCCGTGCCCTGGCCGACGTACAGCGGCACGATGCCGATGGGGTCCCGGGCGACCAGGAAGTCGCCCGTCGAGTCGTCGACCAGCGCGAACCCGAACTGTCCGTCGAGCATCGCGACGCAATCAGCGCCATGCCGGGCGTACAGCGACAGGATCACCTCGCAGTCGCTGCCGGTCTTGTAGGGGTGACCCGGCTCCCGCAGCGCCTCGTGGTTGTAGATCTCCCCGTTGGCGGCCAGCGCGAGGTCGCCGTGGGTCAGCGGCTGCTCCCCGCTCTCGGGGTCGACGATGGCCAGCCGCTCGTGGGCGAGCACCGCGTTGCGCCCGGTCCAGACGCCGCTCCAGTCGGGGCCGCGGTGACGGAGCAGGCGTCGATGTTGGAGGATCTCCGACCGCGCGGCGGCGGGGTCGGCGGGGTCGATCACCACGAGGATTCCGCACATGGGCGGGCACCTTAGTCCAGCGCGCCGACGTCCGGGTGGCCGTGGCGCTGACTGATCGCCGCCTCCAGCTCCCCGGTCGCCGCCCGACGCACGAAGGAGCAGCGCCCCTGGGACCGAGGGGGGCCGACCTCGACCCGGTGACCGCGCCGCTGCAGGCCGTCGATCACCGCGGCCGGCATGTCGCCCTCGACCACCACCGCGCCCGGCTTCGCCTCGCGAGGCCAGAACGAGTTGGGGAAGTGGGCGCTGTGCAGCGCCGGGGCGTTGCACGCCTCGTGCAGGGTCTGGCCACCGTCGAACACCCGCAGGAACGCCTGGAGCGTCCACTGGTCCTGGCAGTCGCCGCCGGGCGTGCCGAAGGCGAGCCAATGGCCTCCCGGTAGCCGAGCCAGGCTCGGCGTCAGCGTCGTCCGCGGGCGCTTGCGGGGCGCGGGGGCGTTGGGGTGGCCGGCCGCGAGGTGGAACATCTGGGCGCGGGTCGACAGGCAGAAGCCGAGCTCGGGGATCACCGGGCTGCTCTGGGCCCAGCCGCCGCTGGGGGTCGCCGCGACCAGGTTGCCGTGCCGGTCGGCGACGTCCAGGTGGGTCGTGTCACCCCGGGGGGGGCCCCACCCGGCGTGCGGCCCCGCCCCGTCGCCGTCCCCCGTCGGCACGGCCCCCTCCCAGTACAGCGGCGGACCGAACGGGCGGCCGTCCGCCGCGCCGGCGCGCAGCTCCAGGCTCGCCTTCTCGCCCACGAGCGACGCCCGCCGGGCCGCGTACCCGGGCTGGAGCAGCAGGTCGAGCGGGACCGGGGTGAAGTCGGGGTCGCCGTACCAGGCCTCCCGATCGGCGAACGCCAGCTTGCTGCACTCGATCCACCGGTGCCAGGAGCGCTCGTCGCCCAGCGCCACCTCCGCCGGCGACCAACGCTGCAGGAGCGCCAGCTGCTGCAGGAACACCGGCCCCTGGGACCAGGGGCCGCACTTGTGGACGGTCGCGCCCCGGTAGTCGAAGCGGACGGTCTCCTCGAACCTCGGCCGCCACGACGCGAGGTCCTCCAGCGTCAGCAGGCCGCCCTGCGCGCCGGTCCACGCCACCAGCTCGCGGCCGAGCTCGCCCCCGTAGACGAGGGCGGCCGCGGCCCCCGGCGTGCCGGCGGCGGCGAGCCGGCGATAGAAGCGAGCGAGCGCGGGGTTGGCGAGGCGGTCCCCGACGCCCGGCGGCTCGTCATCGGGCAGGTAGACCGCCGCGGTGGTCGGGTAGCGCTTGCGGAGCCGCTGTTCGTACCGCCGCAGCTGCCCGGCCAGGCCCGGATAGACCTCGAACCCCTCGGCCAGGTCGATCGCCGGACCGAGCAGCCGGGGCAGCGGGAGCGAGCCGAGCTCGTCGGCGAGCACCAGCCAGGCCCCGAGCGCCCCGGGCACGACGGCGCTGGCCAGCCCTTCCCCCGGCAGCCGGTCCCGCCCGAGCTCGCACGCGCGATCCAGCGTGAGCGTCGCGGGCGCGCACCCCTGACCCGCGAGCGCGCGCACCCGGCCGTCCGCCGTGCGCAGCAGGATCGGGACCTCGCCGCCGGTGCCCACCAGGAAGGGCTCGAGGACGTTCAGACAGAACGCGACGCAGACGGCCGCGTCGAACGCGTTGCCCCCCTGCTCGAGCACCTCCAGGCCGGCGCGCGTAGCCGTGGCGTGGCCGCTCGCGACGGCCCCGCTTCGGCCGCGGACCGGACCACCTCTTCCAAGCCTCGACACTCAGTCGAGCATGACATAGATGCTCCACGCGACGGCCGCGGCGGCCGACCCGAAGAGCAGCACGTCCCCCAGGAAGCGGACGAAGCGCGGCGCGGGCCGGATCGGCCGAACCGCCGCGAGCGTCTCCTCTGGTGAAAGGTGGAGCAGCGCAGGAGCGAGATCCTGCAGCGGGCTGGATGTGACGGCGGACGGCTCTTCGCCGACCGGCGCTCGGAAGGTGCCGGACTGAACTGTGCTGTGCATGACGAACCCCAGACGCCCTGACGTCACCATGGGGGATTCCCCCAGGTCAAGGAATTACTCAGCGCTGACCGTGGGCCCGTTCACACCCGGCGTCGGCGGCGCTCAGCTGAGCAACACCGCCAGGCTCCAGCCAGCGGCTCCGAGCGCCGCGAAGCAGAGGAGCGCGTCCCCCGAGTACCGCAGCAGGCGGCGGGTCAGGGACGAGGGTCGAGCCGTGACGAGGGTCGCGTCGACCCCGGTGGCGGGCGCGGGCCGCTCCGCGGTCTCGGACGTTGTGCTCGAGCCGGGATCGATCTGTTCAGACGCCTCTGAGCGGCGGTTTGGCGTGGTTTCCATGCAGTCTCCCCAGACGGAGTCACGCTCCCCTGGGGCTATCCCCCAGGTCAAGCGCTATGAAAATTCTTGATCGTCGTCACCGGGCCGGTCCGTCGACGGTCACCGCTCCGCACCACGAATGGAGCAGATGTTGCGGCCGAACGGAGTGTTCGCGGAGGGCTTGGGCCGACACGACGGGGCTGATACCCCGGGCCAACGGCACGGAGATCCCAATGCGCACGAACCTGTTTGTCTTGTTGCTCGCCCTGTTCGCCCTCGCGGCGTGCGAACCCCAGACCGTCGGCTTCCAGGCGGACGACGACGATGACGACGCGACGGACGAC
>CAYQEG010000163.1:0-18299 GCA_964416435.1 uncultured Rickettsiales bacterium
CGTCGTCGTCGTCGTCGTCGTCGTCGTCGTCGTCGTCGTCGTCGTCGTCGTCGTCGTCCGGCGGGACCGGCGTGTCGTCGTCGTCGTCGTCGTCGTCGTCGGTGGCGTCGTCGTCGTCCGTCGCGTCGTCGTCGTCCGCGGGGGGGGTGCCGACGAGGGTCGGCTGGCAGGCGACGAGGGCGAGCATCGAGAGCAGGGCGAGCAGGGTGCGCATGGAGCCTCCGGGCCGGCGGGGTGCAAGACAAGTACCAGTCCCCGGGTCCCGATGCAGCCCGAAGAGTCCCTTGACCGGCGGTCGATCCGGAGTTAGTGATTGCAAGTCACTGACTGTAAGTCACCGACTCGAAGTCATCCCTCGGAGCGCCCATGTCCCCCGACCGCCAGACCCGCAAGGCACAGACCCGCCGTGAGCTCCGCGCCGTGGCCTGCCGACTGTTCGAGGAGGACGGCTTCGAGGCGACCTCGATCGGCGACATCACCGCCGCCACCGGGGTCGCCCACGGCACCTTCTACGTCCACTTCCCGAGCAAGGAGGCGCTGCTCGACGAGCTGCTCGAGGAGTTCAACGACGGCCTCGCAGCCCGGCTCGCGCCCATCGTCGCGGGGGCCGATCCCGACGACCTGGTGCCCCTCGTGGGCCGGGTCGCGGACGTCTTCCTGGAGTACTGGAACGACCGCCGGGGCTTCGTCGAGCTCTACGCCCGCCGCGTGACCGCCGGGCTGACCGTCGAGCACCTCCGCGACGGCATCAACCCGCCCGCCACCGCCCTGCTCGTCGGCGCCCTCCAGCGCCTCCCCGGCGGGGTGCCGGAGCCGGACCTGGTCGCCCACGCCCTGCTCGCGTCCTGGCTTCGCGTCGGGCTGCAGCACCTCTTCGGGGACGTCGCCCGCGACCGGGCCCGCCGAGCGCTCGTGCACATCACCCTCGGCCTGATCGGCCGACCGTCCCTGGAGACCCCATGACCGCCGCCCTCCCCCTGGCCATCGCCGCCCCTCGGCGACCGGACTGGCCGACCCTCCGCGCGGAGGCCGACGCCCTCGCGGACGCCGTGCTCCCGCTCCTCGAGCCGCCCCGCCGGGGTCCTCGGGAGTGGATCCGCCGCGCCGGCGCCTGGCGCACCGCCCTGCGCAACTACGCCGTCAACCGCCGACGCCACCGCGCCGGGCGGTGGGACCTGCTGCCGCTGTACTTCATCTGGACCACGCTGCGGGCCTGCAACTTCGCCTGCACCTACTGCGACGACCACCGGGGCCGCAAGTACCCCGATCTGCCCACGGACGGCACGCTCGACACCGAGGCCGCGCTCCGCCTGTTGCGGGTGATGCGCACCGGCACCTCGTCCGTCTACTTCGCCGGCGGCGAGCCGACGCTCCGCAAGGACCTGCCGACCCTCGTGCGGGCCGCTCGGGACCTGCGCTACCACCCGATCGTGGTCAACACCAACGGCAGCATCTTCGACCGGCTGCTCACGAAGGACGCCTGGAGCACGTTCCTGGCCGACGTCGACATCCTCGTCGTCTCGCTCGACGGCCTCGACCTGGACGACCTCGCGCGCACCTGGGTGACCCGGCGCCCCGAGGCGGTGCTGCGCAACCTGCTGCTCCTGCGTCGGCTCGCCGCCCCGATGCGGTTCAAGCTGATGGTCAACACGGTCATCCGCCCCGACCGGCTGGACGACGCCGCCGACGTGCTCGATCTCGCCGCCGACCTGGGGATCTGGTTCACCCCCGTGCCGATGAACGTGGGGCCGCGGGCGGCGACCGGGCTCCTGGCCGACCCGGCCTACCGCGCGCTCGCCGAGCGGGTGCTCGCCCGCAAGGAGGGAGGCCAGCGGGTCACCGGGTCGGCCCGGATGAACCGGCGGCTGCTCTTCGGGGACCCGCTGACCTGCCGCAACACGCTCAAGCCTCACATCGACTTCGACGGGAGGATGGCGTGGCCCTGCAAGGCGTCGGTGAACCGCGAGCCGGCCTGGATCGACGTGCTGCAGTTCGACGACGTCGCGTCGCTGTACGACCACGCCAGCGCCGTGGTGGACCCGACCCGGTTCCACGGCCCGGGACCGGACCAGTGCGGGGCCGACTGCAACTGGGCGCAGAACTACACGACCGACGAGTACGCCTGGGGGCTGGACCACCCGCTGTCGCTGCTGGGGACCATCGGTGAGTTCATCGGACGCTACTGACCGTCGGCGCGCCGACGTCGAGGCCGCGCTGGACGCCGGCGCCGTCGCGCTCGTCGTGGTGGCGATCTGCGCCGCCGCGGACCGATGGCTCCTGATGACCGCCCTGGTGCCGGCGGTGATGGGGGCGCGCCTGGCGCTCTGGCGCCACCTCGTCGGCCCGACCGGCCTGGGGCGCGAGCTCGCCTTGTGCGGGCTGTGCGTCGCGGTGGGCGCGTTCAACGACTGGAACACCGTGGTCGGCCACGGCGTGTACGCCTACGACGTGCCGCTGCGGTCCGGGGCGACCGGCGCGCTGCCGGTCTGGATGCTGCTGTTCTGGGGCCAGATCCTGCGGCTCGTGGCGAGCCTCGCCGCCTGGCCCCGGCTCGGCCCGGTCGGGCCGCCCGTCGGCCGCTTCGGGCTGCCCCGCCGACGCGTCGACCGCCCCCTCGCCCGGCTCGTGGTGATCGGGGTGCTGGTCGTGAGCACGCGCCAGGCGGTGTTCGCCTGGTACGGCGACCCGCTGCTGTCGTGGCTGCCGTTCGCGGGGGCGTCTGTCCTGTGGTGGCTGCTGCTCGGAGTGGACCGCCACGACGCCACGTTGGCGGGGCTCGCCCTGACCGTCGGCGTGGGGGTCGAGGCGGCGCTCATCACCGTCGGCGGGCTGCACCGGTACGAGCTGCCGCTCGTCGGCGGGGTGCCGCTGTGGATCGTGCTCTGGTGGCCGTTGGGGGTGCTCGTCTGGAAGGACCTGGGGGGCCGTGCTCGCACCGGCCTGGAGCGATCAGGCAAGAACGCCCCTGGCCCCCGGATCCTCCCCGCCTAGCGTGATGGCCCAGCCGACCTGCATGTCGGTTGGAGGACCCGGACGATGACGAAGGTGTTGGTGGTAGGGAGCGGCCCGGCGGGGCTCGCGGCGGCAGAGGCGCTGCTCGACGGGGGCGGCGGAGCGACCGAGGTGGAGCTGCTCACGCTGGGGCATCACCTCGGCGGCAAGGCGGCGTCCTGGCGGGATCGAGAGGGGAGGGTCGTCGAGCACGGACAGCACGTGGTCCTCGGCTTCTACAAGGAGCTGCGGGCGCTGCTGCGGCGGTGCGACGTGCGGCCCGCGGACACCCTGGTGAGCAGCCGCGGCAACTACCTCTACTGGGAGGATCGCGATCGCAGGTCTCACCGCCTGCACGTCGGCGGGTTCCTGCCGAAGGTCGCGGCCGAGTGGATCCGGTACGGCGGGTTCAGCCACGCCGAGAAGCACGCGATCACCCGCTTCGTCGTGCAGATGGCGCTCGAGATCGGCGGGCCGATCTCCGAAGAGCTGGACGACGTCTGCTTCAGCGCCTGGGCCCTGTCCCGGGGCCTGCCGCTGTCCGTCGCGGCGACCAACCTGTTCCGGGCCAACCGGGAGGTGCAGCTCAACTGGCCGGGGGAGATCTCCGCCTACGCCATGCTGCGCACCCTCAAGGCCGCCATCTCCGTGCCCGGCCGGTACGTCACGGGGTACCCGACCGGGGGCATGAGCGAGCTGTGGTGGAACCCCATCGCGGGGCACATCCAGGCCCGGGGCGGCGCGCTGACCCGCTACACGAAGCTGATCGGGCTGGAGCACGACGGACGACGGCTGACCGGCCTGCGCACGGCGATGCCCCTCCCCCACGGCCCCGGCAACCGGCACACCACGTCGGTGCCGACCGTGCCGGCGAGCGAGCAGATCCGTCGCCGGTTCGACGCGGCCATCGTGGCCATCCCGCCGTCGGCGTTCGCCGAGGTGCTGCCCGACGACCTGGCCGACAGGCCCGGCTTCTCGGGCATCCGGCGGCTGACCACCATCGCGCCCCTCGGGCTGCAGATCTGGCACCGCAATACCGCCCGCGCCCGCCCCGGGGTCGTCGTCGGGGGGCTGGTCCCGCCGCTGGGGTTCGCGCTGGACAACAAGCCGGGCTACGCCGAGTACAAGGACGACGACTCCGTCGGCTCGGTGCTGCACTTCGCCGGCCAGGTGACCGGGTTCGAGAACGACGACGACGAGACGATCATGCGCCGCTCGCTCGCCTCGATTCGCCAGGTCGAGGGCTTCGAGGAGCTGGACGACGAGGGCGTGCAGCACTACCGCGTCCTGCGCCACACCGGCCCCCACGCGCACTACTGGAACGCGGAGCCGGGATCCCTGCGGTACAAGCCGCGCCCCCGGACGCCGCTGGGGGGGCTGTACCTGGCCGGCGACTGGGTCCGCAACGAGCTCGGCTTCCCCTGCATGGAGTCGGCGGTGCGGTCCGGGCGTGAGGCGGCGGGGCTGGTCCTGCGGGACCTCGCCCGGAAGGGTCGGGCGGCCTGATGCGCTCGCTCACGCTCACGCTCGCGCTGTTCCTCACGCCGATCCTCGGCGGCTGCGCGACCACGTCGTTGCGCGCCGTGCCCGACGACGCGCGGATCTCCCTGCCCGACGACCACGGCCCGCACGACTACGCCCAGACCGAGTGGTGGCACTTCCACGCCGACGCCCACGACGTCGAGACCGGCGAGCCCCTGCACGTCTTCGCCGGCTTCGTGGTGCAGCGGACGGACCTGGACAAGGTCGCGGGGCTGCCCGTCGCGACCGTCGCCAACCCGTACCACCTCGCCTATGTGCAGGTGGTGTCGGCCGACGGCGCGGTCCACTCGGCCCGCTACGGCTGGCCGGCGATCCGCAAGCCCCGGTTCGTCGGTGACGGCCTGGACCTGCGCCACGCGGGTCGGCGCATCGCCTGGGACGCCGGCTCGGTCAGCCTCACCGGCCGCGCCGGACCCCACCGAGTCGCCCTCCGCGCCGAACCGACCCGACCGGCCACGACGCCGTACGGCGGCGGACCGGTCGAGCTGGTGCCCGGCACCAGCCACCTCTGGTACCAGGAGGAGGGCATGCGGGTGAGCGGCCGCTGGCGGCAGGGCCGCGAGGTCCGCTGGGTCGAAGGGACCGGCTTCTTCAAGCACCAGTGGGGTCGCATCTACACCGCCGACGTCACCGGCTTCGTCTGGCTGTCGGGGGACCTGCCGGACGGCCGCTCGTTCGTCCTCGTCCGCATCTACCGAAAGGGCGCATCCCCGGAGCTGCTCGCCTGGACCACGGAGGGGGGCGGCACGCCGGTGCCCCTGGACGCCGACGCGATCGACCTGAAGCAGGAGGCGGAGTGGATCAGCCCCCGCACCGGTCGTCGCTGGCCGAGCGCCTGGTCGGTGCAGGGCGAAGGCTTCGACCTCGTCGTGCAGTCCCTGCACAGCGACCAGGAGCTCGTGGTGTTCCCCGCCCCGATGCACGTCGGCCCCGCGCGGGCGATCGGCACCGTGGACGGGGAGCCGGTCGACGCCGTGGTGTTCGTCGAGCAGGTCGGCGGACGCCGAGACCACCCCCTGCGATTCCTGTTCAAGTCGGAGGCTCCCCGATGACCCCCACCCGCCGCTCCTTCCTGCTCGGAGGCTGCGTCGCGGCCGCCCTCGCCGCCGCTCCCACCTCCGCGTCCGCCTCGCTGCTGCGACCCGCCGCGATGCCCGTCGACGGCCCGGCCCCCCGGCCGACCTGCGCCCACGGGGAGTGCCGGTTCTGGCGGATGGGTCCGAGCGAGCAGCACGGCGGCCTCTGTGGCCTGGCCCGCAGCGGCCGCATCGCCGTGCTCGAGCCTGACGCGCACTGACTGTGCCAACCGGGTTTCCTGACCACGCCTCCCCGGTCCCGCGGCCCGATCTCGGCGTCGCTCCTCGGTTCCAGGGGAGCGAGAGCTACCAGCCCGTCGGGGTGGGTCCCAGCTCGACGACGGTCCCGTCGTCCAGCTCCACGGCGCCGCTGCCCCACACGACGGTGCGCACCGCCTCCCCCGGCCCCCGGAGCGCGACCCCGTGCTGGGCCTCCGGCAGGTCGAGCAGCGCCGCCGCTTCGACCCCCGCCAGGTGCTCACCGAGGTCCCGCATCCGCTCCCCGTAGGGGGTCAGCGAGCCGTCGGTCTCGGCCATCCCGAACCGGTCCTCCGCGCCCGACGTCGCGCCGTTGAAGATCGTGTAGCCGCACCACGTGCCGACGCCCTGGCTGAGCCCCAGGAGCACCGAACGCTCCGCCCAGTCCGCCTGCTCCGCGGCGTCGACCTCTCCCCACGTCGGCCAGCCGAACTCGGTGACGACGAGGGGCAGGTCGGGGCGCCCCGCCTCGGTCGCTACCGCCCGAAGCTGCGCGATCATGTCGACCAGGGGGACCTCGCCGAGGCCCAGGCTGGTGGGGCTGTCCCCCGCGTACTCCGGCGGCACCGTCGGCGGATAGAAGGTGTAGGGGTGGAACGCCAGGCCGTCGGCGGCGGCCCACGCGTCGGGCCCCATGGCGGCGAGGAACTCGAGCGCGCCGATGATGAACTGGTCGTGGAAGAAGGTGCCGCCGATGTACACCTCGGCGGCCGGGTCGGCGTCGTGGATCGCGTCGGCGGCGAGGGCGAAGAGCGCGCCGTAGGCGACCGGATCCCCGCTGAGATCCGGCTTCCAGAAGCGGTAGCCGGCGTTCTGCTCGTTCCAGATCTCGTACCGGGGGATGCGCCCCGCGAAGTGCGCCGCGGTCGCCCCGGCGTAGGCCGCGAAGTCGGCGGGGTCGTCCGGCGGGTAGTAGGGGTCGGCGTCGGGATCGCTGCTCGCCCAGGGGTTGCCGTAGGCGAGCAGGCTCAGCGGCTCGATGTCCATCGACAGCAGCTCGTCGATGACCGGCTCGAAGGCGGAGAAGTCGAACGCCCCCGGCGTCGGCTCGACGCGGTGCCAGTGCACCCCGCCCCGCACCGACGTCACGCCCAGATCACCGAGCACGTCGTAGGCGGTCTGCAGGTTCCCCGTCGACGTGCTGAGGCCCCGCGCGACGCACAGGTCGGGCTCGACCTCGACCCAGGCCAGGGGCTCCGGCTCGGGCTCCGGATCGGGCTCCGGCTCGGGGGTCCCGCAGCCCAGGGGCGCGGCGAGCAGGAGGAGCGCGAGGATCGGGCGGGGTCCGTCCATCGGTCGATCGTACTCCCGGGCGAGCCCGTGATGCTCAGCCGACGGGCGTGTACCCCAGCTTCTTGGCGATGCGCCGGCCGGCGGCCCGCCCCGACAGCATCGCCCCGACGATGCCGTGGGCGCTGCGGGTCGAGGCGCCGCACCAGTAGAGGTCGCGGATCGGCGACTGGACGTCCGGGCGAGCGGCCTGGAACTGCTTCGGGATCGCGGCCAGGCCGTAGCCCGTGCCGCCGCTCGCGCTCGTGAACCGCTCGTGCGACGCGGGCGTGGACGACTCGCGGAACCGGATCGTGGCCGCCGCGCCCGGGTACAGCTCGTCCAGGCGACGGATCAGGTCCTCCTCGATGGCCTGCTTCCGCTCGAGGTAGCCCGGGACGCGGCGGTAGCTGCCGTCCGCGATCTGCGCCGGCGTGATCCCCCACGAGTCCGGGTCCGACGGCAGCATCGTCATCACGGTCAGGCTCTGGTGCCCCTCGGGGGCGTGGCAGCCGCTCCCGGGGTCCTTGAGGTTCGCGTTGGTGACGTAGCAGCCGCGGGGCATCGGCCGCGGGTTGTCCCGGTTGTCCAGGTAGTAGGCGTCCGTGTCGTAGCTGTCGTACTGCAGCGTGTTCGCCGCCGTCATGCCGAGCTCGGACAGGTCGCCCTCGGCCCCCAGGAACAGCGCGAACATGCCCGACGGCATCACCCACTCCTCCTGCTTGCGCAGCCACCGCTTGCTCAGGTGCTCCGGCCCGACGAGGTCGACCAGGGTGCGCTTGATGTCGGCGTTGGAGACCACGACGCGAGCGCGGACGTCGTGCTGCTCGCCGGCCCGCGGCTCGGTGCGGACGCCCACCGCGCGCCCCCCCTCGATCAGGATCCGCTCGACCCCCCGACGCAGGTGGATCGAGCCGCCGGCGGCCTCGATCGTCTCCGCCATCCGGTCGGAGATCACCTGGCCGCCGCCCCGCGGGTACCAGGCGCCGCCGAAGTAGTGGTTCGCGAGCCCCGCGTGGAGCAGGACGCTGACCTCGCTCGGGGGCAGCCCGTACGCCCCGTGCTGCCCGACGAAGATCGCGCGCAGCTGCGGGTTGCGGGTGCAGCCGTCCAGGAACCGCGACGCCGTCGCCTTCTCGTGGAGGATCAGCATGCGGGCCCGGAGGAACACGTGAAGCAGGATCGACGCGTTGACCTTCGCCCCCGACTCGAACAGCCGCGGCTGGATCCCCGCGATCTGACCGATGAGGCGCAGGTACTTGTCGATCCCCTTGCGCTCCTCCGGGAACCGGTCGACCAGCCGGTCGCGATACACGCCGATGTCCGCGGGCAGGTCGAAGTCGAAGTCCGGGAACACCAGCTTCTCGATGCAGTCCCGGGGTAGCTCGGCCCAGTCGATGTCGATCCCGATCGGACGCAGCAGCTTGTCGAACAGCGCCCCCGGCCCACACTCGCCGAGGTAGTGCAGCCCGACATCGAAGAGGAACCGCTGGCCGGAGGACCCCCGCGCGAACCGGGTCGCGCAGCCGCCGGCGACGTAGTGGCGGTCGAACAGCGCCACCTTCAGGCCCGCCCGGGCGAGGTACGCGCCGGCGCACAGCCCGCCCGTGCCGGCGCCGACGATGGCGACGTCGACCTGCTCGGGCACCGGGCCGACGCTCCGGCGCCGCGTGTGGGCGGTCGGCAGGAACGCCTTCTCCTGCGCGCGGAGGGCAGCCCGCCGGGCGCGCTCCGAGGCGGTCATGGGCGGACGTGGGGGCACTCTTGTCGACATGGAGTCTCCCGCCGTGAGGAGAGGCCGCGGCCACTCAGGCCGGGCGATGGTAGTCCCGGCTCGCGACCCCGGCGGGATCGATCACCTTGTTGCCGTAGACCTGCGTCCACGCGGTCGGCTCGGCGGGGTCCATCGCCTCCAGCGCGCCGAGGTAGCCCCGGTTGCGCTTGCACCAGTCTTTGTTGAGCTTGCGAGCGTAGATCGCGATCGCGGAGTTCAGCAGGTCCCCCCGGGTCGCGTACTTGAAGATACGGCCGGGGGAGTAGAAGCGGCGATGTCCGTCGGTCTGGCCCCGCTGCAGCTGGGCGGGAGTCAGCCCCCGCGGCTCGAACACGACGTGGTGCGCGTCGTACAGCGACCAGTCCATCGTCTTGAGGCGGCCGGAGGCCTCGAGCTCGGCGAACGTCGCGGAGCCGGGCAGCGGCGTGAGGACCATGAACTGGACCGACGTGATGCCCGAGCGGATCGCGAACTCGATGGTCGCGTCGACCGTGGACGGATCGTCCTCGTCGAAGCCGAGCACGAACATGCCGTGCACGTTGATGCCGGCCGCCCGGATCTTGCGGATGTTCTCCTCCATCGACGCGACGGTCTGCCGCTTCTGCATGTTCTCGAGCGCGACGGGGTTGACCGACTCCAGGCCGATGTAGACCCCCATGCAGCCGCTCCGCTTCATCAGCGACAGCAGCTCCGCGTCCTTGCCCAGGTCGGCCCGGACCTGGGCCGAGTAGCGCAGGCCGAACCCCCGGTCGAGCATGCCTTGGGCGAGGGCCCGGGCCCTCTTGCGGTGCACCACGAAGTTGTCGTCGTAGAAGAAGATGTGCACGTCGTTGCCGTCCACCGCCGCGAGGTCGTCCAGGACCTTGTCGGTGGCGCGGTAGCGCATGTGTCGGCCGAACGTGGTGTGCACGGTGCAGAAGGTGCAGGTGAACGGGCAGCCCCGGGACGTCTGCACGGGGATGACCCGCCGGGGGCCCATCGCCTTGTTGCGGCCGTAGCCGGCGAGGTCCAGGTCGGGCAGCGGCAGGTCGTCCAGGTCGACGGGCGCGGGCATCGCGTTGTGCACCGCGGCGCCGTCGGCGTCCTTCCAGCTGAGGCCCGGCACGGCGGCGAAGTCGGGCTCGTCGCGGCCGAGCTCCTCGAGCAGGCGCGCCATCGGCACCTCCCCCTCGCCCCGCACCACGAGCGGCGCGTGCTCCAGCGCTTCGTCCGCCCGCCAGGTGACGTGCGGGCCGCCCATCACGACGAGCTTCCCGTCGGCCCGGAGCCGGTCCGCCAGCTCGAAGCTGCGCACCGCCGTCGGGGTGATCGTCGAGATGCCGACCAGGTCCGCCTGGAGCAGCACGCCGAAGTCGATCGGTCGGATCTCCTCGATCTGGACCGTGACGTCGTAGCCGGCGTCCCGCGCCATGGTGCCGAGCAGCACCGTGCCGAGGCGGGGGAGTCCGGCGCGACTGAAGATATGAATACCGGCAGCCGCCGGTTCGACGAAGGCGATGGTTCGGATGTTGCTCACAGGGCCCTTTCGCCGCCTCGCGGGCAGGCCTCCCCGGCGGGGCCCGCGATCAGCGGACGCAGTAATCCACTATGTCGCGGGGCCGGTCAAGCACCAGCGCGGGGTCTGGGCGGTATCCTCCCGCCGTGCTGCGCCCGCTCCCGGCCGCCCTCCTCGTCGTCGTCGGGCTGCTGCTCGGCGGGGTCGGCGCCGCCCTCGCGCAGACCCCGACCCTCGCGATCCTCGACCTCACCAACGACACCGGCGACGCCGCCTTCGACGCCGCCGGTCCGGGGGTCGCGGCCATCCTGCTCACCAAGTTCACCCGGACCGACGCGGTCCAGGTGGTCGAGCGGCGCGCGCTGCAGGCGGTCACCGACGAGATCGACCTCGGCGCGTCGGGCCGGGTCGACCCCACCACCGCGGCCGAGGCGGGCAAGCTCCTGGGGGCCGACTACGTCGTGCTCGGCTCGCTGTTCACCGTCCAGCTGCCCTCCATCGCGGTCTCCGTCCGGGTGGTGAAGGTCCAGACCGGGGAGGTCATCGCAGCCCAGGAGGTCGTCGGAGAGGTCGGCGAGCGGGGCGAGGAGTTCTTCGTCCTGGTCGATGAGCTGGCCTACGTGCTGCTCGACGCGCTGCAGCTGCGCCTCGCGGGTCGCGAACGGGTGGAGTTCGGCCAGATCGAGGTCCGACAGCTGGACACCGTCGCCCTGTTCGGCGGCGCGCTCCAGGCCCTGGACCGGGGGGAGGCGGCCGAAGCGGAGTCGCTGCTCAGCCAGGCGCTCGCCCGGGAGCCCGGCTTCCGGCTCGCGGAGGAGACCCTGGCCAACATCGCGGCGGACATCAGGCAGCGTCGCACCACGTTCGCCCACCGCTCGGTCGAGGAGGTGCACGCCATCTGGGAGCGGCTGCGGGGCGACGTGGGAGAGGATCCCGTGGCGTCCGGGGCCGATCCCTGCGCGGTCGGGCTGCACGCGAGGTTGCTGCTCGTGGAGGGCGACCTGCCGGGCTACGTCGCGGCCGAGGAGGCCCGGCTCGACCAGGTCCTGGCGCTGCTCGGCGGGCTCGACACCAAGGGGAAGCGGAGCGCCCGGGACGACTTCCGGTCCTGCTGGCGCGACTCGCTGCGCGGGGCGGGCGCGGACAAGCAGGTCACCACCACCTTCGACGACCCCTCCTTCTGGCCCTTCGAGATCCGCGAGGACCTCGCCGACCTCGCGATCCGACTGGGGCGACGCGACGAGGCGGTCGGAGGCCACATCGGCGCCTGGCAGCAGCGGGGCCCCCAGCACGCCTCCGAGGGCGAGCCGAAGCACCCCGCCAGCTGGGCGAGGAGCCACGGGCTGTACGACATGGCGGTGGTGCTGCAGCAGCAGACGCTGCGCCAGGCCGAGCTCCGCGGGGACGCCAAGGCCGCCAAGAAGGCGCTGGACAAGCTGGAGGACGACGTCGAGGACGCCCAGGCCGCGTCCGAGCGGGCGGCCCGCTGGCAGGAGTTCACCCGCCGGGCGTCGTCCGAGCCGTGCACCGAAGAGCTGCTGAAGCTCGAGCTGGACGCGCTGAGGGCGCCGCGGGAGGCGATGCACCTGCGGCGGGCCGGGTACGACGGGTTCCTCCGGCGGGTCGAGGCGGGCTGGTACGACGCGGTGCGCCAGAGCCACCCCCGCGAGTGGAAGCGGCTGGTCATCGGCTGGTACCGCGTCGCTGACGCCACGTGGCGCGAGGACTGGTTCGTCGAGCGGCGGCTCGCCCAGTACCTCAAGATGCAGGAGCTGCTCCCGCCGGCGAGCGACGAGGAGCGACAGGAGCAGCAGGAGGACCTCGAGCGGTTCGTCACCGGGGCCTACCGCCCATGAGGGCGCCCCTCTTCGCGGCGGTCGCGATCCTCGCCCTGGCGCTGGTGCCCTCGGCGAACGCGCGGGTCGACCTGACGACGTTCTGGGTGCTCCCCGGGGCCACGATCTACACGTTCGGCAACTGCGAGCTGACCCCCCGAAAGGCGCCCCGCGACGTGCTCGCCGCGGGGCTGCGGGTCGAGGGCTGGATCGTCGAGGACCGGTGCGGCGCGAGATACGCCCGCCTGAGCCTGCCGATGCAGTACGTCGGAAGCAACGCCGCCCTGGTCGCGGTCGACAAGGTCACGACCCGGCCCCCGAAGAAGGACCCCTGGGCCGACGCCCGCTCGACCGGCGACGCCTGGGTGCGGGACTCCGGATCGCGGTGGGGGGTGCCCCTGAGCGACCCGGAGTGGCTCAGCCGGGTGCCGCTGCGGGGGGGCGAGACCGTCGAGGTGATCGACCTCGACCGCGGGATCGTGCGCACGTCGGGGGGCCACGTCGTCGCCGTCGCCCGCGGCACCGTGACCGACGAGGACCCCGCCATCGACCGTGACACCGTGCGGCGCGGGGAGAGTCGAGCGCGCTGGGACGAGGGGCGCCGCGCCCGCGAGGCGACCTGGGCGCTGTCCGGCGTGCCGGCCGCCGACGTGCTCGCGGCCCACGCCACCGCCTGGCAGGGGCGGGGCTACCTGCTCACGTTCGAGGACGACGAGCTGTTCGACGAGCGCTTCGACCCCGCGTGGCTCGACCCGGTCGAGCAGGTGCTGCGCGCGACCTGCCACGATGAGCCCCACCTCATCAGGGACGGCGAGCCGTGCGGCGTCTACCTCCTCGACTACCGCGCGCTCGGCGCCTGGTGGCCCGACCGCAAGGTCACGGTGATGGCCGAGGCCGACGGCCTCGCCGAGGTCGACGGCGCCCTGGTGCCGCGCCTGCGGGTGCTCGTCATCCAGCCGCGCAAGATCGGCGGCAGCGTCGGACCCGAGTGGGCCGAAGGCCGCTGATCAGGCGCTGATCCGCGGCGTCATCTCCCCCCAGCCGAAGCGCTCGGGGTACTCCCGCCAGGGCCCCTCGCAGACCGCGTCGTCGCTGCACTCGGCGCAGGGCGGCCCCTTCGCCTTGGCCTGCTCCCGGCGGGCAAGGGTGTAGTCCTCGACCACCCGGTCGGCGTCGACGATCCGGGTCGACGGGATGCGACGCTCCGACGCGTGAGCGGCCAGGGGCCCCAGGAAGCAGAGCGGCACCCCCTCCGTCCAGCAGGACACCGAGGCTGCGCGGCCGACGGCGAGCGCCGCGTGGAGGAACGGCCGGGCGTCGGACAGCCGGGGCATCACGTCGTCGATGTGCTGACCCGCGGTGCCCAGCGCGTGCACGAACGCGAGCTGGAACGACGCCACGTCCAGGGCGACGAACAGCCGGGCCATCGCCGGCAGGTGCTGCACGTTGCGGCGCACCACCACGCTGTTGAGCACGACCGGCAGCCCCAGGGCGCGGGCGTGGCGGATGCCTCTCACGGTCTGCTTGAACGCGCCGGGGGCTCGCACCAGGGCGTCGTGCACCGCCGGGTCGGGGCCGTGCAGGGCCGGCGCGACCTCCGTCAGGCCGGCCCCCACCAGCCGCTCCAGCAGGGGCCGGTGACACAGCGCCCGGCCGTTGGTCTGCAGCTGGATGGTCCGATAGCCCAGGTCCCTCGCCGCGGCGACGAGATCGGGCAGGTCCCGACGCACCGTCGGCTCCCCGCCGGTCAGGACGACCCCGTCGCAGCCCGGTCGGGACGCCTCGAGCTCGGCGATCAGCGCGTCGGACTCGCGATCCGCGAAGCGGTCCCGCTTGTCCCCCTGCACGCAGAACGCGCACCGGTTGTTGCACGACCAGCCGACCTTCAGATCGAGGCGCCGGCCGGTGCTCACGGCGTCAGTCCTGTTCCCGCTTCAGGGGGCGGGACATCAGCGCCGCGACGCTGGCCCTGGGGTCGGCGCCCTCGTAGAGCACCGCGTAGACCGCGTCGACGATCGGCATGTCGAGCCCGATCCGGGCCGCGAGCGCCCTGGTCGACACCGTCGTCTTGACGCCCTCGGCGATCTGTCCGCCGAGGCTGGCGGTGATCTCGTCCAGCGTCATGCCCGACGCCAGCTTCTTGCCGACGGTCCGGTTGCGCGACAGGTCGCCCGTGCACGTGAGCACCAGGTCGCCCATGCCGGCCAGCCCCATGAACGTCAGCGGGTCGGCCCCCATCGCCACGCCCAGCCGGCTCATCTCGGCCAGGCCGCGGGTGATCACCGCCGCCCGGGCGTTGTGGCCGAAGCCCAGCCCGTCGCACGCGCCCGCGGCGATCGCCATCACGTTCTTGACCGCGCCGCCCAGCTCCACCCCGACGATGTCGTGGGTCGTGTAGGTGCGGAAGAAGGGCGTCGCGAACGCCTCCTGGACCGCCGCGGCGACGTCGTCGTCCCGCGCCGCCACGACCACCGCGGTGGGCCGCTTCTCGAGCATCTCGAACGCGAAGCTGGGCCCCGACAGGAACGCCAGGTGGCTGTGGTGCCGCTCGTCGAGCTCGTCGTGCAGCACCTGGTCCATGGTCGCGCCGGCGGCCTCGATCCCCTTGCTCGCGCACACGATCAGGGTGCCGTCCGCGAGGTGCGGGGCGACCTGCTTCGCGAGGCCGCGGGTGACGTGGGACGGGGACACGAACAGGACCAGGTCCCGCCCCTCCACGGCCTCCTGCAGCGAGTCGGTCGCGCGGATCCCGGGGAGCGGGTGGCCGGTCTGGTAGCGGGTGTTGCGGCCGTGTTCGTTGACCTCGGCGGCGTGCCCCGGCTCGTAGCACCACAGGAGCACGTCGTGGCCGTTGGCGAGCAGGACGGAGGACAGGGCGGTGCCGAACGAGCCGGCTCCCAGGACGCTGCACTTCATGGCTCTCTCCTAGGAGCTTGATTCGCTACCCCGGACCGAGCCCCGTGAGGCGGTGGTGCGGGAGGCCAACGACGGCCGAGGCAGCGTATCGGGATACGTAACGAGGTCGGAGGAGGGCATCGCGTACCACAGTCCACGGGGCGACGGGAGCGGATGGTGAATCATGCTCCTAGACCGAGACGGCGAACTCGCGCAGCACGTCGTTCAGTGACGTCTTGCGATCGGTGGACTCCTTGCGGCGGCCGATGATCAGCGCGCAGGGCACGCCGTACTCCCCGGCCGGGAACCGCTTGATGCGGGTGCCCGGGATGACGACCGAGCGGGGGGGCACGGCGCCCTTGAGCACGACCTCCTCCGGCCCGGTCACGTCGATGATGCGCGTCGACGCCGTCAGCACGACGTTGGCCCCCAGGACCGCCTCGCGACCGACCCGCACCCCTTCGACCACGATCGACCGGCTCCCCAGGAAGGCGCCGTCCTCGACGATCACGGGCGTCGCTCCGGGCGGCTCGAGCACCCCGCCGATGCCGACGCCGCCGGACAGGTGCACCCCCCGGCCGATCTGGGCGCAGGAGCCGACCGTGGCCCAGGTGTCGACCATGGTGCCGGCCCCCACCCAGGCGCCGATGTTGACGTAGCTGGGCATCAGGACCGCGCCCCGCTGCACGAACGCGCCGCGCCGGACCGTCGCCGGCGGCACGGCCCGGAAGCCCGCCGCTTCGGGGGACGTCTTGAGCGGGACCTTGTCGTGCCAGTGGAAGATCCCGGCCGTCATCTCCCGCATGGGTGCGAGGCCGAAGTACATCAGCACCGCCTCCTTGACCCAGCTGTTGACGGTCCACTCGCCGTCGGCCTCCGCCGGCGGGTTGGCGACGCGGACGAGGCCGCGGTCCAGCAGCTCGATGGTCTGCTCGACCGCTTCGGCGGCCTCGGGATCGTCGCGCCAGCCTTCGCTCGCCCAGGCCTGCTCGATCGTGCTCTGCAGTGCTGTGGTGTCGGTCATGGGAGCGCGAGGGTACTCCATTCGACGTATGTTTCGCCCCGCCGTGATCCGCTTCCCCAAGGCTCGCCACGACACCGCCGCAGCGGAGCAGGCGCCCTCCGTCTGCGTCGTGCTGCCGAGCGCCGACGACCGGGCGATGGTGCGCACCGCGCTGGCGGTCGCCCACGGCCTGGGCAGCCAGGTGCGGGCGTTCGCGCTGCACGGGCGCGGCGAGGAGCTGCCGCTGCCCCTGCGCATGGCGTTGTTCGGACTCGACCCCCGCAACGAGGCGGACCGAGCCATCCGCCATCTCGTGGACACCGCGGCGCGGGGGCAGCACACCGCTATCCGCACCCTCACCGGCGACGCCGAGCAGATGGCCGCCCACGCGGCCACGGTCGCGGCCGCGGGCCCCCGGGCGACGCTGATCGTCGGGGCGGTGCACGACGGTCGACGCCCCGAGCCGGCCGCGCTGGCGGCGCTCTGCGAGGCGTGGACCGGCCGCCTGGTGGTGCTGTGGGACCGGGCCGGCGGGACGTTCAGCGAGGTGCTGGGGGTTCTCCCCCCGAACGACGCCCCCGGTCGTGAGCCGTGCGAACACCTGCTGCGCGCCGTAGAGCGCTGCTACCCGGTCTTCCGACACCCCCGGGTGCGCTCGTCGAGCGACCTGGAGGTCGCCGCCAAGGATTGCACCGAGGATGTGCTTGCAGTGATCGGGCTGCCGACGGCGTCCGATCCGGGAGTGCTGAAGCCGTGGGCCGGCCGGTTGGGCGACCTGGCTCGCGGTCCGGTGGGAGTCGTCGTGCCGCGGGGCCCCGAACGGCCCCAACTGGTCAGCGCGCTGATCGGCACTTGATCTCCACGAGTCCGCAACAAGCCCCCCCTAACGTCGCCCGGCCATCACCCAGGAGTCGACCATGTACTGGACGCGCAACCTGCTGATTTCGCTGCTAACCGCCGCCTTCGCGACCGCCGTCGCGGGCTGCGACGACGCTCCCGAGGGGGCCGAGGAGGTCGGAGGCGGCGAGCTGGCCGGCATCGTCCTGGAGGACGACGCGATGGCCGCCGAGCTCGGCTCGGCCAACACCATCGCCCTCCGCGAGGGTGAGATCCACCAGGTCCAGGCCGAGTACCTGGAGCTCGCCCAGGCGTTCGAGGCGCGCACCGGCCGCAAGCTGACCGGCGTGCAGCTGTCCGAGGGGCAGGCGGCGCTGCTGCAGACCATGCTCAGCCGCGAAGAGGACATCAGCCTGACCGGGCTGCTCCAGCAGGTCCTGGACACCCGCGACCGCATCGGCGAGCTCGAGGACGAGATCGACCTGCTCAAGTCGGAGCTGCCGACCCCGAGCATCGTCCAGCGGGGCGACAGCCACCTGGGCCTCGCCACCGACTACCTGGTCGCCAACCACGGCCTGACCAAGGACGAGGCGAGCGAGCTGGCCCATCGCTCGCTGCTCACCAACAACCTCGCCCCCGGCATGGAGGTCTGGCACTTCTACGCCGACGGCGTCTACGGCACCACGGTCACCCAGGGCACCGCCCGCGTCTCCCCCTTCTTCCTGAACATCCGGGAGAAGCGGAAGCTGCGCGAGGAGCGCGACGAGGCGCTCGCCCTGGCCGCGTCGCTCGAGGCCGAGATCACGGTCCTGGAGGCGACGCGCGACCAGCTGCGCGACGACCTGACCCGCGTCTCCTCCCAGCGGGACGACCTGCAGTACGAGCGCGACATCCTGTTCGAGGACAAGGAGGAGCTCGTCGAGGCCGACGAGTCGGTCTACTTCTACGTCGACACCGCCCGCCGCCTGCGCGAGCAGGACATCCTGGCGCCCGCCGGGATGCGGCTGAAGGACTGGCGCAAGGACCTGTTCACCCAGACGCTCGACCTGCGCCGCCAGACCAGCCTCAAGGTCTACGCCGAGGACTTCGGCGCCCGCCGCCTCAACAAGGTGATCCTGCTGCCGCGGGATCGCTTCAAGGAGAAGTCGGACTACCAGATCGAGTACAGCGACGACCGGCAGATGGCGACCATCTACCTGGACAACATCGACCGGTTCAAGAACGACGCTTTCGTGGTCGTGCTCCGATAGGAGCGTGTACAGGCTCCTGCAGGCTCCTAGTGGTCCAGCACAGGGATTCTGGTGAGTCCTCGTGCGCCCTGCCC
>CAYQEG010000164.1:0-18118 GCA_964416435.1 uncultured Rickettsiales bacterium
GCACCGAACGCGGCGTCGTCATCGCCGACGTTCTGCAGATCGGTCCGGCCGCCGTTGCCGCCAAACGACGTGTCGTAGCAGCCCGCCAGGAGCAGCAGGAGCGCGGCGGCGCTAGCGAGCCGCATCCGCCCAGGTCAGCGTGATCGTCAGGTTGCCGAGCGTCTGGTCCTTGGGCCAGTCGCACTCGTCCGGGTTGTCGATGATCGCCTCGGACGCGGTGATGAGCTTGTTGCCGGCGCCGTCGTCCTCCGCGACGCCCACGCTCGCCCACTCGCCGGTGGACTCGTCCAGGGCGTAGACCTCCCACTCGGTCGCGCTCAGGAAGACGAAGCCGAACGCGCCGGAGGTCGGCGACGCGGAGTCCAGGAGCTCGGCGCAGCTGTCGACCGAGTAGGAGAAGTCGCCCGCGAACGTCAGGTCGCAGACCGGGCAGGCGCCCGTCTCCGTCGCCAGGGACGAGGTGTAGGCGGTCTGGCAGTCGTCGATGTCGATGTCGATCGGGAAGCTCGCGACCTCGCACTCGATGGTCGCCCCGTCGAACAGGAAGTCGCCGCTGTGGTCGACCGCGTCGGGCCACCAGCAGGGGGCAACGTCCGCGCAGTCGTCGTCGGCGCAGTCGGTCAGGCCGTCCTCGTCCTCGTCGACCCCGTCGCTGCAGTCGGTCTCGGTGTCCGGCACCGCGTCGTCGTCGTCCGTCGCGTCGTCGTCGTCGTCGTCGCCCGCGGCGGAGTCGTCGTCGTCGTCTCCCCCGCCGCCGGTCCGGCAGCCCATGGCGATGAGGGTGGGGAAGATCAACAGCAGGAGGGCGATCCGTCGCATTGGCGGAGGATACACCGAGCCGGCACTTGCCAAGCGGGGCTGCGCGATGCACGTTCCCCGGGTCGGAAAGGAGGTCCAGGCGATCGCCGGCTGCATCCGCAGCGGGAGGAAAGTCCGGGCTCCGCAGGGCAGGGTGCCGGGTAACTCCCGGTCGGCGGAAGCTGAAGGCAAGTGCAACAGAGAGAAGACCGCCGGGACGGTTCGCCGTCCCGTCCCTTGCGCCCGGTCGTACGCGCCGGCGGCGGGGGGACTCGGGCGGGGTCGCCCGACGGTGAGGTTGAAAGGGTGCGGTAAGAGCGCACCGGCGGGCCGGGTAACCGGCGCGGCCAGGTAAACCCCATCCGGAGCAAGGCCACATAGGGACGTGTTCGAGGGCGGCCCGCCCGAGCGTCCGGGTAGGCTGCTTCAGTCCGTTGGAGACGACGGGCGTAGAGGAATGATCGCCCAGGGGCGGGTGGTGACACCCCCCGGGACGAGACCCGGCTTACGGGCCTCCGATGTCCGACAGGAGAGGGAGCGGGAGCGATCCCGTTCCCTCTCCGCGCTCACGGATCACCCCGTGGGGCGTGGCACGTCCGCCACCGAGTCGTGGACGGAGCCCTCCCGGGGGAACCAGACGCTGACGGTGGTGCCCTCGCCGACCTGGCTGGTGACGTGCACCCGTCCGCCGTGCCGCTCGACGATGCCGCCGACGATCGCCAGCCCGAGGCCGCTGCCGCCGGTCTTGCGCTGGCGGGACGGATCGACCCGGTAGAAGCGGTCGAGCACCCGCTGGATGTCCTCCTGCGGGATGCCGATCCCGGTGTCGGTGAACCCGAGGGTGACGCCCTCGCCGTCGACCACGACCGAGATCGTCAGCGAGCCCGACTGGGTGTAGCGGAGCGCGTTCTCCAGCAGGTTCATGCCGACCTGCTCCAGGCGCATCCGGTCCCCGACGATGTCGCCGCCGGGCTGGATGTCGGTGAACACCTCCAGCCCCTGCTGCTCGGCCCTTGGGATGACGCGCCGGGCCAGCTCCACCGCGAGCCGGGACATGTCGACCAGGTCCTGCTCCATGACCAGCCGACCCGCCTCCAGCTTCGTCAGCGTCTCGAGGTCCCGGGCGAGGTGGGCCAGCCGCTTCGCCTCGTCGTGGGCGACCTCCAGGAAGCCCTTGCGGCTGGTGTGGTCCATGCCGCCCTCCTCCTCCGCCATCAGGAGGGTCTCGAGGTAGGCGAGCACGTTGGTCAGCGGGGTGTTCAGCTCGTGGGCGAAGTCGGCGACGAGCCGTCGGCGCGTCTGGTCGGTCTGCTCCAGCTCCTTGACCGTGCGCTGGAGCAGGTCGGCGGTCCGGTTGAACGTCAGGCCGACCCGGCCCACCTCGTCCATCTCCGCCACCGGGATGCGGGCCGACATGTCGCCCGCGGCCATGCGTCCCACGGCGGCCTCGGCCTCGCGCAGGCGCTGGGTGATCGACCGGGTGCCCAGGAAGGCCATCAACACCGACAGCAGGAACACCGGGAACGCCCACCGCCAGGTCGCCTCCCAGATGAGGTTCTGCGTCTCGACCGTCGATGGCTGAGCCGCGATCCGCACGTAGCCGAGCACCTCCCCCTGGCCGGAGTCGGGGGGGCCGCCGCCGCGCACCGGCGAGACCGCCACGAAGCCGAGGCCGACCGCCTCGCGAGAGGTCTGCTCGGCCGCCCGGAGGAGGAGCTGATCGGTCAGCTGCACGGGGGACGCGCCGGGCTGGCCGACGCGCTGGGCGAGCCGCTCGCCGGACCGCGAGTAGACCGCCACCGACATGCGCGGGAACGCGCCGTAGCGGCGGTCGAGGTACGCCTGCATGGTCGCCGGCGGGGCGCCGCGGGAGAGCATGGTGCCGGCCGAGTCCTCCAGGGCGACGAGGGCCGGCTCGATGAGCTGCTGCTGGAACGCCTCGGAGAGGACGTTGGCGCCCAGCCGGTAGGCGAGGAGCTGGGTCAGCCCGCCATAGATCGCGAGCACCGCCAGCGTGGTGATCAGCAGGCGCCGGAACAGGGAGCGGCGCGCCGGCGGCGGCTCGGGCACGCGCAGCGCGAACCGCTGCTGGATCGAGCCGGTCTTCTCGGCCCCGGGGGGCACGCCGGGGGCCGGTTGCCGCGCCTCTTCGAAGGCCTCGCGCGCCTTGCGGAACCGGACGATCGTCGACTCGGGCGGGCGCCCGGGATCGGTGTTCAGCGGAGCGTTGGGGTCCTCGGCGTGGCCGGGACGCCGCTTCCTAGCCATCCGGGTCGTCGCGGTACCGGTAGCCGACCCGGAAGACGGTCTGGATCACGTCGCGCGGGCCGTCGGCCTCGGCGACCTTGCGGCGGACGCGCGCGATGTGGGAGTCGATCGTGCGCGCGTAGCCGGCGTGGTCGTAGCCCCAGACGTGGTCCAGGAGCTCCTCGCGGGTGAACACGCGGCCCGGGCGACGGGCCATGAAGTACAGCAGGTCGAACTCGGTCGGCGTCAGCTCGATGAGCTCGTCGTGCACGTGCACTTCGCGGCGGCCGGGGTCGATCCGCAGCGGCGGCCGCATCAGCGGCGCCGGCGTGACGACGCTCTCGTCCTCGATGCCCGAGGGGATGATCGGCGGCGGTCCTCCGCCCGGCTCGATCGGCGTGACCGCGACCGGCGCCACGGCGGCGGCGGACTCGGCCTGCAGGCGGGCGTCCCGGCGCTGCAGCAGCGAGCGGCAGCGGGCGACGAGCTCCTTGACCCCGAACGGCTTGCGCACGTAGTCGTCGGCGCCGACGGTGAGGCCCATCACGGCGTCCACCTCTTCGACCCGAGCGGTCAGCATCAGGATGGCGGGCTGGCTCCCGCCGCTGGCGCGGATCGCCTGGCAGACGTCGAAGCCCGAGCGGCCCGGGAGCATCACGTCGAGGATCACGAGGTCCGGATGGAGCTCGTGATACAGCGCCAGGCCGGCGTCGCCGTCGGCAGCGTGATGACAGGCGAACGACTCGCGCTCGAGGTGGAACCGGACGACCGAGGCGATCCGCTGGTCGTCCTCGACGATCAGGATGGTGTACGACACGGGCGAATCCTACCAAGTGCCCCGATCTCCCGTCCTGACCCGGGAGCGGTTGGCGGCCCCGCCGAGGCGCCCCAGCGGCCTCCACACTCGTTGAAGATGTGGAGACATCGCAACATTTGACAAGTTATTGACAACGAAAAGAACACACCTCGCTCCACAGCCTCGCAACAACGCCACCGGAGAATCTCAAAGTCGGCAGCGAACAAACCGCCGCCACCAGGAGTTGGAAATCATGAGCAACGACATCGTCACGACCGCCGCCACCGCCCTCCGCCGCCTGCACAACGACGAGCGAGGCCAGGGCATGACGGAGTACGTCATCATCCTCGTCGCCATCGCCGTGGTCTGCATCGCGATCGCCGTCCAGTTCGGCGGCAAGATCAAGGCCCTGTTCGAGACGGCTGACGCTGAGGTCGACACCGTCGATTCCAACCTCTAGGTCCAGGCCCGCCTGGTCCACCGCTTCATGAGCCTGACCGGCTCACACCAGAAAGGGATACTCACATGAGCAACGCGATTCTTCGTTCGTTCCAGAGTCTGCACCGTGACGAGCGGGGCCAGGGCATGACGGAATACGTCATCATCCTCGTCGCCATCGCCGTGGTCTGCATCGCCATCGCGGTCCAGTTCGGCGGCAAGATCAAGGACCTCTTCACCACCGCCGACAGCGAAGTCGACACGGTCGACAGCAACCTCTAGGAACGGCGCGCCTTCGGGCGCACCGAACGAAACTCCTGGCGAGGGCAGTCCCATGTGGGGCTGCCCTCGTTCGTTCTGGCCGCAGCGGATCGATGCACGACTTGACGCGCGCGCGCGTGGGGCCATGGTTGCGACATGAGTGAGCACGAGAGCAAGCCCCGGGTGCTGTCCCTCGAGAACTTCTCGTTCAACTTCCGGATCTCGCTCAAGGACCGGATCCGGGCGCGGGCCGGCGCGCCGGCGTTCGCCATGCGTCGGATGCGCACCGACCGGAAGATCGCCGCGTTCTGGGCCGCCCTCGAGCGCAAGCGCAAGGCGCTGTGGATCGCGGCGGGCGAGGGTCGGATCGCGGACGACGGCCGCGAGATCCGACAGGCCCTGCTGGACGACGAGGGTCGGGACCGCCACGCCGAGCTCGAGCACAAGTGGCGGGTCCTGCGCGACAAGGCCGATCTCGGCGACGTGCAGAAGGGCGCGTTCAACCGGGCCTGGCGGCGGCACGTGCAGCGCTGCGGGATCGAGGGCGTGCAGTCGATGGTCGACGACTACAACCGCTACTTCCCCATCGAGGCGAACCTGAAGACGGACACCAAGACCGGTCGGTTCCAGTGGATGGGCGGGCTCTGGGAGCCGATGGTGCCGCCGACGCGGGACGACGTGCTGGAGCGCTATCCGCTGCTCTGATCGCCGGTCGCCGATCGACGCCGCCGCCGCTTCGATCCGGGCACGGGGCGGAGTGATGACATCAGTCCGCTTCTCCCTATACTGCGCGCCATGCTCGCCCCCCGCCTCTGGATCGTCGTCGCCATCGTCGCCTGCCTGGTCGCCTTCGCGAGCCCGCGCACGGCGTCGGCCGGCGGGGTCGGTGTGTTCGACGCCACCGGCCTGCACTTCGGCCAGGCGCTCGACTCCGAAGGCGGCACCGGGACCTGGCTCGACCAGGGAGGCGGGCTCGAAGTCCACCTGGGCACCCGCGGGGCGCGCGTCTCCGGCCGCCTGCGCCTCTACTACTCCGCGATCATCGACCTGCGCGGCGGCGTTCGACACGCCGGCCTCTTCTCCGGCGGCGTGCAGGTGGAGCTGCTGCCCGACCTGGAGAAGAAGCTCGGGCTGTACGCGGTGGTCGACCTGGGGGTCTCGCCCCTGGTCACGCAGCTCCGCATCTTCATGTTCGCCGACGCCGGCATCGGACTGCGGGTCCGGTTGAACGACGTCATCGCCCTGTTCGGCGAGGCGACCGGCCAGGTGCGCTTCGACAAGCGCTTCTCCGGGGGACCGCTGATCTTCCTGGGCGCCCGCTTCTCCATCGACTGAGGCCCGTCATGAGCGACTCCGCCTACCGAGAGCTGTCCTGGGCCGCTCCGCAGATCGACCACAGCTACGGCGACCAGGTGCACATCCTGTCGGACCTCGTGGGGATCAGCCTGCTGTCCCGGATCGGGCATCCGGACACGCGCCAGCCCGACGTCAACCGGCTGCTCCAGCGCTGCTACAACCTGCTGTTCGCGGCCGCGGTCAACGAGCTGTTCCCGCGGCGCCAGGCGACCATGCGGACCCGCATGGAGGCGAGCATGCCGGGCATGGTCTGGGAGGGGCAGACCCTGGACCCCGAGGCGCGCGCGATCCTCGTGGGCGTCGCCCGCGCGGGCACGCTGCCGGCGTACCAGGGCTTCGACATGCTCAACGACCTGCTGTTCAGCCCGGGGGTGCGCGTGGACCACGTCTACATGCAGCGCCGGACCGACGCCGAGGGTCGCGTGATCGGCGTCGACCTCGGGGGTAGCAAGTTCGGCGGCGACGTCGACAACGCGATCGTGATGCTGCCCGACCCGATGGGCGCCACGGGTTCGTCGATCAGCGACGCGGTGGGGCTGATCAAGGCGCTGCCGGGGCAGCCCCAGCTCATCATCACGCTGCACCTGATCATCACGCCCGAGTTCATCGCCCGGGTGACCGCCGACCACCCCGACGTGCACATCTACGCGCTGCGGCTCGACCGGGGCCTGTCCCCCGCCGACGTGCTGGAGGCGCGCCCGGGCGACCGCGACGGTGAGGTCGGCATCAACGACGTGCAGTACATCGTGCCCGGCGCCGGCGGCCTGGGCGAGGTGATCAACAACTCGTACGCCTGATCAAGAGCGGTCTCGAAACCGGTTTCCGCAATCAGTCCCCGAAGACCGGGTCGGCCTCCCGCAGCGCGGCGCACAGCAGCTCCCCCTGCAGCTCGCCGATCCTCGGCAGCAACGGCGCGAGCCGCTCGTTCCACCCGTCGCGCAGCAGCGCGGACGCGAGCACCGTCAGGTCGTGGTGGTCGCCCAGCGCCTCCTGCATGCGGTCGAGCGCCTCGATGCGGGCGTCCGGCACCTCGACCCCCAGGGTCCGGGCGAGCCGGAGCTGGTACCACAGCGGCTTGGTCCGCTTGCGCCAGGTGTGCACCGCCTCGCCGTCGGGCTCCCCCAGGGCGCCGATCATCGCCCGGCGCGCCCGGTCCGCCGAGCGGGCGAGGCCCTCGGCCAGGGCGGGGGCGTCGAACCGGTCCCAGTCGAGCGCGTCGGCGGCGTCGGCGGCCGCTCCGAGCTCGGCGGCGGCGCGCCGGAGCGCGGCGTCCCGGTCCAGGACCGGGCGGGGCGGGAGCAGGTCCTCGGGGATGGGATCGCCGGCCACCTTGCGCAGCGTCTTGCGCAGGACGTCGGCGTCCCGGGTGGGGGCGAGCAGCGCCGAGGTGTCTCGGATCGCCCGGCGGATGGCCTTCGCCCCGGGGTTGCCGACCGTCGGGCCGACGAGGATGAGGTGGGCGCGCAGCCGCTTCGTCGCCTTGCGGATCCCGTGGACTGCGGCTTCCCCGTCCGCCTCGTCGACCAGCGAGGTCGCCTGGTCGAGCGCCGCCCGGAGGGCGTCTCGCACCGCCGGCCCAGGGGAGGCGCTCACGCCTGCGCCCGGGGCCGCAGCTCCAGGGTGACTGGCGCGTGGTCCGAGCCCTCGACCTGGTCCTCGATGGACGCGTCGGCGATCCGGTCGGTGGCGGCTTCGTCGACGACGAAGTAGTCGATGCGCCAGCCGATGTTCTTGGGCCGCGCGATCGTCTGGTACGACCACCAGCTGTAGACCTCGCGGGTGTTGGGGTGCACGTGACGCCAGGTGTCGACCCACCCGTCGGCGAGCATGCGCTCCAGCCACGCCCGCTCCTCGGGGAGGAACCCGGACGTGTTGGCGTGCTCGTCCGGTCGCGCGAGGTCGAAGGGGCGGTGGGCGGTGTTGAAGTCGCCGCACACCACGACGTCGGCGCCCTCGCGGCGGAGCCGGTTCATGCGGCGCAGCATGTGGTCGTAGAAGTCGAGCTTGTAGGCCACCCGGTCCGGGCCCTGGCCCCCGTTGGGGAAGTAGTTGCCGAAGACGTGGAGGTCGCCGTAGCGGACCATGATGACGCGCCCTTCGCGGTCGAAACGCTCGATGCCGAGGCCGTGCACCACCTCGTCCGGCTCGCCCACGGTCGCCTCGTTCCAGTACACCCCGACGCCGGAGTAGCCCTTGCGGTCACCGGACACGAACGACGTCCCGAACCCCTCGGGGTGCTTGATCTCCTTCTCCAGTTGGTGCGGATCGACCTTGCTCTCCTGCACGAAGAACAGGTCCGCGCCGCTGTCGCGAAGGTACTCCGGCAGCCCCTTGCGCCACGCGGCGCGGATGCCGTTGATGTTCCACGAGACCAGCTTCAAGGCGCCTCCAGGTCGTCGCAGCCGGCGACGTATCGGACGAAATCGCTCGAGGTGAGGATGCCGACCAGCCGGCCCTCCTCAGTCACGACCAGGCAGCCGTGCCGACGCGCGAGCATCGCGCAGGCGGCCGATCGCAGGTCCGTCTCGGGCCCCGCGGTCTCGACCCGCGCGGTCATGATCTCGCTGACCGGGATCGACTGCAGGTAGGGGCGGCGGATGCTCTGGGGCAGGTCCTGGCCGGCGCCGAAGGCCTTGGCGAGCATGTCCCGGTGGGTCACCAGCCCGAGCACCGCGTCGGCGTCGTCGACGATCGGGATGTGCCGGATGCTGAAGCGCCGCATCAGGTCGGACACCTCGGCTCCGTTGGCGTCGTGGCTGAGCGTGCGCACCGGGGCGACCATGAGATCTCGGACCTTCATCGCGCGGGAGGATACTCCGAAGGACGGCCGAGGTCAGGCGTGACGAAACCGTGACGACTTGACCAAGGTCAAACGCGCCGGGGGCCCGTGTGCTAACCCCGAAGCGAACTCGGAGGTGCGCCGTGAGCCAGACGCTCGTCATGATCATGGCCGGAGGCAAGGGCTCCCGCCTCGCGCCGCTGACGTCCCACCGGGCCAAGCCCGCCGTCCCGTTCGCCGGCCAGTACCGAATCGTCGACTTCGTCCTGAGCAACTTCGTCAACTCGGGCTACCGCCGCATCTACCTGCTCACCCAGTACATGGCGAGCAGCCTGATCCAGCACGTGCAGCGCAACTGGCAGTTCGCGGCGTTCGACGGCTTCATCGAGATCGTGCCGGCCCAGATGCGCCGGGGCGAGCACTGGTACCGCGGAACCGCCGACAGCGTGCTGCAGAACTTCAACCTCGTGCGGGACGCCGTCGCCGACACGGTCGCGGTGTTCGGCGGCGACCACGTCTACAAGCTGGACGTGCGCGAGATGGAGCGGTTCCACCGGGACCAGGACGCGGACCTGACCGTCGCCGCCTTCCCGGTGCCGCGCTCCGAGGCGAGCGAGTTCGGCGTCATCCAGGTGGACGAGCAGGGCAAGATCGTCGGGTTCCAGGAGAAGCCGAAGGACCCCACCCCGATCCCCGGTCGGCCGGACACCTGCCTGGTCAGCATGGGCAACTACTTCTTCCGCGCCTCGGTGCTCGAGGAGGCGCTGCACAGCGAGGAGAACCGGCCCGGCACGTCCCACGACTTCGGCAAGAACATCATCCCCCGGCTCCTCAAGGGCGGAGCCAGCATCTACGCCTGGGACTTCGGCAGCGTGCGCGCCCCGGGCGACCCCACCGACCAGCCCGCCTACTGGCGGGACGTCGGCACGGTCGACAGCTACATCGTCGCCAACATGGACGTGCGCAGCCGCCTGCCGCTGCTCAACCTGTACAACCGCTCCTGGCCCGTGCGCACCGCCAACCGGCACTACCCCCCCGCGCGCTTCGTGCACGAAGAGGGCGGGCCGATGTGCGGGATCCACGACAGCCTGGTCTGCGACGGCTGCATCGTCTCCGGCGCCCACGTGCACAAGTCCCTCATCGGGTTCGACTGCTTCGTCCACAGCCGCAGCGTGGTCGACCACGTCATCGCGCTGGCGGGCTGCAACATCGGGACCGGCGCCCGCCTGCGGCGGGTCGTGATGGACAAGAACTGCTCGATCGAGCCGGGGGCGGAGCTCGGCTACGACGCCGCGGCCGACGCAGCGCGGTTCCCGTGGATCTCGCCCGGCGGCTGGATCGTGCTCCCCAAGGGCACCATCGTCCCCAAGCGAGGGCCGATCGAGCTCGCGAAGGACATGCACCAGTCGTTGCTCGGCGACCCCGCGGCGAAGCCGGAACTGGAGCGCATGGAAGGTCGGTTCAAGGTCGGCCCGCAGGCCCGGCACAGCGACGTCAGCGCGGGGCCGCGGTACCACCGGTACCGCGGCGACTGATTCGAGCGCGGCGGTCAGCCCTCCGCGGGGGGAGACGCGGGCGACGCCTCCGACGGCGCCTCGTCCTCGTCTTCGTCCGCCTCCTTGAAGAGGGCGGCCTGGGACACGACCCAGGTCATGCCGACGATGGCGGGCACGATCGCCCCGGCGCCGCCGCCGACCCGCACGAAGCCCCAGAAGATCCCGGTCAGTCCCAGCTTGAGCACGCCGACGCGGTCGATGCCGTCTTCGGTGTCCCAACTGCGCACGCCGGTGTCGACGAGGGCGAAGCCGAGGGTGGCGCTGGTGATCGAGGCGAGCCCCGGGCCGTAGAACCCGGCGCCGCCGAGGGACTCCGCCGTGGCGACGGCGAGCACGGCGTCGACGAGCAGGAGCAGCCCGCTGAGGATGGTCGCGATGGCGATACGTCGGCCCTGCATGTCAGCTCCCGGTCCCGAAGAAGAGCGCGTCGAACAGGCCGGTCACCGCGCCGAACACGTCAGGCGCCGAGCTGACGAACGCGGCGATGACGCCTGCGAGCCCCTCGCCGGCGATGCCGCCGGCGCCGATGGCCCCCGCGAACGCCGCGATCCAGGCCGGGTTGCGCTTCTTGATCAGCAGGAACGCCATCGAACCGAAGAAGATGGTGACGCAGTACTTGTACGGCACGACCATGGCCACGCCGAGCCCGATGGCGCTGGGGAGCCAGCGCTTCAGCTTCTTGGGGCCGTACTGCTCGAGCACCGGGATGAGCACGCCCAGCGCGATGCCGGCGTACAGGGCGGGCATCGCCCCCCGGGGGAGCGCGCTGGAGCCCTGGGCCATCATCTGGGCCAGGCCGGACCAGGTGATGGCGGCCGGGGCGGGCCAGAACTCGCTGCCGATCTCGTGGGCCTGGATGAGCACCCAGAAGATGGCGGCGCAGAAGACCGAGCCGATCGTGACGCCCATCAGCTGCGCGTAGACCTGCTTGCGCGGCGTCGCGCCGACCAGCCAGCCGGTCTTGAGATCCTGCATCATGTCCGCCGCCTCGGACGCGCCGCCCGCGGCGACGCCGCCGGTCAGCAGGTTGCCCTTCACGACGGTGCCGAGGGCCGCCGCGGCGCTGCTCGCGCTCTGCAGGGTGCCGAACGCGATCTGGGTGACCGAGCCCATGGCGCCCACGGGGTTGATGTCCGTCTCGCCGGTGGCGCGGGTCGCGATGACCGCGAGCACGAAGGACAGGCCGACGGCCAGCAGCCCGAGCTTCCAGTCGACCCCGAAGCTGAACTGCAGCATCCCGCAGACGCAGATCGCCGAGACGATCAGGCCCGAGACCCAGGCCCAGGTGGGGAACTCGAGGTGGGCGATGGGGGAGGCGCCGCCAGCGCTGGGGTTCACCAGGCGGGCCATCGCCTTGAAGATGATCTTGCCCTTCATGGCGGTGGCGGTGAGGCCCGCGGCGACCATGATCCCGAGGCCCGGCCACATGGTCCACTTGACCACGTAGGGGTAGTAGGCGCCCTTCTGGAGGGAGGCCAGCTTGCTGCAGTTGGTGTTGAACCAGTCCGCCGAGGCGGTCGGCAGCTCCGCCATGCCGTACAGCTCGCCGCACCGCGCGGCGTTCTCCGGCCGCAGCATGCTGGTCGCGATGTCCGCGGCGATGCCCCACTCGATGATGAACGGGGCCATGAAGCCGAAGGCGGCCAGGCCGCCGATCGCCAGGGAGATGCCGACCCGGGGTCCGACCAGGAAGCCGGCGCCCACCATCATCGGGGAGAAGGCCGCCCCGAAGGTCAGCTCCTTGAACGGGATCTGCCCCAGCCCCTTGAACTTCTCGGGGACGTACAGGCTACCCGGCAGGAACGCTCCCGGGCCCTGCTGCAGCCAGGTCAGCACCGCGGAGACCAGCCCCATGAGCCCGAGCGTGCGGGCCTGGGCGAGGGCTTCGCTGCCCTTGGCGTGCATCGCCTTGATGGTCTGGGCCGACGCGGTGCCGGTCGGGAACGTGAGCTGGTCGACGACGAGCAGCTGTCGCCGCAGCGGGATGGCGAAGAAGACGCCGAGGAACGACGTGAAGAAGACCCACAGCAGGATCTCCATGAACGTCGGGTCGGCGTCGATGAGGCCGTCGTCCGCGAGCAGGTACAGGGCCGGGATGACGTTGACGATGTTGCCGAGGGAGCCGGCCGCCGACGCGAACGTCTGGGTCGCGTTGTTCTCGAGGACCGAGTACTTGCGGCCCATCGACCGCATGATCGCGAAGCCGAGGATGACGGCGATCAGCGAGCCGCCTTCCCCCCAGCCGGTCTTCAGACCCATGTAGATGTTGAAGGAGATCATCAGGAACCCGAGCCCGATGCTCAGGATGATGACCTGGAGTGTCAGCTCGGGGAGCGTGTGTCCCCGGTAGACGTTCTCGAGCCAGTCCTTCTCGACCGCGGCGACCTCTTCGGGCGTCTGCGGGGTGTGGACCGGCTCGGTGGGTGCTTCGACTTGTGACATGGCGCGGGCGGCTTACCAGAGGCCGCCCGGCGGGGCAAACCCGCGACCCCCGACGCCCGGGGGTCCGACGCCGTAGAATCGCGGCGTGCAGATCGGTCTCGGCGAGCTGGTCGTCGGCCCCTTCAAGGGGCTCGCGGTCTATCCGCGGGCGGCGAAGGTCGCTCCGTCCGTCGCCCTGGCCCTCCTGGTGGTCACGACGCTGGTGTGCGCCGGCGCGCTGTCGGCGCGCTGGCACCAGGTGCGGTCCGGCTGGCTCGACGACGCGGCCGAGTCGCCGCTGTACCTGATGCCGCGGGTGACGATCGAGGGCGGGGAGGCGCGCAGCTCCGCCCCACCCCGCCTGTACGACGCGGTCCACTTCCTGGTCTGGCTCGACCCCTCGACGGACGCCCCGCGGGACGTGCCCCTGGAGCCGGGGGAGACGCGGCCGGTGGTCCACATCGGCAAGACGGCCCTGATCGTGGTGCGGCGCGGGGGCTCGCCCCGGCCGCTGCCCTGGGCCATCGTCGAGGACCGCTTCGGACCCATGTCGATGGACGGCACCGAGGTGATCCGCTTCCTGCGCGAGCAGCTGCCCGGCAAGGCGATGGAGCGCATGCTCTTCGGCTCTGCCGTCGCCGTCGTCTACCAGGTGCTGCTCGCGGCCCTGCTCGCCTGGTTCTACCGGGTGTTGTTCTGGCGGGGCCTGTACGTGCCCCGGTTCGGGACCCTGGTCACGATCGCCGCCGTGGCGGCGCTGCCGCCGACGGTCCTGGCCGCCGTCGTCGGCCTGGCCGGGCTCGGCCAGGGGGCGATGGTGACCGCCCACGGGCTCGGGGTGGGGCTGCTGTTCCTCGCGGGGGCGACCCGCGTCCGGCTGGGGGATGAGCAGCCCGACGCCCCGCCCGCGGAGGCCGAGCCGCCGTCGCCCCCGGAGGCCGACCCCGACCCGCCGACGGACCCGGAGCCCGAGTCCGACGACGGAGAGCAGGAGCCGTCCTGAGGCCCGACGCGCTGACCGTCGCCGCGTTCGCGTACGGCGCCGTGGTCATCGGCGGCGACCTGCTCGGGCCGGCGGAGGTGCCCGTCGCCAAGGTGGTGGCGGCGGGGCTGTGGATCGCGGCCGTCGCGTCGGCCCGGGAGACGAGGGCGCGTCCTCCCACCTCTCTCCTCGCCCTGGTTGGGCTGGTCGCGCTGTGCGCCCTGTCGCTCGCCTGGACGGTCGACCGGGAGGCGTCGTGGCGGGTCGTGCGGCACCTGCTGCAAGAGGGCGCCCTGGTGGCCGCGCTGGTGATCGCGCCGCGCCGGGAGCGGCTGCTCCAGGCGCTGGCGGTGGGCGCCGCCGCGGGGGCGGGGCTGCTCGCGGTGGGGCTGCTGTCGACCTGGGCGGTGGGGGAGGCGCAGGCCCGGCGACTGGTCGTGGGGGACGGGGACAGCGGGCACCAGGCGCGCCAGTTGGTGGTCGGCGGCCTGCTCGCGCTCGCGGCGATCCGGCGGTGGCCCGGCCTCGCGCTGGCGGCCGGGATCGGCGTCGGGCTGGGGCTCACCGGCAGCCGGGGAGCCTGGCTCGCCTGGGCCGCGGCGCTGCTCCTCGCCCTCGCCTGGCCGGCGGGTCCCCACGCGCGCCGCGGGTTCGCCCTCGGCCTGGCCGGGATCGTGGTCGGAGCGCTGCTGCTCGGCGCCCGCGCCGACGTGCGGCCGGTGATCCCCCACGCAGACCGCCAGAAGATCGTGTCCGGCCGGGAGGTCATCTGGGCCAACACCCTGGCGATGGCCGCGGACCACCCCGTCGCGGGCGTCGGCGTCGGGGCGGCGCAGTCGCTGTACGAGGACTACCGGGCCGAGCGGGTCGCCGCGGGGGGCGCCGACACCGAGCATCACCTCGACCCCCACAGCCTCTACCTGGGCCTCCTGGCGGAGGTCGGCCCGCTGGGCCTGGCCCTGCTGCTCCTGGCGCTGGCGCTGATCGCCCGGGACCTCCGGGCCGCCGGCCGACGGGACGCCGCCGGGCTGGTGCTCGGGGTCGCGGTGGGGGCGGCGACGGTGAGCCCCCTGGAGCAGAAGGCGTTCTGGCTGGGGCTGGTGTGGGCGGCGCTGGCCGCTACGGCGCCGCCGCCGTCAGCCGACTGACCCTCGCGAACAGCTCCGCGTGGGCGACGTCGGGGGCGTGGACCGCGGCGACGAACCGGCGGCCGGCCTCCCCCAGCCGGGCGGCCTGTTCGGGGTTCGCCAGCAGCTCGACGACGCGCATCGCGAAGCCACGGTCCAGCTCGCCCTGGGCCACCGCGGCCGCCGCTTCGGGGCCGAGCGCTTCGGCGACGGTGGGCGTGACGACCGCCGGGGTGCCGACCGCGAGGGACTCCAGCACCTTGTTCTGGACCCCGCTCCCGAACCGCTGCGGACAGACCGTCAGGGCGCACCGCGCGAGGGTCGTCGCGGCGTCGTCGACCGGCCCGACGAAGTGCACGCCGGGCAGGCGAGCCAGGCCCCGCACGTCCGGCGGGGCGTCGATGCCGAACAGGTGGAGCGTCGCCTCGGGCCGGGCCGACCGCACCAGCGGGAGCACCCGCCGGGCGAAGTGGATCGCCATGTCCCGGTTGGGGCCGGTGTGCAGGTTGCCCATGAAGCCGATGACGCCGGGCTCCGGGGCGCGGGGCACGGCTGCGAACCGCTCGACGTCGATCACCGCCCGCGTGATCACCGACGGCGTCGAGCCTTCGGGATCGACCAGCCGCCGGTCCCTCGGCGTGATGTAGGAGACGAGGTCGGCGCGTCGCAGCGCGGCCTGCTCGGCCTCGCCGATGCGCCGGCGCTCCACCGCGAACGCGAGCCGCCTCCAGCCCCGGGCCCGGGCGCGGCTCTGTCGGTACTGTTCGCTCAGCGCGTCCTGGACGTCGATCACCACCGGCGGCCCCGAGGCGGGCAGCCACGGCACGGTGCGCACGAGGTGGGCGACGATGACGTCCGGCTCGAACGTCGCGATCGCCTCGGCGACGGCGGCCCGGGCGACGGGCGCGTCGTACAGGGCCTGCTGCAGCGGTCGGCGGCCCGCCACCGCCGCCGCGCTCCTAAGGGTCGCCGGCCCGCGGCGGGCCGTCGGCAGCCACCAGCGCTCCACGAACGGGAGCCCCGCCTTCACGGCCTCGGGCGCCTCCCCCGCGGGCACCAGCGCGACGATCGCGATCGGCCCCAGCCCGGCGAGCCCCCGCGCCAGCGCGAACGTGCGTACCCGATCGCCGCCGCGGCGAGGCCAGGGCGGGCGGCTGCAGAGCAGGAGGGTGCGCACGCGGTCAGCCGTCGCCGCGGGCGACCGCGTGGTGGGCGACGAACGGGCCCAGCACGGCGTCCAGGTCGTCCAGCGGCCACTGGGTGTCGGGGTCGGAGAGCGCCCCGCTCGGCTCGGGGTGCACCTCCAGGTACAGCCCGTCGACCCCCGCCGCGGCGGCGGCGCGGGCGAGCAGGGGCACCGCGCTGCGGTCGCCGCCGGAGCGGTCGCCGTGGCCGCCGGGCTTCTGGGCCGCGTGCGACGCATCGATCAGCACCGGACAGCCCACCGCGCGCATCGCGGCGAGGCCCCGCATGTCGACCACCAGGTCGCCGTGGCCGAAGCTGGTCCCGCGCTCGGTCAGCCACACCTCGGTGGCGCCGGCGTCCCCCAGCTTCTCCAGGGCGGGGCGGACCTGCCAGGGGGCCAGGAACTGGCCCTTCTTGAGGTTGACCGGTCGCCCGGTCGCGGCGGCCGCCGCCAGCAGGTCGGTCTGCCGGCACAAGAACGCGGGGATCTGCAGGACGTCGACGACGTGGGCCGCTTCGGCGGCCTGGGCGGGCTCGTGCACGTCGGTCAGCACCCGCAGCCCGAACGCGCTGCGCACATCGGCGAGGATGCGGAGCCCCGCCCCGATCCCGGGACCGCGGTAGGAGCGGCCCGAGGTGCGGTTGGCCTTGTCGAAGGAGCCCTTGAAGACGAGATCGAGGCCGTGACGTTCCGCCGCGGCCACGAGGCCCTCGGCCACGCGCAGCGCGAGGTCTCGCGATTCGAGCGCGCAGGGACCGGCGACGAGGAGGGGGCGGCTCACCGGCGCAAAGATAGTCACTATCGTAGGGCCGTGCTCCCGCGTCCCTTCATCGTGTTCTCCGACGACTGGGGTCGCTGGCCCAGCTCATCGCAGCACCTGTTCCGGCACGTGGGGCGGCGGCGGGACGTGCTCTGGGTGGAGACCTTCGGCATGCGCGCCCCCCGGCCGACCGCCGCGGACGTGCGTCGCACCGTCGAGAAGGTGGCCAGCTGGGCGGGCCGGGAGCCTGACGAGCCCTGGGCGGTGGTCCCGGAGCGCGTGATCCGATTCGCCCCCCCGGTGCCTCCGCGGCCCGGCCGGGTGCTCGCGGCGGCGGTGCGACGGCGGGTCGACACCCTGGGCTGGTCGACGGAGCCGGTCGTGCTCGTGACCGTGCCGACGGCGGCCGGCGCGGTGGGTCGGCTGGGCGAGGCGGCGTCGGTCTACTACCGCGTGGACGACTTCTCCCGGTGGCCGGGCTACGCCCACAAGGCGATCGAGCGGGGCGAGCGGCGCCTCGCGGAGCGGGTCGACGGCGTGCTCTACACCGCGTCGGCGCTGGCCCCCGGCGGCTTCGCGGGGGCGATCCGACGCCTCGACCACGGCGTCGACGTCGCCCACTTCTCCCGCGCCCGCGAGCGGCCCCCGGAGCTGGACCGGGACGGCCCGGTCCTGCTGTTCGCGGGGCGCATCGACGAGCGGATCGACGCGACGCTCCTGCGCGGCCTGCCGGGGACCGTGGTGCTCGTCGGCCGCGCCGCCGGGCCGGTCCCCTCCGGCGTGGTCCACCTGCCCGAGGTCCCCTACCGCGATCTGCCCGCCTGGCTGGCGGCCGCCGACGTGCTGCTGCTGCCCTACCGGCGCGGCGGCTGGACGGACACCATCCAGCCGCTCAAGCTCCGCGAGTACGTCGCCAGCGGCACCCCCGTGGCGGCGACTGCGCTGCCCGAGGTGGTGCGGGCGGACCTGGGCGTGCACGTCGCGTCCGGGCCGGCCGACTTCGCGGCCGCCGTGCAGTCCGCGCTCGACGACGGCCGGAGCGCCCGGGAGCGTCGGTCGGCCGTCGCGGCGCACACGTGGGTCGCGCGCGCCTCGGAGCTCCTGGCCTTCTGCGACTCCCTCGCCTGAGCCGGAGCACCCGTACTCGCGCCGCGAACGCTTTGAGCCCGAGGGCTCCGCTCCGCCTGGGACACCCGCGGTGCCCGAGCGCTACCCTCGAACCATGGCCCGCTTCCTGTCCTTGCTGCTGCTGCTCCTGCTGACCGGATGCCCCGACGCCCAGCTGCCATCGGTGGAGGTCGACGACGACGACGGGACCGACGACGACGACGTGGCGCCGGACGACGACGACTCCGCGGCGGACGACGACGACGTGGCCCCCGACGACGACGACATCGCCCCGGACGACGAC
>CAYQEG010000165.1:0-7669 GCA_964416435.1 uncultured Rickettsiales bacterium
GAGCCGGGCGGTCACTGGTGGGATGAGCCCGACTTTGATGCAGCCGCTGACATCACTGGACCGGAGGCTGCGAGGCTGAATCGCGCCGTGCACTTGGTTTCGGGCGGTGCGCTCACCGACACCAGGCCGACGGAACGGGGCGCGATCGTCGTCATCCCGGACGATTCACTGCTGAGCGAGCTGTTCGGTTCCACCAAGGAGTCGGTCTTGGCGAGCTTCAAGCTCGACGAGGAGCAGTTCGCTACCAGGGGCGGATCCCTGATCATGATCCAGATTCAGCCGCAATGTGACTACGCCCAGCAGAGTGGAGGCCCGCGTCCCTACGCATTCGGGCTCGAACTGAAACACTCGGGGTCGTGGACAAAGAACAAGGCGCGGAAACTGCCGGTCTGGCTCAGCCCGAGGTACGCAGGGACGGACGACGTTCGCCAGATCTGTATCCACCACCGCTACCAAGTCGTCCTCCTTGACGAGCGTGTGGCCGACTGGAGCGTCCGATACCGCATGAGGCAGCAGCTGCTTTCCGAGCTGACTCATGCGATGAACAACCATCGCACCCGCCCCGGCATTCTCTACTTCGGGGACCGCTAGCTCGGAGCGCCTGTTCGGACCAGCTCCTAGGCGCCAGTCCGCCCCCGTCTACGGGCCGGATTCCGGGAGCGGGCAGATACCGGCGAACGTCCCCCACTCCTCGGCCGAAATCGAGGCCAGCCAGTTCGAGTAACGTCTCACTGGGAGTACCAATCAAAGAAGCCCTCGGAATCCAATGATTCCGGGGGTTTCTGCGTTCTGGGATCGATGGACACCGAGTGAGAATCGAACTGCCCGACAGGCTCAACGCCGCTTGCGCTGCTTCCGCCGGGCCTTCTTCTGCGCCTTCCTGCGCGCCTTGCTCTTCGCCCCCGCCTTCTTCGCTACCGCCTTCCGGTCGCTACCGGGGCGGGCCGTGGGCCGGTACGAGGGTCGGTTCCGGTTCTCTTCGAATGCAGCCCACCCGGCAAGGGAGCGATGCCGATCACCCTCGGGCAGGTACCGAGCCAACTGCCTCTCGCAGTAGGCGCCGCGGGGACCGCTGCTAGCCAGTCCGGGGTCGATGCTCTCGGCTCGGATCCAGAATGGGTCGATCCTCAGCTCTTCGACGCACCGCCTGAGCATATCGGCGGAGGCCGTGTCGCCCAGCGTGATCAAGCCGGACACGACCATGCTCAACAGCGGCTCCGCGTCGGGGATTTCCGGATCGGACAGGAGCGCTCGGAGGAACTCGACGATCCCACTACTCAAGGCCGGATCGTGGTCAGCGAGCATCACCAGAGCATCCACCGCGGCGGATCGGCTCCACTCCTCGCCCGACGGGTCCAGCACCAGGCCCTCAAGACCCGAGGAGCGTCCCGCCGCGGTGGCGTACAACCACACCCCGAGATCCTCGGTGATGGCCCCGCCGAGCAGGCAATCGACGATCTCGGGCGGCTGGCGGAGGAATGCCAGCAACGGCTCATGGGCGGCCTTGCTGCCTCGCCGAGCGAGTAGGTGCAGCGCGTAGATCAGCGCGAAGCTCGACGGCCCCTCGCGTTCGTCGAAGCGTCCGGGATCTTCTGCGGCTTCGCGGAGTAGGGCGAGGAGAGCCGGCTCGCACTCATCGAGGCGAGCGAGCGCCCGGTCCATCTCCGACCGCTTGTAGTTGGGCGATGGACCCCTCAGCGCGTCGACGAGCTCGGCCGGCGCAGGCACCGTGTCAGTCATGCCGTCGAGTCTGACTCAATCGACCTTGAGCCGCCAGAACGCCCGAGGGTCACGCTTCGACTTCCCGACCCATTCGACAAGTCCCGCTTCTTGGAGCGACTTCAGCCTCCGGAGCAACGTGGGCCTGGAGACCCCGGTCTCGGTGACGAGGTCGCCGGTTCCGGCGGGGCCGACCTCACGCAGGGTCCGGAGGAGGGCGCGGGCTCCTGCGGGCAGCCGCGACTCCAGCTCGACGTCGACGGGCTCGGAGCTGAGGACCAACCGCACGGAGCCCGCGGTCTGGAGGTAGCGGGGTTCCATGAGCCCGGCCAGGCGCATCTCCTCGTAGATGCGGCGAATGCCCTCGCCGAGCTCCTGGCCGAAGTGAAGGTCGGCGCAGATTCGTGCGATTCGGGGGTTGCGCGCGAATCGCGCGATCCCACGAGGATCGTCGATGTTCACCAGCCCTGGGAACCGCCCGGGGCTCTCGATCTCGACCCGATCGTCGAACACCTCTACGCGGATGTGGTCACCGGCGATGCTGTATGCCCGATGCACCACCGCGTTCACGACCCCCTCCAACCAGGCGTCGCGGGGGATGATCCCGATGGCCTCGAAGCGCCCGTCTGCCGACAGCGCCCGTCGGGTCGGCAGGACCGTGGCGATCGCCTGTCTCGCGTGCTCCAACTGCTGGGGAATGGGGCCCTCGCAGCGAATGTCCTCGAGGAGCTGCTGCCGGCTCCCCGAGCCGCGTTCCCTGCCCCGATACCTGAGGACTCGGACGAACGCCTCCGGGAAGTGCTGCTGTGGCGTCTTGGCGAAGAGGAGCACACCGGCTGCCGTCACGGCGCCCTCCCGATCGACGAGCCCCCGAGCCTGCAGCAGCCGCAGCGGCTCCGGGTGGCGCACCGCCTGGGCGTAGTCCATCAGGAGCTGCGGGTCGAGGTCGTCGACGGCCGCCGCTGGGACGACGCTGGCTTCGAACGAGGCCTGGCCCTTCTCGTAGAGGAGCTCCTGCCTCTGGGCGAACGTCAGCTTTCGATTCTCGTCACCAACCCGGAGGAGCACCGCGTCGCGGACGTTGGCGTGCACGCGGGTGCTGGCTTCTACCGAGAGCACGATGAGGTGGTTGGCGCTCCCGTCGTTGTCGATGCAGTCGATCCGTCGGAAGGTCGAACGCAGGGGCGGAACAGCAAAGTCGAAGGTCGCCTGCCGCCATGCGTTCTCGACCTTCGCTGGAGTCCGTGCCACGCCCTCTACTCTGCCGTTCCACAGCCCGATGACGAGGTGGCCCCCCTCTGCATTCGCGAGGGCGATGGCGGCGTCAGCAAGATCCCGAGCCGCAATTCGGGGGCTCTTTCGATCGAACCACTGGTCTTCCGGAAGCGAGAGCAGCGCCTCTCCCACTTGGGCTGGAGGAAGGGCGAGCACCTGGCGGACGTCTGCGGTCGACATGAACGAACTGTAACATTTTTAGAGTAGATGAGAGGTAGTTCCAGGAGACACACTGGACCGCATCGCTCACAGGCGGCGGAAGAAGCATCATCGGCAACCTCAGAGTCCCGCGAGCAGCGCTCGAAACAGCGAGGGCTCTGATGTCAGCCAGTTAGAGTAACGTCGCGCTAGGAGAGCGGTGCGGGTCATCCTCGGGGAGGTACCGCGCCAGTTGCTTGTCGCGGTAGGCCCCGGAGGGGCCGATGCGCGCCAGACCCCGGTCGATTCCATCGACGTTGATCCAGAGAGGATCGATCCGCTGGTTCTCCACACAGTGCACGAGCAGATCGCGGGAGTCGGTGTCGCCAAGCGCGATCAGGCCCGACGCCACCATGCTCAGGAGGGGCTCTTCGTCGGCGATCGCCAGATCGGACAGCCGCGCCCGAAAGAACTCGACGATCCCATCGCGGAGGGCTGGCTCGTGGTCCGCGAGCATCGTCAACGCATCCACCGCGGCGGAGCGGCTCCACTGCTCCACCGCAGGATCCCGCACCAGACCTTCGAGGCCTGTCGATCCCGTCGCGGTCGCGAACAACCAGGCCCCGAGATCCCCGGTGATGGCCCCCCCAATGAGTCTGGCTCAATCGACCTCGAGCCGCCAGAACGCCCTCGGGTCCCGCTTCGACTTCCCGACCCACTCGACGAGGCCAGCCTCTTGAAGTGACTAGTGACTTCAGCCTCCGGAGCAGGGTGGGCCTCGAGACCCCGGTTTCGGCGACGAGATCGCCGGTCCCCGCTGGACCAACCTCGCGCAACGTTCGGAGCAAGGCGCGCGCTCCTGCGGGCCCTTTCTCGTTCTGTCGTCTACCCGTGCCGCTCCAGGAACGCCGCGATGCGGGCCCGGTCGTGGGCCCGCTCGGGGTCGAAGTCGAGCTGTGGCAGGCGGAACGTCAGGATCATCCGCTCGTCGTCGGTCGGGGCGTCCCGGTCGAGGATCTCGGCCACCCAGGCGTCCAGGTGGTCGTCCCAGTGGGGCCGGCGACCGTCGTAGTCGTCGAAGCCGTACTCCCGGGCGAGCCCCCAGCTGGAGTACGCGCCGCCGGCCTTCGTCGGCAGGTCCGGGTCGGTCGCCAGGGCGACGATCGCCCGCCCCACGAACAGCGGGCTCTCCGACGCGGCGAAGCCGGGGTCCTGCGCGATCCCCTCCCGCCAGTTCGCCTCGGTCACTCCGAAGTGACCGAGCACGGCCTCCGAGCGCAGGAAGCCGGGCGTCAGCGCCAGCGCGGTCACCGAAGATCCCGCCTGCTTCAGCTCGACCGACATCGCGTAGGCGAGGCGCATCACCGACGTCTTGGCGAGGTCGTAGAACAGCTGGCTGCGGTAGCCCCCGAACGCCCCGTCGGTCATCTCGACGATCAGGCCGGCGTCCCCCTCCAGCATCAGCGGCGTCGCGTGGCGGCTGGTGATCACGTGCGTGTGCACCGCCCGCTCCAGGATCGTGAACCCGGTCGCGACGTCGACCTCCCAGAACCGCTTGCCCCACTCCGTCAGCGCGTCGCCGCCCCAGATGTCGTTGACGAGCACGTCCAGCCGGCCGTGATCGGCCCGCACCCGCTCGAACAGGGCGACGACCTCGTCCTCCCGGGTGTGGTCGGTCTGGACCGCGACGCCGCGTCCGCCGCGCTCCGTGACCAGGTCGGCGGTGTCCTCGATGCACTCGGGCCGCCCCGGCGTGGCGCTCCGGCCGCGCACGCTGCGTCCGGTGCAGTAGACCGTCGCCCCGGCCTCACCCAGCGCGCACGCGATCCCGCGTCCCGCCCCTCGGGTCGCCCCCGCGACGACCGCGACCTTGCCATCGAGTGCTCCCGCCATGAGCCGAGGCTAGAGCATCGGGGGGGCGTGGCGCGACAGGGACATCGACGCGCTGGCAACCTGATCGAGCCGAACCGCCCATGCTCGAAGCCGATCTCTATCCCCCGCTCAAGCGCGTCCTCGAAGGCCTCGGCTACGAGGTGAAGGGAGAGATCGAGCGGTGTGACGTGGTCGCCTTGCGGGGGGAGGAGCCGCCGGTGATCGTCGAGCTCAAGCTCCAGCTCAACCTGGGCGTCGTGCTGCAGGCGGTCGACCGGTTCGCGATCAGCGACAGCGTGTATGTCGGCGTCCCCGCCGGGCTGAAGAGCTACCGGCGGGAGCGGAAGCGGGTCCTCAAGCTGTTCCGACGGCTGGGGCTGGGCTTGATCACGATCGACCCCGACACCCGGATCGTCGACTTCGTGCTCGACCCCAACCCCACGCGACCCCGCAAGGACAAGCGCCGCGCCGCCCGGCTGCGGCACGAGTTCGCCACCCGGGTGGGGGACACGGTCCCGGGCGGCCAGTCGACGAGCCAGGGCAAGCGGCTGACCGCGTACCGTCAGCGGGCGGTCCGGATCGCCTCCCACCTGCGCGACGCAGGCCCCACCAAGGCGTCGGTCGTCGCGGCCGCGGTCTCCGACCCGAAGGCCCGGGAGGTGCTCTACCGCAACGTCTACGGCTGGTTCGGGAAGCGCGACCGGGGCATCTACGAGCTCAGCGAACGCGGCGCGGCGGAGCTCGTCGACTGGCCGACCGAAGACGGCCTCACCCCCTGATCGCGGGCAGACGCCCCTCGGGCCCACCCGTACACTCACGCCCGAGCCGCCGCGGACCGGGGAATCGGGCGGACTCGCGGGAGGTGTCGAGATGGAGATCAGCCGGCGGAGGTTCATCCTGTTGAGCAGCGGCGCGCTCGTCGCGGCTCCGACCCTGGTCAACACGGGCTGCAGGCACAACAGCGACGACGACGACTCCGCGCCGGGCGACGACGACGACGCCCTCGCGGAGGTCTGCTGGAGCGGCGTGGTCGGGGAGATCAGCGACAACCACGCGCACGAGGCGGTCATCGAGCCCGAGGCCATCCAGGCGGGCGGCACGGCCACCTTCTCCATCCAGGGGAGCGCGGACCACAGCCACGGCTTCACGCTGACCCAGGCCGACTTCGACAGCCTCCAGGCGGGCAACACGCTCGTGGTGACCACGACCGCTACCGATCACACCCACCAGGTCACGCTCGCCTGCTGACCGGGCTCAGGTCGCCTTGGCGACGTACCGCTCGATCACCGGGCGGTACTTCTCCTTCGCGTCCCCCATCACGGCGGCGCCGTGGCCGGGCAGCACGTTGTCGAAGGCGAGGTCGAGGATCCCGCGCATCGACTCGGCCTTCGGCTTGAGCGTCTTGATCCAGCCGGGCCCGAGGTTGTGGGGCTTGAGGAAGCCCATGCCCCCCATGACGAGCTTGGACAGCCAGTTGAAGTACTCGTCCGACCCGCCCCAATTCTGCAGCGCGTCGCCGCTGATCAGGGTGCCGCCGCCGGCCGGGATGAGCATCAGCCCCTCCGGCAGCTCGGTGTCGATGACGTACAGCGACGCCCCGGTGACCGGCAGCTCGCCGTCGGCCGTCAGCGTGCCGTCGGCCTGGAAGTAGACCTCGCCCTTCTTGTGGTTGATCCCCTTGAAGTAGGGCTGCCCTTCGACGGCCCAGACCTTCGCGTCGTACCGCTGCTTGTAGAAGCGGTCGTCGCTGCCGTGGCCGCCGGCGAGCCGGATCACGTCCGTGACCTTGCCCAGGGCGTCGAGCGCGGCGAGGCCCTCGTCGCCCAGGCGCATGGTGTTGACGAGGACGAGGCGCTCGCCCTCGCGCAGGACGACCATGTTCCGGCTGAAGGTGGTGGGGCCCATCTTCATGCCGCCGGTGACCATCCAGACGTCAGGCAGCACCGCTTGCAGAGGACCGTGGGGCGAGGCGGAGGGGAGCGGATGAGTCATCGGGGCGGGAGCATACCGCCCCGAGCCAGCGGGACACCGCCCGGCCGATCGCGTCGGGGTGGGTCTCCTGCAGGAAGTGCTTGCCGTGCCCCAGGTCGACGACCTCCAGGTCCGTGATGTTCTCGCGGCACCAGGCGATCTCCGGCTCCTTGATGGCGACCCCGTCGTCGCCGTGGAGCAGCATCATCGGCACGTCGGTCTCGGCCAGCCAGTCGATGTAGGCCTGCACCGTCGCGGCGTTGTCCGCCGGCTTGCCCTCGAACGGCACCTCCTGGGGCCAGACCCGCACCGCCTTGCGGCTCTTCACCGTCGGGTAGGCCGACTGGTAGTACGCCAGCGCCTCGGGGCTCAGCCCGCCGTGCGTCAGGTCCGGGAGCAGCTGCTTGAGGAAGACGTTGGCGACGCCGATCATCAGCCAGCCGACCGGCCCGGTCCGCATCAGGGGGAACATCACCCGCAGCGCGCCCGGCAGGTCGGCGTACGACATCTGCTTGACCATGCCCTCCATGAAGGCGACGCCGCGCACCCGATCGGGGTGGTCGGCGGCCCAGCGGAACCCCAGCCCGGAGCCCCAGTCCTGGATCACCAGGGTCAGCTTCGACGTCAGCCCCAGGCCCTCGATGAACGCGCACAGGTACTCGTAGTGGTCGTCGTAGCGGTAGGCGATGTCCGG
>CAYQEG010000165.1:7769-11532 GCA_964416435.1 uncultured Rickettsiales bacterium
CCGGTGGCAACGAAGAAGAGCCAGATTCGTTCATAGGGTGTACGTTTCTGTGCATGGTCTCCACCCAGCACCTCCAGTGGGACGACGTCCGCGTGTTCCTGGCGACCTTCCGGGCCGCGAGCCTCCGCCAGGCGGCGGCCGATCTCGGCATCAGCCGTCCGACCGCGGCCCGGCACCTGTCGGCGCTGGAGGAGCGGATCGGGCTGACCCTCTTCGACCGGCGGCCCGACGGGCTGCACGCCACGTCCGAGGCGGTCGCGCTCGTCGCCCCCGCCGAGGAGGTCGAGCGGGCGATGCTCGCGATGGAGCGAGCGGCCCAGGCGGTCGATCCGGAGCTCCGCGGACCGGTCCGGGTGACGGTGCCCGCGGTCGTCGCCGCGGACCTGCTGATGGAGGACCTCGTCGCGTTCTGCCGGCGGTGGCCGCAGATCGAGCTGCACATCGAGGGCAGCTACCGGATCACCAGCCTCGCGCAGCGGCAGGCGGACGTCGCGATCCGCTTCATGCCGTTGGGCAAGGCGCCCGACCCGGAGCTGACGGGGCGCAAGGTCGGCAACGCCTGGATGGCCGCCTACGGCGAGGGCGACTCCTGGATCGGCAACCGGGGCGGCGGGCTGGACGACGAGTGGGTGCGCCAGTCCGCCTTCCCGGACCTGCCGGTCAAGGGGGCCATCTGGGACGGCGAGATCCTCCGCAGCGCCTGCGCCGCCGGGCTGGGGCTCGCGCGGCTTCCCTGCTTCATGGCCGACGGTCGCCTGCCGCGGCGCTCCGAGCCGGAGCCCGGCCTGGACATCTGGGTCCTGGTTCACCCCGACCTGCGTCGGAGCCCCCGCCTGCGCCTCTTCCGCGACGCCGTCGTGGACGCGCTGAGGCGGCAGCGGCCCAGGCTCGAGGGGCGGGCGGAGGGGTCGATCGCGCCGAAGCGCGATCGGTGACAGGATCCCGGCTCCGAACCTCGCAACCGGCAGGCCCATGGACCCACTCCCTCCGCAGCTCCCCCACGGCCCCCTGGCCGAGGTCCTCCCCGACGTCTTCTTCGTGAGCGGTCAGACGCGACCGACGTTCGGCGGCCGGACGCTCCAGTTCAGCCGGAGCATGACCGTCGTGCGCGACGGGGACCGACTGACGCTGGTCAACACCCTGCGCCTCGACGACGCGGGGCTCGCCGCGCTGGAGGCGCTCGGCACGGTGCAGCACGTCGTGAAGCTCGGCTCCTTCCACGGCCGGGACGACGCGTTCTACGTCGACCGCTACGGCGCCACGGTGTGGGCGATCCCCGGCATGCCCCACGAGCGCGGGGTGAGCACCGGCGTAGAGCTGACCCCCGGCGGGCCGATGCCCTGCGAGGGGGCCGACGTCTTCGTCTTCGAGACGTCGTCGCTGCCCGAGTCGCTGCTCCTGCTGGAGCGCTCCGGCGGCGTGCTGATCGCCTGCGACAGCCTGCAGAACATGGTCGAGCCGGACGAGTTCTTCGACGAAGCCTCCGCGGCGATGATGGGCGGCGGCGGGTTCTTCCGGCCCGGCGGCGTCGGCCCCGGCTGGCGCAACTCCGCGAGCCCCGCGGCGAGCGACTTCAGCCGGGTGCAGGCCCTCCCGTACCGCCACCTCCTGAGCGCCCACGGCACCCCGCTGATCGACGACGCCCACGCGGTCCTCGGCGCGACGTTCGCCGAGCTGTACGGGGTCTGATCGCGCAGACCGGGATGCGCGACGGACAGCCCGACCCGCTCGCTCCGGCGCCTCAGCGGCCCTCGAGGTACGCCTTCACGCCGGGGTGCGCGTCCACCGCGGCGAAGAACGCCTGGATGGTCGGGAAGTCGTCGAAGAACGAGGGCGGGATGTAGTCGTACCCGCCGGTGAGGTAGGCGCGGAGGATGACGTAGAGCTTCAGGTCGGCGACGTGCAGCTCGTCGCCCTCCAGGTAGGGCCCGATCAGGTGAGACGAGATCGAGGCGGCCCAGCGGGTGAGCCATCCCGCGGCGAACTCCTCGCGCGCGGTCTTCTTCTCCTCTTCGGTCAGCCCCCGACCGGGGACCTTGTGCCGCAGGTCCTCGACCGACTGCATCAACGCGTCGTGTTCGGCCGCCGCCCAGGCGTCACTCGGGTGCATGCCGTGGTTGCGCCCGACCCACCTCAGGATCGCGGTCGACTGGGGCAGCCGCCGGCCGTCGACCTCCAGCATCGGGAGCGCCCCGAAGGGCAGGGTGGGCTTCAGCGCCCTCCACTCCTCCCGCTTGATCCGGTTGTCGTCGAACTCGACGCCGGCGAGGGTCAGGGCGAGACGGCACTCCAGGCCTCGGGAGCCGTCGAAGTCGAAGTAGGTCAGCGTCGTGGTCATCAAGCACTCCGGTTGGGAGCGCACGCTAGCGTCATCGACGCTAAACGGCCCCTCACAATACTGAGGCCCTCCGCGCGGGTCTGGAGAACCGATTCCTGCGTCCCTCATCGGTCACGGGGGGCAAGCCCCGCTCCCTCTTCGGTCCTTGACCTCGGCCCTCCATCCTCCCCGCTCCCGGGGCCTCATCATCATGAGGGGCCGTTTAGGGGGCGATCACGACCTTGCCTCGGGCGTGATGGGCCAGCATGTGCGCCACGGCGTCCGCGGCCTGGTCCAGCGGCCAGGTCTTGTCGATGACCACGCGGACGCCGCCGGAGGTGAGCAGCTCCGCGAGCGCCTCGAGGTTCTCCCGGTTCACCGCGCAGTCGATGAACGCCACCCGCCTGGAGCCGAGGCCGAGGAGCGCCGCCCGGGCCATCCGGGGCAGGCCCGCGAGCAGCTTGCCGTCGTCGCTCCCGACGCTGTTCGGGATGAAGACGCCGCCGTCGGCGAGCACCCGGGCCGCGGCGACGGGGGAGTGGTTGAGCACGTTGTCGAGGACGACGTCGTAGCGCTGATCGCTGCGGGTGAAGTCCTCCTGCGTGTAGTCGATGACGTGGGCCGCGCCCAGCGATCGGACCAGCTCGACGTTCCGGGTGCTGCAGACCCCCGTGACCTGCGCTCCCCGCTTCGCGGCGAACTGCACCGCGAAGGTGCCGACGCCACCGGACGCGCCGTTGATCAGGACGCGGGCGCCGGGGCCCACCTCGGCCACGTCGCGGATCCCGACCAGGGCGGTCAGGCCCGACATGACCGACGCGGCGGCCTCCTCGAAGGAGAGGCTGTCCGGCTTCTTGATGAGGCGCGCCGCGGGGGCCACGCACAGCTCTGCGAAGGCGCCCGCCCGCGCGGCGTGGCCGCTGTCGGGGACCGAGCCGAACACCGCGTCGCCGGGGGCCAGGTCGTCGACCGCGCCGCCGACCGCCTCGACCACGCCGGCGACGTCGGTGCCCCGAACCCGGTTCTTCGGGCCGCGCAGGCCGTAGCCCAGCCTCAGGACGTACGGCACCCCCGTGACCATGATCCAGTCCGGGGTGTTGACGCTGGTGGCGCGGACCCGGATGAGGACCTCGTCGTGGCCGATCGAGGGGCGATCGACCTCGGCGAGGCTCAGGACCTCGTCGGGTGCTCCGTAGCCGCGTTGCACGATCGCCTTCATCGAGGTGGGGATGCTCACGGTGCCTCCGGAACGCCTGGACGTAGTGGGTCTTGCTCGCCCCCTGACGGTAGGGGCCCCGACCCGCCCGCGCACGCGCGCGCCGGCGAGCGGTCGGTTTGCGGCGTGACCGGTCGCGGATTGCGGTCGAGCGGTCGGACCGATCGACCCCGCGCCCGGGCGGGCCCCCCCCCGCGGCATCGCCCCCCCGCCGGCCCCGCGGCCCCCCC
>CAYQEG010000165.1:11542-17787 GCA_964416435.1 uncultured Rickettsiales bacterium
GGGGGGGGGGGGTGGGGGGGGGCCGGGGGGGGTGTGGGGGGGGGGGGGGGCGGTCCTCCCCCCCCCTCGACGGGGCGGACCCCAGCCGGCGGAATCGCACACCGGCGTGCACGGCTGCACAGCGACGGGGGCTCGGAGAGGCGCTGATCGGGGGATGTCGAACCGTCGCTCCCTGGCACACGATCTGCACGCCGTCCCGCCGTGGGCGTGCTGCTGTCCATCGTCCTGTGGACCGTGCTGGTTCTGTTCGGGGTCGTCGTCGCGGCGCTGGTCATCCCGACCGAGGTCGCGGCGGAGGGGATCGTCTCGCCCGACCTCCTCGACGGCTCGGCCGACGTCTGGTGGGCGTGGGGGCTGGTCCGCGTGCACGCGGACCCGGCGGACGGGGTGGTGCTCCGGCTGGCCGGGCTGAGGGTCTGGACCGTTCGAGGGGCGCCGGAGCCGAAGGAGCCCCGGCCCCCGAAGAAGCGGGACGACAAGGAGCGTTCGAAGAGGACCCGGCCGTCCGCCCGGATGGTGATTCGCATCGCCAGGCGGGCGCTGGCGTCGCTCCGGTTGCGCCTGCGGGTCGTCGGCCGGATCGGCGTCGGGGACCCGTACGAGACGGCGAAGTTGTTCGGCACGCTGCTCGCGGCCGACCGGTTGTTGCCCGGGCTGGACGCCCGCGGTGTCGAGATCGACTGGCTGGAGCCGGTCGTAGACCTGGACGGCCAGCTGCGAGGACGGATCTGGCCCGTCGCAATCGCGTGGATCGCCGCCGCCGAGTGGTGGCGCGCCCGCTGATCGAAGGAGACGAGATGAGTACCCCCGAGAGCCTGTTTGCGAGCGTCGCGCCCCGATTGGAGGCGCTCGCCCAGTCCAACGCCGTCGTCGGCCCGGTCACCTCGATCGGGGACAAGCACGTCGTGCCCCTCGTCGAGCTCAGCCTCGGCATGGGCGGCGCGGGCGGCGGCGGCGAAGGCCCCAACCCGAGCACCGGAGCCCAGGGCAAGGGCTTCGGCGGCGGCGCCGGCGGTGGCGCGAAGGTGACCCCGGTCGCGGTGATCGTGGTCGAAGGCAACCAGGTCTCGCTGCAGCCCCTGGGGCACTGAGGAGTCTGTGATGGAAACGATCGACAAGATGGTGGAGACCGTAGTGGATCACCTCGGCACCGCCGCGAGCAGCGGCGCGGTGTCCGGCAAGCCCATCGTCGTGGGTGACGTCACCCTGGTGGTGCTGTCGATGGTCAGCCTCGGCCTGGGCGCCGGCGGCGGCGAGGGCGAGGGCGGGACCGTTCCGGCCAAGAAGGGAAAGGCCCCGGCCGGCGGGGGCGGGGGCGCCGAGGGCGCCGGCGGCGCGGCCAAGGTGCGCCCCGCGGCGGTCATCGCGTTCACCGCCCAGGGCGTCCAGGTGCTGCCCATCCCCGACGAGCCGGGCACGTTCGACAAGGTCGTCGACAAGATCCCCGACGTCATGGAGGTGGTCGACAAGGTGCGGCGCACGTTCGACGGGCGCGTCGGCGAGGCGTAGCCGGCGGCGAGGGCCGCTGTTCAGGGCTGGGCGACCAGCCAGTCGCGCACGCTGTCGCCGATGTCGGTGCTGTCCCAGTGGTACCCGGCGCGCAGCACCCCGTCGGTGAGGGACAGGCTCGGCCCCTTGCGCCCCAGCGCTTCGGCCGTCGCGGCGGCGTCCCACGTGCAGGCGACGCTGCTGACCCGCTCCGACACGAGCGCGCGGCCTGCGTCGGTGTCGCACGCGCCCCAGACGCCCTCGTAGACCGAGTCGCACCACTTGACGGCGCTGTCGTGGGTGATGTTGCCGCCGAGGTGGGGCAGGAGATCGGTCCACCGGATGTCCGCCGGCAGCGGCTTGCCGCAGCGGTCCCCGGCGAGCGCCTTGTAGGAGCTCGATCCGAAGTAGTAGGCCACGGACGTGTCGATGGCCCGGGTGTCGTGCAGCGAGTTTGCGCCGCCGGGCGGCTTCAGCTGCTGGGACAACCACAGCCTCGTGGCGTCTTCGATGTCGGTCGTCGCCGGGTTGTACCGCGCCTCGAGCACGCCGTCGGTCAGGCTGAGGCCGGGGCCCTTGCGGCCGAGGGCCGCGTCGGTGACCGAGTCGTCGTGGACGCAGCGCAGAGCGGTGACCGCCGCGCCGACCGAGGCCTTGCCGGCGTCGTCGTCGCAGGTCCAGTAGACGCCGTTGGCGACCGAGTTGCAGCGGTTCACCGCCATGTCCGGCGTCCAGTCGTCCCCCAGGGCCGGCTCGAAGCTCGCCCAGTCGATGCTCGGAGTGATGTCCGCCTCGCAATGCGCCGCCATCGTGGCCGCGTCACCGGCCCGCAGGGCGGCGTCCTGGGCGGAGTGGTCACCCGCGAGCGCGGTCAGCGGGAACAGGAGGAGGCAGGAGATGACGACGCGGTCCAGCATTCGCGGAGCGTAACAGCCGCTGCCGCGAGCCGGCGCCGGCCGGTCCGCGATCGGGCCTGGAGGGGCTCGCAGGGCGGCATATCGGCCAAGGGGGGGCCCTCGTCAGGTTGGCCCCTCCAATCCCCGGCTACCTTTCCGTTCGGAGGACCGCCAATGGCCACGCCGATCGTCCCGCTGATCATGCCCCGCACGGGGCCCAAGCTTCTCTTCACCCCGTACAACTACATGGCGATGACCGAGCCGCTGCGGAAGGGCGGCTACGACCCGGTCATCATCGACGCGCGGCTGGAGAACCCCCGCGTCCGGCTCCAGGAGCTGGCGTCCAAGGGGCCGCTGGGTGGCATCGGGCTGACATCGATGATGGGGCCGCAGCTGTCCTACGGGCTCGAGGTGTCGACGTACGCCAAGCAGCAGTTCCCGGACGTCCCGGTCGTCTGGGGCGGGATCCTGCCGACGGAGCTGCCCGAGCTGACGCTCAAGCACCCGGACATCGACGCGGTGGTGCTGGTGTGGGGCGAGGAGGTGTTCGCGCCGCTGCTCGACCGGCTCAACGCCGGCGAGCTGCCGTCCGACCTCAAGGGCGTCGGCTACATGGAGAACGGCAAGCCGGTCGTCATCCCGGCGATCCTCAAGAAGGAGGAGCACCCCCCGCTGGTCTACGACTGGGACGCCGTCGACCTGTCGCCGTACCTCATGGAGCACTACGGCATCGGCAACCGCACGATCACGATGATCACGACCCGCGGCTGCCCCCACTCCTGCACCTTCTGCTACGGCCCGCAGTTCCACGGCTCGACCTGGAGCGCCCAGCCCGCCGAGCAGGTCCTCGCCGACATCGACTACCTCGCCAAGAAGTACGAGTTCGACGGGATCTTCTTCAACGACGACAACTTCGCCGTCGACAAGAAGCGGGTCATCAAGATCGCCGAGGGGCTCAAGGAGCGGAACCTCAAGTACGGCCTCAGCCTGGTCGTCTCCTACTTCGACGAGCCGCTGGTCAAGCACCTCGCGGAGACCGGCTGCACCCGCCTGTACTGGGGACCCGAGAGCGGCAGCCAGCGCATGCTCGACATCATCGGCAAGGGCACCAAGGTCCACCAGACCACGGACCTGGCCCGCTGGTGCAGCAAGTACGGCCTCGGCGCGTTGATGGGCTACATGATCGGCCACCCCGAGGAGACCGCAGAGGACCTGGAGGCGACCCTCGACCAGATCGACGAGCTGATGGTCATCGACCCGACCCTCGACATCAGCGACATCAAGATCTGGACGCCCTACCCGGGCACCCACTTCATGGCGGACGCGATCGAGGCCGGCTTCGAGCCGCCCGACAACATCGAAGACTGGTCCAGCTTCTACTGGAACCTCGCCAACACCCCGTGGATGGATGATCGCCAGCGCGACCGGTTGGAGATCATCTCCTACACCTCGCTGACCGCGTTCGCGACGTGGCGGACCAAGGGGCTCAACCCCCTCCAGAACGGCGTCATCGACGTGTTCAACCGGCTCGAGAAGCTGCGCTGGCGCAAGCGGTGGTTCCGCTACGCGCCGGAGCTCAAGGCGCTCCAGTGGTGGGTCAACGCCCACGGCGCGGAGGAGGCCAGCCGCATCGACAAGCTGCGCCGGATCAAGGAGAAGGTCGAAGAGAAGGTCGCTGCCCGGCTGCGCGCCTGAGCACGACCCATGGCGTGAGGCCCCCCGGGGGGTCTATGGTCCGCCCATGCACACGTGGATTCGCGCCGCTGCGGCGCTGCTGACGCTGATCGCCCTGACCGCCTGCTCGACCGAGCAGCGCCTCGTCTCGACCTTCACCGACGACCTGGAGGCCGACGGCCTCGACGCCATCTCCATCACGGTAGAGGACGGGGACCTGGAGGTGGTCGGCGACCCGGACACCGAGAGCGTCGACGTCGAGGTCGACGTGCTGACGACGAAGGCGAGCGAGAACAAGGACGAGGACGCCCTGGCGGCGACGCGCCTGGAGCTGGTCGCCCGCTCGGACGGCTCGGCGGTGCTCACGGTGCGCTTCGACCCCCGCGCCGCCGGCTACTGGCACGACGTCCGCGTCGTGGTCCCCGCCGACTTCGCGGTGACGGCCGACCGGACGGAGTCCGACGACGGCCAGGTGACGCGCATCGCCGACGTCGACTCCGTGGTCGTGGACGACCGGGAAGGGTCCCTCGAAGTCGTGGACATCGCCGACGGCGGCACGGTCACCGACGCCGGCGGGGTGCTCACGGTCGCGCGGCTCGACGGTGACCTCGCGGTCGTCGACGGGGACGAGGACGCGACCATCGAGGACATCGACGGCGACGTCGAGATCGACGACGGCGACGGCGACCTGTTCGTCAGCGACGTCACCGGCGCGGTCACCATCCGCGACGGGGCCGGCGACATCGTCATCGACAACGTCGGCTCGCTGAACATCGAAGAGGACAGCAGCGGCACCACCTCGGTGCAGTAGCGCTCCTCGGTCTGGGGGGTCGCCTCCGCTCAGCCGTGGTGGGGCGGCGGGCTCATGAACACCAGCACCTTCGCCGACGCCTCGGTGTCGTTTCGCAGCCCGTGCTCGGTGCCGGGGGTGCTGTGGGCGGCGTCTCCGGGGCGCAGCTTGCGGGTGCGATCGCCGACCGTCGCGACGACCTCGCCCTCGAGGCAGAAGTAGATCTTGTCCGAGTCGGCGTGCGTGTGGATCCGCTGCTCCTGCCCGGGGAGCAGGGCGTAGACGTCGCAGAACATCCGCTCCGAGGAGAAGAGGCTGCACTTGGCCATCTTGTCGGTCCGGAACTGGACGCGGTCGGCGCTGCGGACGAACGGGGAGTCGGTGCTCATGGCCCGGCATCCTACGCGGCGAGCGGCCGGAGCGGACCGGCGAAGCCAGGTGTTAGGGTCGCTGCCCCAACCTGCTGAGGGCGTGAACGTGGGCAAGAAGAAGAAGCGGAACAAGCGCCTCCCGGCGGCTCCGGCCACCGAGCCCGGGGGTGGACTGGGCGGCCTGGCCGCCGCGCTGTCGGCCAAGGGCTTCGCGGCTTCGCCGGACGCCGGCGAGGGCGACGGCCCGCGCCCGGCCGCCGCCTCCTCCGGGGCCGCGACCGGGCTCAAGGGCAAGGTGGTCGTGCGTCAGGAACGCAAAGGGCGGGGCGGCAAGACAGTCACGGTGATCGACGGCGCGGCCATCCGACGGATCGACGACCTGGAGGCGTTCGCCAAGAAGATGCGCAAGGCGCTGGGCGCCGGCTCCCGCGTCGAGGGGGGCAAGGTCATCGTGCAGGGCGACCAGCGCGAGTCGGCGGCCCGCTGGCTGTCGAAGCAGGGCGCCACCGTCGTCATCGGAAACTGAGGAGCGCGCGATGAGGATGATCGACAAGCGGGCCACCGTGGCCGCCTCCATCGACGCCGTCTGGACCGCCTGGACCACCGCCGAGGGTGTGACGTCCTTCGGCCCCGGGGAGGCCTGGATCGAGCTGCGTCACGGCGGCCCCTACGAGTGGTACTTCGACCTGGGAGCCCCCGAGGGGACCCGCGGGGCCGAGGGCTGCACCATCCAGGCGTACGCCCCGCCGCGCGTGCTCGCGTTTACGTGGAACGCGCCGCCGACCATCCCCGCGCTGCGCGCGCTGGGGCCTTGCTCCCATGTCGTCGTCGAGCTGGACGAGCAGGGCGGGCAGACCGGCGTCCGGATCACCCACGTCGTGGAGGGGGAGGGGGAGGACTGGGACGCCTACCTGGCCTACTTCGAGCGGGCGTGGGGGATGGTCCTGGGCAACCTCGTCGAGCTGTTCGCTCCCTAGGAGCCTGGAGCGCATTGGAGCCCGAGCCCCGTGAGACCGGGGCGTCCGA
>CAYQEG010000166.1:0-17715 GCA_964416435.1 uncultured Rickettsiales bacterium
CCGGTGCAGTTCGGCGCGCCCGCGCAGTCGGGGTCGTTGCAGTCGAACAGGCCGTCCTGGTCGTTGTCGGCCCCGTCGTCGCACTCGCCGGGATCGTCGCCCTCGTACTCGGGCTCGCAGTCGGGCGCGCGCCCTCGCAGTCCGGGTCGTCGCAGTCGTACAGGCCGTCGAGGTCGTTGTCGGCGCCGTCGGCGCACTCCCCTGCGGAGGCGCCCTCGGGCAGCGCGTCGGTGGCGTCGTCGTCGTCCGCCACGTTGAGCGGCACGCGCTCCGTCGGGCAGGCGGTCAGCGTCGCGAGGACGCACAGGGCGGACAGGGCGGTGGCGAGCGGACGAAGTGTAGTACCCATGTGATCTCCTCCCGTCGGAGCCCCGGGGCGGTCAGAGATTACCAATCCTCCGTCGCCGGACGGCCAGCCCCACGCCGACGAGCAGCCACGCCAGGCCCGCGCCGGGGCTCGGCGTCGCCGCGCAGCCGCACTCGGGGAGCGGCTGGTCGTCATCGTCGTCCGCCGCGTCGTCGTCGTCGCCCACGCCGCCTCCGTCGAGCACCTCGAACCGGTGCGCGGGGGCCCACTCCGAGGCCAGCCCGTGCTCATCGACCGCGCGGGCGGAGAAGAACCACGCCCCGGGCTCCAGGGTGTCGCCGGCGGGCACGGTGACCTCACCGGGGCCGTCGAGCAGCGTGTTGCCGCCCGGCAGATCCTCGGTCAGCACCGCGGGGTCGGTGAGCGCCTCGTCGGCGGCGACCATCACGTCGTAGGAGATGCCGTCCTCGTCGGGGTCCGACGACCAGGTGAGGGACAGCTGCACCGGCTGATCGGTGACCTGGGCGTCGGCCTCGGGCGTCAGCAGCGTGGGCGCGGTGGGCGCCTCGTTGACCTCGTTGACGAAGAACGTCGCGCTGGCCCACTCGGTCCAGAGCACGCCGTCGGTCGCCCTCGCCCGGGCGTGGGCCCAGGTGTTCTCGGGCAGCGTGACTCCATCGTCCGACAGGTCCCACGGCGCCTCGCCCGCCCCGGCGAGCACGTCCGCGCCGTCGACCTCGACGAAGGACGGGTCGGTGCCGACCTCGATCCGGTAGGTCAGCGGCTGGCCTTCGGGGTCCGCCGCCCCCCCGGCGATGACCAATGGGGAGGGGGTGTGCACCTCCGAGCCGTCCTCGGGGGCGATGATCGCGATGCCGACGGGGCCCCCGTCATCCGCGGTGGGGAGGAAGCCGACGACGTCGCTCCAGTCACTGGCGAGTCCGTGCTCGTCGATCGCCCGAGCCCGGCTGAAGTACCAGACGTCCTCGCTCAGCGGCGGGCTGACCACCCACTCCACGAAGCCGGTGTCGTCGCCCAGCCCGGCCACCGAGACCACCGGCAGCGTCAGCGCTTCGTCGGCGAACAGCTCCGCCTCGTAGGTCAGCGCGTCGCCGTCCACGTCCACCGACGGCGCCCACTGGAGCAGCGGCGTCAGCGACCCGACGAGCTCCCCGTCCAGGGGGCTGGCGGGGACCGGCGCGGTGGGGGGCGAGTTCTCGGCGTTGAGCACGAAGGACTCGACCGCGCTCCAGGGGCCCGACGCGAAGGGGTCGCTCCCCCGGGCGCGCCAGTAGTAGGTGCCGCCCTCGGCGAGCAGCACGTCGGTCTGCCAGCCAGTCTCGCCCGAGGCGTCCTGGGCGAGGCCGCCGTCGCCGGTCAGGAGGCTGGTGAGCGCCGCGTCGGCGTACAGCTCCCACTCCAGGGTGACGGGGTCCCCGTCCGGGTCGACGGCGTTGCCGACGAGCAGCACCGGCGACGGGTCGGGGGTCTCTTCGCCCGCGATGGGCGACAGCGGCACCGGGGCGGAGGGGCCGCCGAAGGCGTTGGGGTCGGTGCCGAGCTCGAACTCCTCGAGGTTGCTCAGGCCGTCGCCGTCGTTGTCCAGCGGGGCGTCGCTGGCGTCGCCCGGGTCGAGGCCGTTGTCCTCCTCCCAGCTGTCGGCCATGCCGTCGGCGTCGTCGTCGACCCACGAGATGGTGATGCCCCAGCCGTGGCTCGCGGTGCCGCCGTCGCCGTCGTCGACGCCGAGCACGGCGGACGTGGCGCCGAGCAGGGCCTGGGCGAACGTCGGCGTCCAGGTCACCACGCCGCCTGCGTCCACCGCCATGCCGGCCGGGCCGACGCCGAGCTGATACACGGGCGGGTCGGCCGCCCCGGCCGGGTCGTAGGTCACCGCCGTCCAGCTGTACTCGACGCCCTCGGTCGCGGTCGCGGGCGGGGTCGACGTGAAGATCGGGGCGACGTTGCCCACGCCCAGGCTGAACGTCGCGACGTCCGTGCCGCCGTCGCCGTCGGCCGCGGTCAGCGTGATCGTGTAGACGCCGTCGTCGGCCCACGAGTGGCTCACGGCGCCCCCGACGTCGTCGGGGGAGCCGTCCCCCCAGCTCCAGGTCAAGGTGGGGACGTCGAGCGGGCCCGGATCGCTGACCCCGGCCGAGAAGTTGACCGAAGACGCCTCGCTGACGTCGGACGGGAGCTGCGGGCTGAGGATCGACGGATCGAGGTTGGCGACGTCGACCGTCGCCGTCGCCTCGGCGGTGGCGCCCTCGTCGTCGGTGACGACCAGGCGGGCGAGCACCGAGCCGTCGTCGTCGTAGCCGCACACCACGGTCGGCGACGCGCCGGACTGGTCGACGACGCCGTCGTCCTCGCAGTCCCAGGAGTAGTCGGTGATCGAGCCGTCGTCGGTCGAGCCTCCCCCGTCCAGCGTCACGGTGTCCCCCTCGTCCACGGCGTAGGGTCCGCCGGCGTCGGCCGTCGGGGGGAGGTTCGACGGGTTGATCTCGATCGTGTAGCTGCCGCCGTTGTCGCTGAAGTTGCCGTCGCTGACCCAGAACCGGACCGTCGAGGGGCCGCCCGCCAGCGTGTAGGTGAACGTGTAGACGTGGGACGGGTTGTAGGCGGGGACCCCGATCTGGTTGGCCGGGTGGTCGCTGTTGATGCGCAGGTGGTACCAGCTGCTGTTGTAGTAGGGGCTGCCGCAACCGCTGAAGACGTAGAAGCCGTCGTTGAGGCACGACCCGAGGGACCAGCCGGTGCCGCTGACGGTGATCGTCACGTCGCCGCTGTAGGTGCCGGAGGTGTAGACCCCGCCGCCGTTCGTGAACGGCACGGTGAGGGTCTCGGCCGCGGCGGGGCCGGCGAAGAACAGGGCGGAGGCGAAGAGCAGGGCGGAGGCGCGCATGGGGGTGATGCTACCCGGGCGCGCGGTAGGGCCCCAGGGCCCGTTCCTCCTCCAGGCGGCCGAGCACCCAGGAGCGCTCCTGCTGAGCCCACCGGGTGACCGCCGCGTGCAGCCGGGGATCGGCGTACCAGTGGACCGAGCGGGTGAGGGTGGGGTCGTACCCCCGCACCCGCTTGTACTCACCCCCCTGGCCGGGATCGCAGCTGCTCAGGCCCCGCTCCAGGCACCACCGGACGGGCAGGTGGTAGGTCAGGTTGAAGTGCAGGAAGCGGAGCCGCTCGGTGCAGCCCCAGTAGCGGCCGAGCAGCGCGTCGTCGGTCAGCGCGTTGAGCGTCATCGCGATCACCTCGTCCCCGCGGGTCGCGACGCCGAAGTGGATCGCGTCGGCGTCCCGGGCCCCGAGCTCCTCGAAGAAGCGCAGCGGGAGCGCCGGCGGGCCCTCGGTGTGTCGGGTCCAGGTGTCTTCGTACAGCGCCCCCATCCGGGCGAAGTCCTCGGGGTCGCCCCGCCGCAGCGTCAGCTCGATCCCCTGGCGGCTCAGCTCGTCGAGCTCCCGCCGCATCGCCACCCGTCGCTTGCGCTTGAGGCTCCCCAGGAAGTCGTCGAACGAGGCGTAGCCGCGGTCCTGCCAGAGGTACTGCCAGCCGAGCCGGCCGATGAAGCCGACGGTGCGGAACGCCGCCGCCTCGTCGGAATCGCAGAAGTGCACGCCGACGCTCCTCCAGCCTCGCTCCGAGGCGACCTGCAGCACCGCGTCGGCGAGCCGGGGGAGCAGCTCCGCCCGCCGCTCGTCGCCGGTCAGCAGGCGGCGACCCTGGGTGGGGGCCCAGGGCACGGTCGCCACGGCGCGGGGGGCGTACGGAATGTCGGAGGTCAAGCAGGCCCGCTCCACCGGGCCGTCCCAGACGAACTCGCCGTACGTCTGCTCGCGCACGTACGTGGGGCAGGCGGCGACGAGGGCGTCGTCGTCGAAGAGGCAGACGTGGGCCGGTCGCCAGTCCCGGTCGGGGCCGGCGGCGCCGGAGACCTCGAGGGCCGCGAGCCACCCGTGCCGGGTGAACGCCTCGGGGCCGGAGATCCGGTCCCAGTCGTCGGCAGCCACCTCGAGGATCGACGGGAGGACCCGCGTGCTCAGCGTCAAGGCAGGTCGAGCTCGGCCAGCCTCTGCGCCGCGCCGTCGGCGCCCGGGTCGCGGGCGAGGGCCTGGGCGTAGGCCTCTGCGGCGTCGGTCTCGAGCATGTGGACCTCGCAGAAGAAGGCGACGCGCAGCCAGCCCTCGGCGTCGCGGGCGCGGCTCTTCAGCTCGCCCAGCTGGGTCGCGAGGGGCGCCTCGGCGATCTGGAACGAGCCGGCGATCGCCGGGCCCGGCGCCAGCCCCGCCGGCTCCACGGTCCAGGCGTAGGAGCTGCCCGGCACCAGCGCGAGGCTCGGCGGCACGTCGAACGAGCCGCCCGCCGCGTCGGTCTCGAGCAGCACCTGGTCGGGCGTGTCGCCGCTGGTGATGGTGATGAGCACGTCGCGGCCGTCGGCGAGGGGGCCGTCCCAGTGCAGCGTGCGCCGGTCCGAGGTGATCACGCCGGAGCGCGGTGACATGCGCCCCTTGTCGGCCGAGCCGCGGACGACGACCGCCCCGGCGCTGACCTGCGAGGCCGTCGACAGCACGACGTGGTCGTTCTTGACGCAGCCCGGAGCCGCCTCGCTCTGCACCAGGCGGGCGCCGTCCAGCTGCGCGGCGCCGCCCTGGAAGGTGACGCCCCCGGGTCCCTCGACGGTCAGCTCCTTGCACGAGGTGATCAGCGAGAACCGCACCTCCGCCCCGGTCTCCAGCCGCAATGACTGACCCTCGGACAGCAGCGCGCCCCCGGTGACGGCGTTGCCGTCGTCGGTGGAGATCGACCCTTCGGTGTTCAACACCAGGGCCAGAGGGCTGCCGGCGGGGGCGGGGGAGCGCACCTGCGCCTGGGCGGTCAGCGGCGCGGCGACCGTGGCGGCGAGCAACAGGGGGACGAGGCGGGTCAGCATGGGCGCAGGGCTCCTCGGTCCAACAGACAGCGGAGAGCACGGTCGGTTCCGATCGACCCGTGCCCCCGGCCCTCGGAGGCTACAATAGTCCCGCTTTGTCGGAGATCACGGACCAAGGTCAGGGCCGGACGGTGCGCGACCTGCTCGGGGAGCGTCGCAAGGCCGCCCTGCCGATCGAGGAAGCGGGGCTGATCTTCCGGTCCGCGCTGCGCCAGCTGGGCCAGCTCCACGCCACCGGCGTCGTGCATCGGCGCGTGCGGCCCGAGGCGCTCCTCCTCCAGCCCGACGGCACGGTCATGCTCCGTCCCGCGGAGGACGTGCCGCTGCCCCCCGCTGGCGCGCCCCCCTACGACGCACCGGAGCTGGCCTGGCGGACCCCGACTCCCGACGTCCGGGCGGACATCTATGCGCTCGGCGTCGTCCTGTGGGAGCTGCTCGCGCCGCCGACCGTGGTCGTGAAGCGTCGCGTCGGCATTCGGGAGCTGCACGCCATTCGCAACGCGAGGTTCATCCGCCAGGGGCTGCTCGACGTCGTCGAAGCGATGGTCCGCACCGACCTGTCGGCGCGCCTGCAGACCTGCGAGGAGGTCTGGCTGGCGGTCGACTGGGCGTTGGACGACAGCACCGCGGATGACTCCGTGGTGACCCCCGGCCCGGGCGAGGTCGGCCCCGCGATCCTCGGCCCGGGGACCACCGCCCCGGGGTTGCTGCCGTGGCTGCTCGTGCTCCTGTCGCTCATCGCCGTGGCCGCGTCGTCGCCTGGCTTCGCCGGTGACGACGTCGACCTGGACGTGCAGCCGCCGGGCATGCCCACCCTCGAGGACTTCGGCTACTTCCTGCAGCGGCTGGACGAGGACGCCAAGTCGCGCGCGTTGAACACGCTGGCGGACCTCGCGTCGGACTCTCGCCTGGACCCGGGAGCGGTCGCCGGGGTGCTCCGGGGCCTGCTCGACGAGGGCAACCCCCCCGAGGGCTACGGGTACAGCTGCGGCAACTGCTTCCTGCGCCGCCTGTCGACCCTGCTCGGACCGCTGCGCATGCAGGGCCCCCAGGTCAACCCGCCGCTCCGCGGTGTGGCCGTGATCAAGCTCGACGACAGCTTCATGGGGCGGCTCCGCCGCGAGTCGCGCGAGGAGGTGGGCGGCACGGTCGTCGGCCTCGTGCAGGCGCTCCTCGACGGCTACGACCTCAAGGGCAAGTTCCGCGGAGGCTCGTACGTCCGCTACCACGCTCGGGGAGGTGACCCCCACAAGGAGCCCGCGTTCTTCACCGACGGGGACGACCTCGACGAGTATGCGGCGGGCCTGGCCGAGCCGATGGACGCCTGGAGCCTGGCGCGGCGGGTCTGCATCGATCCGCCTCGAAACCGGTTCGAGCCCGGCTTCCTGCTGCTCGAGTTCGAGCCCGAGAAGGCCTGCACCGAGGTGCGCATCCCGACGGCGGCGGACTCCGAGAACCACCGGTTCCGGCCGACCCCCGCGTCGGAGAAGCGAGCGGGTCGGACCTGCGGCGGGGCGCCGGAGTGGGTCTGCCCGAACATCCCGCTCAGCGAGATCACGCGCGTCCGCTACGTGCCGCACTCGTCGTACGTCAGCGGGATCTCGGGGAACTGAGTGGCTGGCCCGATCCGCGGCGACGACCCGCTCGCTGCGCTCGCCGCACAGCTCCTCGCCGCCGAGGCCTGGAACGACGCCGTCGTCGACGTGACGGGAGCGGGGCTCATCGCCGTGGACGGTGACGGCCTCGTCGCCTGGGTCAACGACCTGGGGGCGCAGTTGGCCGAGCGACCGCCGGCGGAGTGCGTCGGCCGACCCGTGCGCGACCTCATCCCCGCGTTCCCCACCGTCCCCGAGCCCGACCCGGTTCCGTTCGCGGCGTGGGTCGCCGGCCCCAAGCGCAACGCGATCCCGATCGAGCTGACGGTCGTGCGAGTCCGTCGCGGGGGCGACGTCCTGCTGCTCGGGGGGTTTCACGGCATCGCCGGCCTGCTGGAGACCGAGCAGCAGCTCCGGGAGTCCGAGGGCCGCTTCACCGCGCTGGTCACCGGCGCCCCGGACGGGCTGGTGGTCGTCGCTCGACGCTCGATCGTCTTCGCCAACCCCGCGATGGCGGCGATGTTGGGCGCCGAGCGGCCCGACCGCCTGGTCGGTCGTCCCCTGGAGGAGGTGGTGGCGCCGGCGGTGCTCGACCAGGTCGTCGAGAGCGTCCGGGAGGCCTTCAGCGGCGAGGTCCGGCGCGACGTGGAGCTCCCCCTGGTCCGGCCCGACGGGGTCGGCCTGTACGTGGACGCGGTCTGGGTGCGCATCGAGTTCGAGGGTGGCCCGGCGGTGCTCGGCATGCTGCGCGACACCACCGGCCTGCGGCAGATGCGCGTGCAGCTGGCCCAGGCGGATCGCCTGGCGAGCCTCGGCCTGCTCGCCGCCGGGGTGGCCCACGAGGTCAACAACCCCCTGAGCTACGTGTTGCATCACCTCGAACGCCTGGTCGAGGAGCTGGAGCAGCCCGTCGAGGACCCGACCGAGCTGGGCGCCGCCGCCGCCGCGGCGCTCGACGGCGCCAACCGGATCCAACGGATCGCCCGGGGATTGACCACGTTCGCCCGCGTCGACCGGGACGAGGTGGGGCCCTGCGACGTAGTCCGGGTGGTCGAGGATGCGGTGAGGATCGCGGCGGCCGAGGTGCGCCCCCGAGCCCGCCTGGTCCTCGACCTCGACGACGTCCCGGCCGTCATCGGGGCCTCCGGGCCGTTGGCGCAGGTGTTCCTCAACCTGGTGATCAACGCCGCGCATTCGATCGAGCCCGGTCGTCCCGCGGACCACCGGATCGACGTGCTCGCCCGCGCCGACCTCGAAGAGGTCCGCGTGAGCATCGCGGACACCGGCTCCGGCATCGAGCCGGCGGTGCTGCCCCGGCTGTTCGAGCCGTTCTTCACGACCAAGCCGCCCGGGGTCGGCTCCGGGCTCGGGCTGTCGATCTGCCAGCGGATCATCGACGAGATCGGGGGCCGCATCGACGTCCAGAGCACCGTCGGGGTGGGCACGACCGTCACGATCATCCTCCAGCAGGCCGGGAGCCGACCCGAGAGCGCGGAGTGGCGACTCCCCTCGGCCGGGGCGCCGCAGCCGCTGAAGCCATCGCATGGGCGCCTGCTGTTGGTGGACGACGACCCGGCCGTGCTGGACGCCCTGGCCCGCGTCGTCAAGGTGGGAGGGCACGACGTGGTGGCCGTGCAGTCCGGCGAAGAGGCGCTCGCGCGGATCTCCGACGAAGGGCCGTTCGACCTCGTCCTGACCGACTTGATGATGGACGGCCTCAGCGGGATCGACCTGTACGAGGCCCTGGGGCGGGTCAGCGTCGACCACCAGGCCCGGGTCGTGTTCGTCACGGGGGGCGCCTACGCCCCCGAGGTCCGAGCGTTCCTCGCGGCGGTAGACAATCCCCGACTGCGCAAGCCGGTCGACGCGCGGGAGCTGCTCCGGTTCCTCGATGCCCGTCTCGGAGCGAACAGCGCTTCGGGAGAGTAGAATCCATCCATGGCCGTGGAAGCAGCCGCCGCCTGGCTCGCGACGCTCGAGCCCGGCCCGAAGGCCCGGGGCGTCGCCGCCCTTCGCGCCCTCCTGCACGACTTCAACAACCCGCTCGGCGCCCTCGGCATGGACCTGTTCGTGATCCGACACGGGCTCCAGGGGGCCGAGCCGGGGGCCGAGGTGAGCGCGGCGCTCGCCGGCGTGGACCGCTCCCTCGACGAGCTGACCGAGCTGTTCCGTGAGCTGGAGCGGGTGCTCAACGCGGAGGATCCGCAGTGAACCCGGTCCTCGTCGACGACGACAACCCGCGCGTCCTGGATGCCCTGGAGCGTGGCCTGGCCATCCTCGGCTACCCGGTGGTGCCGGCCTCGACCGCCGACGAGGCCCTGGGCTGCATCGGCTCGGTGGAGTTCTCCGTCGCGTTGATCGACCTGCGCCTCCCCGGCCTCAACGGCCACGGCCTCATGCGCAAGCTCAAGGAGATCGTGCCGGAGCTGCCGATCATCGCGATGAGCGGCCTGGGCACGATGGACGACGTGATCGAGGTGCTGCGGGACGGCGCGATCGACTACCTGCGCAAGCCGATCAAGGCCGAGGAGCTGGCCCGGGCGCTGCAGCGGGCGTTCGAGCTGCCCAGGCACTCCGGCGACTTCGCGGCGGTCAAGACGGCGACCGAGGAGCAGGAAGGGCCGACCCCGGAGGATCTGCTCGCCGAAGCGATCGAGAAGCTCGAGTCGGACACCGAGCCGCTGCCCCCGGCGGCGCCGCTGCTCCCCGACGTCCGCCGCCTGATGGGCGACCTGACCGCGGGCCTGGACGAGGTGCTCGCGGTCATCGACAGCGACCCCGCCGTCGCGGCCGAGGTGCTCCGCTCGGCCCAGCAGATGCACGCCGTCGACGCCGGCTCCCTCAAGGACATCTGCCTGCGCCTGGGGAACCGGCGGGTGCTCGCCACCGCCCACGAGGTGCTGCTGCGCGGTCAGCTGGCGGTCGAGGGGCCGCTCAAGCGGGTCGGGGACAAGCTGTGGCGCAACGCCCGGGTTACCGCCCGGGGCGCGCAGGTGCTGGCGGAGCTGATGAAGCTGCCCGATCCCGACAGCTACTACGTCGCCGGCCTGCTCCACAACGTCGGTGAGGTCGTCATGCTCCGGGGCTTCGCGACTCACCTCGAGCAAGAGACGATCGAGGACCTCGGCCTGCCGAAGCTGGCCCAGGCGATCGCCGACCGGCACGAGCTGCTCGGTCGTCGGGTCCTCGAGGGCTGGCAGATGCCCGAGTCGCTGGTGCAGCTCGCCTGCTTCCACCACCGGGAGTCGCCGACGCCGCTCAGCGGCGAGGACAAGGTGCGGCTGCACGCGGTGCTCGGCGCCTGGGGCACCGCCCTGCAGCTCGGCTTCACCTACCTGCCCGGCGCAAAGGAGGATCCCGCGCCCCACATCGCGATGCTGCGGCTGGATCCTGCCGACGTGCGACGCGGCTTCCGCCGGGCGAAGGAGTGGGCCGAGGGTTGAGCGACCACGGCTCCCCCCACACGACCACCCAGCGAGCGCTGGAGCGGGTCGACGGAGGTCCCCGCGTGCCACACGTGGTGATCGTGGGGGGCGGCTTCGGCGGCCTGGAGGCGGCCCGTCGGCTCGCCCGCGCGAGGGTCCGGGTCACCCTCGTCGACCGTCGGAACCACCACCTGTTCCAGCCGCTGCTGTACCAGGTCGCCAGCGCGGTGCTGTCGGCGCCGGACATCGCCTCGCCCATCCGAGGGGTGCTGCGGCGCCAGCGCAACGCCACCGTGCTGCTCGCCGAGGCGACCGACGTCGACCTCCAGGGCCGCCGGATCCGGTGCGGCGAGCGGTGGCTGGAGTACGACTTCCTGGTGCTCGCGGCGGGCGCCACCAACAGCTGGTTCGGGCACGACGACTGGGCCGAGCACGCGCCGGGCCTCAAGACGCTGGAGGACGCGCTGGAGATCCGCCGGCGGGTGCTCATGGCGTTCGAGAAGGCGGAGTGGTGCGCCAACCCCGACGAGCGGGCCCGCCTGCTGACGTTCGTGGTGGTGGGCGGCGGACCGACCGGCGTGGAGCTCGCGGGGGCGCTGTCCGAGATCGCCCGGCACGCTCTGCTCCAGGACTTCCGGCACATCGACCCGGCCGAGGCCCGGGTGGTCCTCGTCGAGGGGGGCGACCGGCTCCTCGCCGGCTTCTCCGGCTACCTCCCCGAGCGGGCCCGCGACGCGCTGGAGCGGATCGGGGTGGAGGTGCGGCTGGGCCAGCGCGTGGCCACCATCGACGGCCGCGGGGTTCGGATCGGGGATGAACGGATCAGCGCGGCGACCGTGCTGTGGGCGGCGGGCGTGGCGGCCGAGCCCATCGGCGGCGCCCTCCAGGCGCCCCTGGACCGCGGTGGGCGGGTGATCGTGCAGCCCGACCTCAGCGTGCCCGGCCACCCCGAGGTGATGGTCATCGGCGACCTCGCCCACTTCGCTCACGGCCTGGAGCGGCCGCTGCCCGGCGTCGCCCCGGTCGCCATCCAGCAGGGTCGGCACGCGGCGAAGAACATCGTCGGGGACGCCGCCGGCAAGCCACGCACCACGTTCGCCTATCGCGACAAGGGCACCATGGCGACCATCGGCCGAAGCCGGGCGGTGGCCGAATCGATGGGTCTGCGCATGACCGGGCTGACCGCCTGGTTCGCCTGGTTGTTCATCCACCTGCTGTTCCTCATCGGCTTCCGCAACCGACTGGTGGTAATGATCCAGTGGGCATGGTCGTACTTCACCTTCCAGCGCACCTCCCGCCTGATCCCCCAGGGTCGCGACCCCGAGTCGGTCTTGTGATCGCGCGCGTCGCCCCGCTGGTGCTCGCCGGTGTGCTGTGCGCTCCGCCGGCGCTGGCCCAGAACTACCGGTTCGCGACCAGCGCCGAGGACTACGGCGCGTACTACCCGACCGCCTACAAGGACCAGGGCGGAGAGGACTGGAACTGCGGCGACATCTACTACTCGGGCCACAACGGATCGGACTTCGGCGGCGGAAGCTGGGACGGCATGGCGGCCGGCCGGGACATCGTCGCGTCGGCGGACGGGCTGGTCGACTACGTCAACGACGGGGTGGCCGACAACTGCTCCACGGGCGACTGCCCCGGCGGCGGGGGGTTCGGCAACTACGTCCGGATCGTGCACGCCGACGGCAAGGTGACCTACTACGCCCACATGAAGACCTGGTCGGTGCTCCCGGGGGTCGGCGACGCCGTCACCTGCGGGCAGAAGCTGGGCGAGATGGGGAGCTCGGGCTACTCCACCGGCCCCCACCTGCACTTCGAGGTGCGGGTCGACAACGTGGCCCACGATCCCTTCGACGGGCCGTGCTCCTCACCGCCGAGCTACTGGGTCGACCAGGGCAACCACGGCGGCCTGCCCTCCCTGACGTGTGACGGGAGCGAGCCGTGCGAGGCGGTCGGGGCGCTGACCTGCGGAGTGCCGGTGTCGTCGTCGAACAACGGCTCCGGCTCCGGCTCCGGCGTGCTGTCCTACGGCTGCACCGAGTTCACGTACACCGGCCCCGAGATCGCTTGGACCTGGACCGCGGCGGTGAGCGAATCGGTGACCGTCGACCTGACCGGTCACGGGGCGGACCTGGATCTGTTCGTGCTCGAGGGCCCCGGCTGCAGCCCGGGCAGCTGCGCCGGCGGCTCGACCAACCCCAACACCGACGCCGAGAGCGTCACCTTCACGGCGTCCGCGGGGGCGGAGTACATGGTGGTGGTCGACGGCTGGGACGGGGCGACCTCGGGCTTCGACCTGCAGATCGACTGCACGCCGGCCGCGGGGGACGACGACGACGACGCGGCCGATGATGACGACGCGGTCGACGACGACGACGCGGTCGACGACGACGACTCGTCGGCGCAGGCCGACGACGACGACGACTCCGCCGTGGCGGGATCGCCGTTCTTCCCCGACGCCGACCGCTTCAGCGAGGTCGGCGGCGTCGACGGAGCGGCCTGTAGCTGTGGCGCGCAGGTGCCCGGCCGAGCCGCCGCGGGGCTGCTCGGGGTGCTGCTGATCGCGCTGGGGATCGCCGCGCGGCGCTTCAGGCCGTAGCCCGGCGCCGCTGAGACCTACGAGGCCTTCTTCGGCTTCTTCGACTTCGGGTCGTCGAACGGGATCGGACGGACCTCGTCGAGGAACACCTCGATCTCGGTCAGCGCCATCGGCGACGTCGCCAGCGGCACTCCGAGGAGGTTGAGCAGCGAGTAGAAGTGTCGCTTGTGGTTGTCGCAGGTCTCCTGCGTCACCTTGTTGTGCACCGGCACGCCGATCAGAACGCGATCGCCGTCGTCCTTGATGCGCACCCGCTCCCACATCGGCTTCAAGTGCGTGGCGTTCGCCACGGCTGCCTCGAGGAGGTCGACGGCCGCGGGGTCGGTTCGAACCGCGACCATCGTTGCTCGAGCCGGTGGGGGCGCAGGCTCAGTCTTCTCTTCGTCGCTCATCCGTTGTTCTTCCTGTAGGGGGCAGGCCCGGTACGGCCTGTGATATGCGCTTTAGCACGTAGTCATCCTTGACACAAGGTTTGAACTGTGCTTTCGCCGGACGTCGCCCTGGCGGCGTCGGCGGGGTCAGCGCGGCAGCAGCGACAGGGCCTCGTGCTCGACCTGCACGCCCACCTCCGAGGAGTACCCCTGGTGGTGGTAGCGAACCACGCCCGTCGGGTCGACCACGAACAGCGACGGGATCCCCCGCACGAGCCAGCGCTCCTTCGCGCCTCGGGGCCCCGCCCACACCACCTGGAGGCCGCCCTCGCCCGACGTCCAGCCCCGCTGAGCGAGGAACGGGGGCACCACGTCGACCTCGTTGTCGACCGAGACGGCCAACAGGGTGACCGGCTCGCCGTCCAGCCGCTCCATCGCCTGCATCAGCAGCGGCAGCTCCTTGATGCAGGGGCCGCACCAGGTGGCCCAGAAGTCGACCAGCACGACGCGGCCCCTCAGCTGCTCGAGGTCGAACTCGTCGCCCAGGAGGTCCGTCGCGGTGAGACCCGGGTTCGGCTGCCCCACGAAGGGGTGGGCCTGCTTGCTCGGGGGATCCTGCTCCAGGCGGAGGCGCCGCGCGTCGACGGCCGCGAGCAGGGCCGGCCAGGGCTCGGCGCCGGCCGCCTCCACCATCACGAAGGTCCGGGAGAAGCGCTCGAGGGCGGCGTCGCGCCAACCCGGGTCCGGGTCGCCGGCGTCCACCGGGCGCAGCGCGAGCGCCTGGAGCCAGGCGTGCAGCACCAGCGGGCCGGGGGCCGCGTCCGCTGCCGCGAGCGCCGCCCACCGCTCCGCTCGACGCTCGGTCGGCCAGGCGTCGACCAGGGGAGACGTCCACGGTTCGCCGTCGCCGAGCGCGGCGAGCGTCTCCGCCTCCGCGTCCCGCGCCCGGACCACCAGGGCCGCCGCCTCGTCCGCCCAGGTCACGAACTCGAACCGCGCCCGGCCGTCGGGGCCGGGGACCCACGCGAGGTGGGCCTCCAGGCTGGTCATCGCCTGGTGAATCACCGCGAGCCGCTCGGTGACGTCGTCGGTGCGGTCGGCGAGATCGAGGCACCACGTCGGGTCGTCGTCCACGTCGCAGAGCGCCTCCAGGGCGGCGATCTCGACGTCGCTCCGGCCGAGCTTCTCGCCGGTGCTGCGCCGGGCGCGGAAGTAGCGCACGACCGCCAGGTCGGGCTCGAGCACGTCGGGGACGAGCGCGTCGAGGGCGTCCAGCCGCGCCAGCCGCTGCTCGAGGTCCTCGACCCCCAGCGCCCGGTTGGTGCCCTGCAGCAGCTCCAGGTACCGGGTCCCCCCGCGGGGGCCGTTGTCGTACCAGCGGGCCGAGTTGCGGGCCCGGAAGTCGGGGTGGGCACGCTGCATGTCGCCGAAGAAGGCGCGCCGGCGCTCCTGGTCCTTGATCCGGTCGTAGAACTTGTGCACCTCGTTGGCGATCACCTCGTCGGTGAGAGCGCGCTCGTGCAGCGCCGCCACGGCGGCCAGGATCCGCTCCTTCGCCGCGTCGGCCTCCTCGCCCTCGAGACCCCAGGGGAGCGAGCACGCCTCGACCGCCCAGGGGTCGGTCTCCAGGATCCCGAGGCAGAGCGCGGTCGCGGCTTCCACGTCGTCGTCCCGCACCACCTGGGCGAGGCGGGTGATGCGCCCCTGGAGCCGCCCCGGCATGAGCTCGAACGCGGCCACGCCGGCCTCCCGGGCGCCGTCCCGGTCCTTGATGAGGAACAGCAGGTTCCGCCGCGCGATCAGCGCCTCGTGGCGCGCCCGCAGCGGCGCCGTCTCGTCCATCGCCAGGGCTTCGGTGCGCCACAGTGAGGCGTCCAGCCACGGCAGGCCGGGGCCGATGAAGCGGTCCGTGCGGTGCTGCTCCAGGGTCGCGGCGACCGCGTGCACGACGGCGATGGGGCGCTCGGGCTGGGCGTCGACGAGGTGCTCGTAGACCTCCAGCGCCTCGTCCCCCAGGCCGTAGCCGTGCACGAGCGTCTGCACCAGCAGCTGGTGGGTGAACTCCTCGTCCGGGTCGTCCTTCAGCGCCTCGCCCAGCGTGTCGACGGCGTCGTCGACGCGGTGCTCCGCCTGGTGCATCTGGGCCCGGTTCATCAGCCACCCCGAGCGCGTCTGCACCGGCTGGGGCTCGGGCGCGACCGGCGCCGCCGTCGGGGTCGGGGTCGGTCGGACCGTCGCGCAGGCGGCGGCGAGCAGCACCGCGCAGGGCAGCAGCCAGCGGTTCACGACGGCTCCTCCGGGGTCGACTCCTGCCACAGCTCTTCGAACCAGGCGTCGAAGTCGTCGACCGTGTCGGGGTCACGGGTCCAGCCGCCGACCTCGCGGTTGGTCTCGAAGCCGCTGGTGCTCACGTTGGCCGACTGGACCTGGACGATGTCGTCCACGCCGAACGTCTTGGCGTGCATGTTCACCGACGGTCGGTCCCAGCGGATCTCCACGCCCCGCACGGTCAGCCAGTTGACCGCCGCCTCGTTGCTGTCGTTGTTCGACGGGTTCCAGTCGGACCAGTCCGCGACCCCGCGGACCGGAACCCCGCGGGCCGCCGCGTCGGCGAGCGCGCCGAACACCTGCATGGCCGGGGCGTCCGGGTTCCCGGTCTGCAGGTACGTCGCGTACAGCGTGAAGTCGACGCGGTCCTCCGCCCCTTCGAGGTGGGCCAGGAGCGCGGGCAGGAGGTCGTCGTCCACGAGCGCGGTGGTGACGCCGTCGGTCGACGGGAGGTCCGGCGCGACGCGGGCGTCGGGCTCGTCCCACAGGCCGTCGTACCAGGCGGCGATGTAGGCGCCGGGCACGCCGGGGTCGTGCTCGAGGTTGCACTCGCGGTTGTAGCTGATGGACGACGTCGACCAGTTGGTGCTCCCCGCGAGCACCCGGTCGTCGCCGATGACCAGCTTGGCGTGGAGCTTGTCGGTGCTGCCGTCGAACCGGGCGTCGACCCCGAGGTCGAGGAGTCGGTCCAGGGCGTCGGCGTTCTCGTCGATCGTCTCGTCGAGCATGACCCGCACATGCACGCCCCGCTCGACCGCGTCCCCCAGCTCGTTGACCACGGCGGTCGTCGAAGTGCCCTCGAACAGCTCCCACTGGGCGATCGCGATCTCGTCCTCCGCCTCGCGGACGATGGAGCGGAAGGTCGGCAGGTAGGCGCGGTCGCAGACCAGGTCGACCCCCGCCACGGCGGGGGGGGGCGGGTCGGAGGTCGGGCACGCGGTCAGCGCGGACAGCGCTACCAGCGCGGCGGCGGGGCGGGGGGTCACGGAGCTACTTCTTGCGCTTGCGCTTGCGCTTGGGCCGGGTGGCCTTGGTGCCGTCGGGCTTGCTGTGCAGGGTCGGCACGTTGCCGAACACCGGCCCGTCGTCCGCCTCGTCGACCGCCTCCAGCTCGACGTCGTCGACGTCGTCGGGTTGGCCGTGGTCGGTCTTGAGCACCGACGTCGTCACCGGCCCGCGGGCCTTGTGGGGCGCGGTCACCTCGCCCGGCTCCGCCACGGGACCCGGGGTCCCCGCGAAGGGGTCGCCCGACGCGGTGCCGTCCGGGCCGTAGCCGGGCGCGGCGTCCATCGGCGGGGGCGGCGCGGCGGCGAGCTCGGCGCGGAGCGCGACCTCGTCCGTCGGCACCTCGAGCAGTTGGTGGGGGGCGAAGCCGTCCTTGCGACCCGCCACCGGCGCCGACCGCAACTCCACCGCGTGCCGGCTGGGGTGCGTGGTGACGTCCATGAACGCACGACAGAGCGCCGCCAGAGTGGCTTCCTGGAGGGTGATCACGTCGCCGGACTCCGTCTCGATTCGAGCACGGACGTGGACGTGGCCCTCCGGGACACCTACGACTACGCGAGAGACGCTCCGGTTGCGGAGCAACAGGCCCCAGTCCATCGTTGGAGCGTAGCATGCAGGCCGCTTGCGCCCATCACCCGGAGCGACCCGCGGAGCGCACCTGCGCCCGCTGCGGCACCTTCGTGTGCGTCGGCTGCATCGTCAGCGGCGACCTCTGCATGTCCTGCAAGAGCCGGCTGCTGCGCGAGGGGGTGCCCTGGTCAACGCACGAGAAGGCGCGGGCGTCGGCGCGGCGGTGCCTGCGGATCGGCACCTGGACGCTGCGCCTCACGCTGTCCTTCGGCGGCGTCGCGGTGGTGCTCCTGAGCCTGCTCCCCGAGTCGGCCCGCTGGATCGGCTGGGTGTTCGGCGGAGTCTGCGCCGCGCTGGGCGCTGTCACGGTCGGCTTCGCGGCGGTCGGCTACCGCAGCTCCCTGCGAGGGAGGCCCGGCCCGGCGGTCCAGGGGATCTTCCCCGCGTCCCTCGCGGCGATGATGGTGGTCACGGGCCTCTTCCCGGTGGGGTTGGCCGTGTTCGCGCTGATCCGCGGCGACGCCGCGTGAGCTAGTGGTCCAGCACAGGGATTCTGGTGAGTCCTCGTGCGCCCTGCCCGCCGCT
>CAYQEG010000167.1:0-17634 GCA_964416435.1 uncultured Rickettsiales bacterium
TTGAAGGCGTGCTCGCGCAGCACGTCACCGTTGTCGATGAACATGTTGTGGTTGTCGTCGGCCACCGCGACGACGTCGAACGGGCCGACGTAGCCCTCGAGGGTGACCTCGTAGAGTCCGGGCCCGGGCATCGTGACCTTGGTGAAGATCTCGCTCAGGTCGCCGCCGTCGGGCAGCACATACAGGATGATCCCGCCCGCCCGCTCGGCGTACATCTCCGCGCTGAGTTCCAGTCCCGTGGCCCGATCCAGGGCGATCACCTCGCCCGAGATGACGGTGTCGGGCGGCGGCGTGACGTCGTCGTCGTCGTCGTCGTCGTCGTCGTCACCGCCGGCGTCGTCGTCGTCGAAGGCGTCGTCGTCGTCGTCCGTGGGGATGTTGCAGTTGGACGCCGTCAGCAGAACGCCGAGGACGATCCAGACAGGCACGGCAGAGAAACGCTTGAGCAGCTCGGACATCACACACCTCGATTCGGCCGGCCCTATCCTGGTGCCGGCGACGGTCTCTTCTCTATTGCAGCTCTCCGTCGACGACCACGCTCCCGTTCGGCGGCAGCAGCACCGGGCCGAAGTTGCCGGTCGGGTCACCAGGCCCGGCGCCTTCGGGGTTGTCCCCGTCGATGTCCAGGTAGGAGCCCACGTAGTAGGTGCCGGAGATGATCTCGAACTCGTACGCCACCGGGAACGACGGCGTGCCGAAGCTCTGCAGGTCCAGCGGCGGGCCGGACGACGGGTCGAAGTTCGGCTCGTCGAACAGGCCGATGTACAGCACGTCACCGGGGCTCACCGCGCCGGCGTAGTCGATCTCGCCGCTGATGCCGCCCGGGGCGGGCGGTCCGTCCAGGTCCAGCTCGATGCCGGTCAGGCCGTAGTCCGTGTTGACCGGGCCGAAGGAGTCGGTCGGGTCGACGAACGGGTCGACGACGCCGTCCCCGTCGGGGTCGTGCGCGGCCCAGATGAGCACGTTGTCTGTGCCACCGGGTGCGATCAGGGTGAACGGACCGGGCGCCGCCAGGGTCACCTGGCTGAACAGGTAGCCGCCGAAGCTCTGGTACGTCGCGTAGACGAGCACGTCGCCGGTCGTGAACGAGGCCATCGCGACGGTGCCGCTGACCGGCACGTACGCCGGCGGTGTCGGCACCTCTTCGGTCTCGGGGGTCGGGATGACGATCTGAGCGCCCTCCACGTCACCGATGCCGAGGGTGATCGGGTTGATGTCCGCCTCACCGATGGGGTCGCTCGGCTCGAAGAAGCCGTTGTTGTCCGCGTCGAGGTAGCCCAGCAGCGCGATGCCGCCTTCGCAGCCGGTCTGGATCGTGAACGGGCCCGCGCCGTCGAGCAGTGAGATGTCGAGCGGTCCGAGCGAGAGGTCTTCGGAGTTGGTGCTGATGCCGATGGGCCCGTCGGGGTAGCCGTTCAGGCTGACGGTGCCGCTGATGATCGTCTCGAAGCAGACGTAGTCATCGTCGTCGTCGTCGTCGTCGTCATCGCCGCCGCCGCCGCCGCCGCCGCCGTCTCCACCGCCGCCGCCGCCGCCGTCTCCGCCGCCGCCGCCGCCGCCGCCGCCGCCGCCGCCGCCGCCGCCGTTCCAGCCGGGGTCGCCGGGGCCGGGCAGATCGATGTCGATGTAGACGTCGACCTCTTCGAAGTCCTCGCCGGCCGCCGCCAGCGGGTTGAAGGCGTGCTCGCGCAGCACGTCACCGCTGTCGATGAACATGTTCTGGTTGTCGTCGGCCACCGCGAGCACGTCGAACGGGCCGATGTAGCCCTCCAGGGTGACCTCGTAGGGGCCCGGACCGGGCATCGTCACCTTGGTGAAGATCACGCTGATGTCGCCGCCGTCAGGCAGCACGTACAGGATGATCCCGCCCGCGCGCTCCGCGTACTGCTCGTCCGTCAGCACCAGGCCCGTGGAGCGGTCCAGCGCGATCACCTCGCCAGAGATGATCGTGTCCGGTGGGGGAGTGACGTCGTCGTCGTCGGCGTTGTCGTCGTCGTCCGACGCCGCGTCGTCGTCGTCAGCGACGATGTCGTCGTCGTCGTCGAACGGGACGTTGCAGTTGGACGCCATGAGCAGGGCGCCCAGGACAATCCAGACCGGAACGATCGAGGTGCTTCGAGAGATGGAGCGCATGGGGTGCCTCCCGGGTGGACACCCCCGGAGAGGCGCCCACCCCGCCGGTTACTGGAGCTCGCCGTCGACCACCATCGCGCCGCCCGGGGGCAGCAGGACCGGGCCGAAGTTCCCTGTCGGGTCGCCGGGGCCGGCGCCGTTGGGGTTGTCGCCGTCGACGTCGAGGTACGAGCCGATCCAGTAGGTGCCGGACATGTACTCGAAGTTGTAGGCGACCGGGAAGTTGGGGTTCGGGAAGCTCAACAGGTCGAGCGGCGGGCCGGCCGACGGGTCGAAGTTCGGCTCGTCGAACAGCCCGATGTACAGCACGTCGCCGGGAGCGACGGCGCCGTCGTAGTCGATCTCGCCGGAGATGCCGCCGGGAGCCGCGGGGCCGTCGAGGTCGAGCGTCAGGCCGAGCAGGCCCGAGCCGCTGTTCGTCGGGCCGACCGAGTCGGTCGGGTCCGTCGACGGGTCGACGAGGCCGTCACCGTCCGCGTCGTGGGACGCCCAGACGAGCACGTTGGCGGTGTTGGCCGGCGCGATGAGCGCGAAGGGGCCGGGGGCCGCCAGCGTCGCCTGGCTGAAGGTGTAGCCGTCGAACGTCTGGTGCACGGCGTGCACGAGGATGTCGCCGCTGCTGAAGGACGCCATCGTCACGGTGCCGGTCACCGCCACGTAGGCGGGCGGCTGCGGGACGTCGATGTCCTCCTGCGTCGGGATCTCGATCTGCGCGCCCGCGACGTCCCCGATGCCCAGGGTGATCGGGTTGATGTCGGCCTGGCCGATGGGGTCGCTCGGCTCGAAGAAGCCGTTGTCGTCCGCGTCGAGGTAGCCGAGCACGCCGACCGTGCCGCTGCAGCCGCTGGTCACGGAGAAGGGACCGGCGCCGTCTTCGATGGAGATGTCCCACGGACCCGAGCTGAGGTCGGCCGAGTTGGTGGAGATTCCGATCATGCCGTCCGCGTAGCCGACGATGGTCGTCGTGCCGGCGATCACCGTGTCGCAGCCGCCGTTGTCGTCGTCGTCGCCGCCGCCGCCGCCGCCGCCGCCGCCGCCGCCGCCGCCGCCGCCGCCGGGGGCGAGGTCGACCACCACGTCGACGTCCTCGAGATCCTCACCGGCCGCCGCGAGCGGGTTGAACGCGTGCTCGCGCACCGTGTCGCCGCTGTCGATGAACATGTTGTGGTTGTCGTCGGCCACCGCGACCACGTCGAACGGACCCACGTAGCCCTCGAGGAGGACCTCGTAGGGGCCGGGCCCGGGCATCGTGACCTTGGCGAAGATCGTCGACAGGTCACCGCCGTCCGGCAGGACGTACAGGATCATCCCGCCGGCCCGCGACGCGTAGTCGGCGTTGCTCAGCACCAGGCCCGTGGCCCGGTCGACCGCGATCACCTCGCCGGAGATCAACGTGTCCGGCGGTGGGGTGACGTCGTCGTCGTCGGCCGCGTCGTCGTCGTCAGCCGCGTCGTCGTCGTCGGCGATGTCGTCGTCGTCGTCGCCGGGTGGGATGCACTGCGAAGCGGTGAGCAGCAGGCTGAACGCCGCCGCTGTGAGCAGGTGCTTGAGGAAGGACTCGGGCAAGGTCATCAGACACCTCCACCGCGCCGCACGTCGACGCGGATGGGACTCAGAACAGCTCGCCGTCCTGGACGATGCTGCCTCCCGGCGGGAGCAGGATGGGGCCGAAATTGCCGGTCGGATCGCCAGGCCCCGCGCCGCTGGGGCTGTCACCGCCAACGTCGAGGTAGCTGCCGACCCAGTACGTGCCCGAGAGGTACTCGAAGCTGTAGGCGACCGGGAAGTTCGGGTTCGGGAAATCGAGCAGATCCAGCGGGGGGCCGGCTGCGGGATCGAAAGAGGGCGTATCGAAGAGGCCGATGTAGAGCACGTCGCCCGGGGCCACGGGGCCGGCGTAGTCGACCTCGCCGGAGATGCCGCCGGGGGCGGCCGGGCCGTCGAGGTCGAGCGCGAGGCCGAGCAGGCCGGAGCCGGTGTTGGTCGGGCCGACGTAGTCGGACGCGTCCACCGCCGGGTCGACGAGGCCGTCGCCGTCCTCGTCGTGGGCGGCCCACACCAGGGTGTTGGCGGTGTTCGCCGGGGCGATGAGCGCGAACGCGCCGGGCGCCGCGAGCGTCGCCTGGCTGAACACGTAGCCGTCGAACGTCTGGTGCGTGGCGTAGACGAGGATGTCACCCGTCGTGAACGACGCCATCGAGACCGTGCCGGTCACCGCCACGTAGGCGGGCGGCTGCGGGGCGTCGATGTCCTCGGGGGAGGGGATCTCGATCTGCGCGCCGGCGACGTCGCCGAGGCCGAGCTGGATCGGGTTGATGTCCGCCTGGCCGATCGGGTCGCTGGGCTCGAAGAAGCCGTTGCCGTCAGCGTCGAGGTAGCCGAGCACCGCCGTGGTGCCGGACCAGTTGCACTCGGCGATGCTGAACGGGCCTGCGCCGTCGAGCAGGGCGATGTGCCACGGGCCGTCGCTCAGGTTGGCGGAGTTGGTGGTCACGCCGACCGGGCCGTCGGGGTAGTCGACGATCGTCACGTCACCGGAGATGGCCGTGGAGTCGCAGCCGCCGCCGCCGCCACCGCCGCCGCCGCCGCCGCCGCCGCCCTCTTCGGCGAGGTCGATGACCACGTTGACGCCTTCGAGGTCGTCACCGGCCGCGGCGAGGGGGTTGAAGGCGTGCTCGCGCACCGTGTCGTGGCTGTCGATGAACGAGTTGTGGTTGTCGTCCGCGACCGCCACCACGTCGAACGGGCCGACGTACGCCTCGAGCGTGACCTCGTACGGGCCGGGGCCCGGCATCGTCACCTTCGCGAAGATCTCCGACAGGTCTCCACCGTCGGGGAGCACGTACAGGATCAGCCCGCCGGCTCGCCAGGCGTAGTCCTCGGCGCTGAGCTCGAGGCCCGTCGCACGATCGACCGCGATCACCTCACCCGAGATCACCGTGTCCGGCGGAGGGGTGACGTCGTCGTCGTCGTCGTCGTCGTCGTCGTCGGCCGCGTCGTCGTCGTCGGCCGCGTCGTCGTCGTCGTCGTCCGTCGGGAAGCACTGGGACGCCGTCAGGAGGCTGCTCATGGCGAGGGCCAGGAGCAGGTGCCGGAGCAGGGTGGTCAGGTCGGTCATGGTCTCTCCGTGGCGCCGCACATCGGCGCCGAATTCGCTCAGTTCAGTTCGCCGTCTACCGTCACGTTGCCGCCCGGGGGGAGGAGGGCGGGGCCGAAGTTGCCGGTCGGATCGCCGGGACCCGCGCCGCCGGGGCTGTCGCCGCCGACGTCCAGGTACGAGCCGATCCAGTAGGTGCCCGACAGGGTGGAGAAGCTGTAGTCCACCGGGAAGTTGGGGTTCGGGAAGTCGAGCAGGTCCAGCGGCGCCCCGGTCGAGGGGTCGAAGCTGGGCGTGTCGAACAGGCCGATGTAGAGCACGTCCCCGGTGGCCACCGGGCCGCTGTAGTCGATGGTGCCGTCGACGCCGGCGGGGGCCGCCGGGCCGTCCAGGTCGAGCAGCAGGCCGGCGACGCCGTTTCCGCTGTCCAGCGGGCCGGCGGAGTCGCTCGGGTCGACCCCGGGGTCGACCAGGCCGTCGCCGTCCTCGTCGTGAGCGGCCCAGATGAGCACGCCTTCGGTGTTGGCCGGAGCGAGCAGACCGAACGGGCCGGGAGCGGCCAGGGTGGCCTGGCTGAAGACGTAGCCGTCGAACGTCAGGTGCGTCGCGAAGACCAGGACGTCGCCGGTGGTGAACGAGGCCATCTGGACCTCGCCGGTGAGGCCGACGAAGGCCGGCGGCTGGGGCGCCGAGACGGTCTCGTTGGGGATCGTGATGGTCGCGCCGCCCACGTCGCCGAGGCCGAGCTGCACCGGGTTGATGTTCGCGTCGCCGACCGGGTCGCTGGGCTCGAAGAAGCCGTTGCCGTCCGCGTCGAGGTAACCGAGCAGGTCGGTCGCGCCGCGAGCGTCGCACTCGGCGATCTCGAAGGCTCCGGCGCCGGCGTAGATGCGCTCGTGCCAGGGGCCGCTGGCCAGGCCGGCGGAGTTGGTCGTCACGCCGACCGGCCCGTCGGGCAGGCCGTCGAGCACCACGTTGCCGGTGATGGTGGTCGCGTCGCAGCCACCGCCGCCGCCGCCGCCGCCGCCCGGCTCGGGGGCGAGGTCGATGACGACGTTGACGCCCTCGAGGTCGTCGCCGGCCGCGGCGAGGGGGTTGAACGCGTGGTGGCGGACCGTGTCACCGCTGTCGATGAAGGCGTTGTGGTTGTCGTCCGCCACGGCGACCACGTCGAACGGGCCGACGTAGCCTTCGAGCGTGACCTCGTACGGCCCCGGCTGGTCCATCGTGACCTTCGTGAAGATCTCCGACAGGTCGTTTCCGTCGGCCAGGACGTACAGCACGATGCCGTTGGCCCGGGCGTTGTAGTCCTCGGAGTTCAGCTCCAGGCCGGTCGCCCGGTCCACGACGATGACCTCGCCGGAGATGACGGTGTCCGGGGGCGGGGTGACGTCGTCGTCGTCCGCCGCGTCGTCGTCGTCGGCTGCGTCGTCGTCGTCGAGGACGATGTCGTCATCGTCGTCCGTCGGCAGGCACTGGGAGGCCGAAAGCAGGAGCGAGAGCCCCAGTGCAGCCAAGAAAACGTCGAAATTCGGTGTGCGCATGTACTCCTCGCCCTCATGTAGCAATTGCCATCTGAAGCTGGCCCCTTACGCGCGTCAAGGATCTTGAGGGACGCCTACCATTACCCTGATCATCCCGACCGGGTGATGAGGGAATCCCCCATGTGGCGGTGGGGGTTGGCGGCCATAGCGGCCGTTTGTGTCAACATCGGCGGCGATGCAAGAGCACCCCGAAGAGGAGCCTCGGACGGAACGCTCCTGGCGCCTGACCGCGGTCGGCACGGGCGCCTTCATCGGGGTCGTCGCAGCGGCCCGGATCCTCCGCGATGGCACGCAGCCCTACGGGGCCGATGGAGCGGAGTACATCGAGCACTCCGCGCGACTCGCCACCCTGATGCATGTCCGAGGATCCGGTTGGCTGGATCCAGTCGGTCTTCTGAGGGGAGCTGACGCCTCCTTTCCGCCTTTCTTGCACCTCTTCAGTATCCCGATCGGGGCTCTGGCAGGGCACTCGGAGCAGATCGCGACGATCAGCCAGCTCGGGTGGCTCTCTGTGCTCGCGATTTCGGTCGGCATCGTCGCCGCGAGCCTCTCCGGGCGAACCGGCTACGGCGCCCCCGTCGCCGCCGCGATCCTGTTGGTCCCCGGGTTCCACGGGTTCGCGACCCGGTACTACTACGACCTGCCCATGATCGCGCTGCTCTGGGCCGCCCTCGCGGTCCTCGCTGTACACGGGGGACGTCGCCCCTGGCGGGCCGGGTTGGGGGCCGGTGTTCTGCTCGCTTGCTCGGCGCTCACCAAGTGGGCGGTGGTGGCGTTCGCTCCACCGTTGTTGATCGGGATCATGCTGTGCGGGTGGCGCTCCTCCGGGCCGGAGGAGCGGCGCCGTCGGCTCGTGGCCGCGAGCCTCGCCCTGGCCGTCGCGGGGACGCTGTGCGCCGGCTTCCTGGCGGGCCGGGCCGGAGACAACAGCTTCGAGCGCATGGGGTTCGTCGCGTTCACCGTCGGCACGTCGGTCGAGGGCCAGGCCGACGGCGCCGCCGGCGTGCTGGGCTCGGCCGTCTCCGGGGTGGCCGAGCGGGTCGGGCGACTGAGGGGAGCGGACCTGGCCTTCTATCCGCTGCGTACGGCGACGGCGGTGCTCTCGCCGCTCCTCGCCCTGGCGCTGCTCATCGGCCTGGGGGCCTGGCTGCGCGGCCCGGGGATCGGAGGCCCCCTGGTCGTCGTCGCGGTGCTCGGCCACGGGGCGTTCCTGTTGCTCGTGATGCCGGTGCTGGACGACCGGTTCGTGCTCCCGGGCCTGCCGGCGCTGCTGATCGCGGCGACCCTCGGCTGGGCCTCGCTGCCGCCGGGGCGGCGACGCGCCCTGGGGGGGGGCGTGCTCGCCGTCGCCGCCGCCGTGGCGCTGGACCTGCACTTCGGCGGCCCGGCCCCCTGGAACGCCGAGGTGTCGCTGCTGCAGCCGGAGCGTGACGACTTCCCGCCGACGTCGGCGCGGGGCCTGTCGGTCTCCTCGTCGGTCGAGGGTCGCGGCTGGGCCCGGCGGGACGAGACGCCGGCTCGGCGGGGCGACCTGCGGGACGCCGTCTGGGAGGCGGTCCGGGGCTGCGACGCGCGGGGCGTCGGGGCGGTCGCCGAGCGCCCCCTGATCGGCGCCGAGGGCGACCTGGAGTGGGTGCGCTACCGCGCGCTGCTGGACGAGGCGGCCGGGGCGGAGCGCGCCGGTGGCGCGGTGTGCGGCCAGGAGGGGCGGTGGGAGCACCCCGGGCCGCTGGACGTCGTGCTGGTGGCGGCGGGGGCGCCGGCGCCGACCTGCCTCGGCGCGGGGTGGAGCCGGGCGACCTCGGTGGCCGACCCGGACGGTGGTCGGGGGGTCGACCTCTTGGCGTCGGGGGGAACCTGCGCGGGCGCGTCGGCGGGCCGGGCGAGGTAGGCTCGCCGTCGTGCGGATGCTCGAGATCACCGAGGAGCTGAGTGAGGGCTGCGACGCGCTGTCGTTCGCCGCGCCCGTCACCCATGTCTACAACCCCCTGCGCTACGCCCGAGCGCCCCACGTCGAGTACCTGACCCGGTTCGTCGCGGGCCCGCCGAAGGAGGCGGTGTTCGTGGGGATGAACCCCGGCCCCTGGGGCATGGCCCAGACGGGGGTGCCGTTCGGCGAGGTCGCCGCCGTTCGGGACTGGATGGGCATCGACGTCACCGTGGAGGCGCCCCGGAAGGAGCACCCCAAGCGCCCGGTCCGGGGGGCGGCCTGCCCGCGCAGCGAGGTGAGCGGGCGACGGCTGTGGGGCTGGGCGGCGGAGCGGTTCGGCACCCCCGAGGCGTTCTTCGAGCGGTTCGCGGTGCTGAACTACTGCCCGCTGAGCTTCATGGAGGAGTCCGGCCGCAACCGCATCCCCGAGAAGCTGCCGAAGGCCGAACGGCAGCCGCTGTTCGCGATCTGCGACGCGGCGCTGACGGCGCTGCTCGCCGAGCTCCGCCCCGGCCTCGTGATCGGCGTCGGCGGCTTCGCCCGCAAGAAGGCCGACCAGGTCGCCGGCCCCCTGGGCCTGCGGGTCGGCCAGGTGCTCCACCCCAGCCCCGCCAGCCCGGCCGCCAACCGGGGATGGGCCCCCCAGGCCGAGCGCCAGCTCGCCGACCTCGGAGTCGAACTCCCATGAACCTGTCTCGCCCGCTGTCCGCCCTCCTCCTCCTGGCCCTGAGTGGCTGCGTCGGCGCCACCGGCCAGCAGGTCGTCGACGCGAGCTCCGACGTCGCGCTCACGATCCGCAACCCCGACGGGCCGGTCAGCCTGAGCGCGGGGGCGGCCGACGCCGTCGTGGTGTCGTGGACGCTGCACTCCGCGGAGGGAGCGGCCGAGGCGGATGACGTCGAGGTGACGGTGGCGGGGGAGGGCTCGTCGGTGAGCGTCAACGTCGCCGTCGCGAGCTCGGAGTTCTGGGCCGATCTCGACATCGCCGCGCCCGCGGGTGCGTCCTGGAACATCGAGTCGGGCGAGGGGGACGTGACCCTGGACGGGATGACCGCCGGCGGCGCCGTCGTGACGACCACCGGCTTCGTCACCGGCGCCGGCCTGGCGGGCAGCCTGGACGTCTCCTCCTCGCTGTCGGAGATCTCGATCGAGACCACCGTGGAGGCGGGCGACGACGTCGCGGTGGCGCTGGGCGAGGGGCCGATCTCCCTGTTCGTGCCGGCCGAGACCGACGCGCTGCTCACGGCGTCGACGGACTCGGGCTCGGTGCTCATCGAGGGGGTGCCGTTCTCGGGCACCAACGTGGGCGGCCAGGCCACCGGCGAGCTGGGCGCGGGGGCGACCGCGACCGTGACGCTGCAGACCGGCGCGGGGGACATTCGGATCGCCGGGCCGCAGTAGTCTCGGCCCGAGCCTGCGGCGGGGGTGCGGCGCCGCTATCGTGCGACGCCGTGCAACTCCACTCTCCAGGTCTGCAGCCCTGCTGCGCGACGGTCGGCCGCGTCCCGCGCGACGGGATGCTGGGCGGCGGTCCGCTGCCCGCGCTGGGGGATCCGGAGGGCGTCGAGGTGCCGGCGTCGCTGCGTCCCCTCATCGACGCCCACGTGCACCTCTTCCCGCCCGCCGTGTTCGCCGCGCTGTGGCGCTGGTTCGAGGAGCACGGCTGGCCGGTGCGGTATCGGCTGCAGGCGCAGGCCATCATCGACTTCCTGCTGTCCCGCGGGCTCGAGCAGATCGTCGCCCTGCACTACGCCCACAAGCCGGGCCTGTCCCGCTCGATGAACCGGTGGATGGCCGACCTGGTCGCCGACCAGCCGCGGGTCACGGGGCTGGCGACGGTGTTCCCCGGAGAGGTCGACGCAGCGGGCATCCTCGACGAGGCGTTCGCGGCGGGTCTGGCCGGGGTCAAGCTGCACTGTCACGTCCAGTGCTTCGCGGTCGACGACGCGTCGATGACGGAGGTGTACGAGGCCTGCGTCACCCACGACGTCCCGCTGGTCATGCATTGCGGTCGGGAGCCGGCGAGCCCGGCCTACCGGTGCGATCCGCGCGAGATCTGCTCGGCCGATCGGACCGAGCGGGTGCTCCGGGACCACCCCGGGCTCAAGCTCTGCGTGCCCCACCTCGGGGCCGACGAGTTCGACGCCTACGAGCGGCTCCTGGAGCGGCACGACAACCTGTGGCTCGACACCACGATGATGCTGGCCGACTACTTCGACATCCCCGAGGCCTGGCGCCTGGTCGACGCGCGGCCCGACCGCCTGCTGTACGGCACCGACTTCCCCAACCTGCCGTACGCGTGGGACCGGGAGCTGCACAAGCTGGGCGCTCGCCGCCACTCGGACGAGGTCCTCCACCGCATGCTCAGCGGCAACGCCCGGTCGCTGTTCGAGCTGACGCCGGTGGTCGCGTGAGGCGCGTCGAGGTCGAAGGCGGCGCCAGCTGGCTGGGCGTCGAGACCGCCGGCGACGCCGGCACGCCGGTCCTGCTCGTGATGGGCATGGGGGCTCGACGGGCTGCGTGGAGGTTGCAGGTGGAGGCGCTCCGCGCCCACCACCGGGTCGCCTGGTACGACAACCGCGGCATGGGCGACAGCGGCCCGATCACCACGAAGCTGAGCACGCGGACGATGGCGGAGGACGCCGTCGCGGTGCTCGATCACCTGGGCTGGGACCAGGCCCACCTCGTCGGCATCTCGATGGGCGGCATGGTGGTGCAGGAGGCGGCGCTGGGCTGGCGGGACCGGGTGCGGAGTCTGACCCTGATCGCTACCCACGCGGGCGGGGGGCTGGGGCCGACGCTGCCGACCGCCAAGGGCTGCTTCCTGTGGCTGAACCGGGCCGTCGGCGCGAGCCTCGGGGCGAAGAAGTGGACGCGCTGGGCGCTGACGTCGCTGCTGCATCCGCCGGAGTACGTCCGGGGCCAGCGGGCCGAGCTGGAGGCCCGGATCGGTGACGTGTTCGGCTCGACGCCGGCGGAGGGAGGCACCCTGCGGGCGCAGTTCCGCGCCGTGGTGGGGCACGACGCGCGGGATCGCCTCGCCGGGCTGGCGGACCTGCCGGTGCTCGTCGTGCGGGCCGGTCGGGACGTGCTCATCAAGCCGGGCCACAGCGACCGACTGCACGCCACCATCGAGGGGTCGCGCCTCCTGGAGCTGGCGGACGCCGGGCACGGCGTGCTCGGCCAGTGCTTCGAGGAGCTCAACCCCCGCCTGCTCGACTTCCTCGGCCACGCCGACGGTGCGGCGTGACCGAGCCGACGCCCCCGGACGTGACGCCCCCCGGGCCGGGGCCGAAGCCCAGGCAGCGATCCCGCAAGGGGCTGGTGCTGCGCCTGGGGGCGGTGCTGGTGGTCTTCGCGGTGGCGGCTGGCTGGCTGAAGGAGTCGGGGATCATCGAGCTGCTGGCCGACCGCCAGGGGCTGCAGACCCGGGTCGATGACCTGGGGGTCCTGGCCGTCCTCGCCTACCTGGGCATCTGGATCATGATGCAGGTGCTGCTCAGCCAGGCGCTGCTGCCGACGATCGCCGGGGGGATGATGTTCGGGTGGCTCGGCGGCGGGCTGCTCGCGGTCGTGGGTGCGTCCCTCGGCTGCACGGTCCAGTTCCTGGTGGCCCGCTACGTCTTCCGGAGCACGGCCGAGTGGCTGGTGCTCGAGCGCTTCCCGGGGGTCCGCGAGCAGGTGGCGGAGCGGGGCACGTCGCTGCTGTTCTTCCTGCGGCTGATCTACGCCCCGAGCTTCGTCCTGAACATCGTCGCGGGGGTCTCCCCGATCAAGCTGCGGCAGTTCGCGATGGCGTTCCCCGCGATGATCCCCCATTCGATCCTGATCTGTTTCGTGACAGACAGCTTCTACCGATACGGTTGGGCGGACATGCCGCCCATCCGCTGGGCGACGATGGTCGGCATCGTGGTGGCCGCGACCGGGACCTACCTGTGGGCCACCCGCCGCTGGCCGGAGCTGAAGATCAAGCGTCGCGGCGAGTAGCCGCGGGGGGGCGGGCCGCCGGGTCCGTTCAGGGAGCCTGGTGCAGGGCGCCGAGCTCGAGGGAGCCGGTCTCCGTCATGCAGCCCTCAGCGGGGGCTTCGCGGCCCTCGTAGCCCTCCTCCCACAGCCACGAGAAGTGCAGGTGGTGGTGGTGGAAGGGCCAGCCGTCGCCGTAGGCGAGGTGGCTGTAGGTCAGCTTGCTGCGGGTCGAGGAGTCGATGAGGCCGTCCTCCTCCAGCTCGTAGGCCATCGGGATGACCTCGTCGGCGACGGCGGGGTCGACGCCGATGACGCGCACGTTGGGGGAGCTCATCAGCATCGCGAGGAAGTAGGTCGACTTCTCGACGTCGAGCAGGTCCGCCGGGCCGTTGCAGAAGTAGGCGTCGTGGTTGCTGCAGGCGTAGCCGGCCAGGGAGTTGCCGTTGTTGTAGTAGTAGCTGACGTCGATGTCGTTGCCGCCGACGTGGGTGCCCTCGGGGTGCCGCAGCTGGCCGACCATGCGGCCCGGCGTGTCACCGTCGTCCTCCGACATGTCGAACAGCCCCAGGGTGTCCGCGTCGGGCCATTGCTTCTTGACCTCGGCCGAGGCCCACTGGACCAGGTAGGCGACCTCCCGCCGCAGGTTGCTGTAGTGCGGCTGGTGGTAGGCGAGGTAGCCCTCCTCCTCGCCGTACGGGTCGTTCGCCTGGGGGAACTGCATGATGCGGTTGCAGGGGCCGTCGTCGTCGTTCGGGTCTTCGTCCTCGTAGGCCTCGTCGCAGTCGCGGCCGCCGTAGTGCCAGGTCGCGACCCGGACGAGGATGTCGTAGTCCGAGCCGGCGCCGTTGTAGCCCTCGACCCGCAGGATCTTGGTCGACGGGGCGTCCGTCGGGTTGTACCAACCGAGCCGCTCGTAGGGCTGGCTGCTGGCGCTCTGCTGGAACACCTCGTCCTCGGAGTCGACCTCGATCAGGTCGAGGTCGTCGTTGCCGGCCCCGTCGCCGTCGATGTCGATGCGGACCGTGAGCCACTTCCCGGCCGGCACGTCCACCCGGTAGTAGTCGATGTCCGCGCCGTCGTCGCACAGGCGAACGCCGGTCTGCTCCCAGCGGTTCTCCGCGACGATCCCGGCGGGGTCGTCGATCGTGTCGTTGAGCTCGTCGAAGCAGTCGTCGACGAACGCAGGGAGCGGGTTCTCGTCCTCGTCGTCGTCGTCGTCGTCCGCCGACGGCGCCGTACAGGCTGAGATGAGCAGGACTGCGGCCAGGCCGAACAGGCGGATGAGGCGGTCGTTCATCGAAGCTCCCGGTGCCCCCTCTCCCAGAGGCGGCGGGCTTCTATCAGTCGCGTGCGCGGGGGGTCAAGAGGAGTTCCCGGCCCCCCGCGATCAGAGCTGCGGGAGGGGCGCCCGGCTGTCGCTCACCGACGCTTCGCCCCGGAGCTCCGCCGCGATCTCCGAGGGGAGGGGGAACCAGCGGAGCGCCTCGAAGTCCGAGTTCAGGGACGGGTCGGCGAGCTGCCCGCGCAGGCGCTCGTCGGCCTCGTCGAGCACCCGTCGCGCTTCGGCCAGGTAGTCGGGGAGCACCCACTCCGGCGCCGTGTGGCGGCGCGCCGGATACTCCAGCCGCCCCGACCGATAGCCCAGGTCGCCCAGCCGCATCCGTGGGTCGGGCTGGCCGCCGCGATGTCGCCACATGCCCGTGTCCGGGCAGAAGCGGTAGTCCGGCAGCAGCTTCCACCCCTCGTTCGCCAGCAGGTGCACCGCCTCGACGATGAAGTCGAACACCTCCTCGCTGATGAAGTAGTTGAAGTTGACCCGCGCCCAGCCCGGCTTGACCCCCTCGCAGCCGCGCACGATCTCGCGCTCGAACGCGTGGCTGCGCGTCAGGTCGATCCCCAGCAGCCGGTGGCCGTAGGGCCCGGCGCACGAGCAGCCGCCGCGGGCCTGGATGCCGAACAGGTCGTTGAGCAGCGCCACCACGAAGTTGTGGTGCAGGAATCGCTGCCCGTGCAGCACCATGAAGGACACGATCGACAGCCGCCACGCCTTCGGGTTGCCGAGCACCCGGATGTTGGGGTTCGCCGACCAGGAGTCGATCGCGCGCCGGATGAACGCCTCTTCGCGCTCCCGGATGCTCTGCCAGCCGACCGCCTCCTTGAGCTGGAACACCAGCCCCGCCCGGATCGACTCCAGGATGGCCGGCGTGCCCCCCTCCTCCCGGTGCACCGGGTCCGCGAGGTAGCGGTGCCCGACCGGGTTGACGTAGGCGACCGTGCCGCCGCCCGGCGCCGCCGGGACCGCGTTGCTGAACAGCTCCCGCTTGGCGATGAGCAGCCCCGGCGTGCCCGGCCCGCCGATGAACTTGTGAGGCGACAGGAAGATCGCGTCCTTGTAGGCGAGGTGCCCGTCAGGACCGTCGGCCGTCATGTTCATCTCGATCTCGACGTACGGCCCCGCCGCGGCGAAGTCCCAGAACGACAGCGCCCCGTGCTTGTGCAGGAGGATCGCGATGGCGGACGTGTCCGAGCCGATGCCGGTCACGTTGCTCGCGGCCGAGAAGCTGCCGATCTTGAGCGGCCGGTCGGCGTACCGGCTCAGCTCGCGCCCCAGGTGCGCGGCGTCGACCCGCCCGTCGGCGTCCTCGTCGATCGTCACCACGTCCGCGATCGACTCTCGCCAGGGGAGCTCGTTGCTGTGGTGCTCGTAGGGGCCGATGAACACCACCGGGCGCTCGTCCGCGGGGATCTGCTCGCTCAGCCCGTAGCGCTCGTCCAGGTTCGCCGGGATGCGCAGGCTGAGGCAGTCGACCAGCTTGTTGATCGCCCCCGTGGCGCCCGAGCCCGTGAAGATCAGGACGTCGTCGGCCGAGGCGCCGCACGCGTCGAGGATGATCTGGCGCGCCTCCTCCCGGAACCGCGTCGTCTGCAGCCCCGTGCCGCTCGTCTCGGTGTGCGTGTTCGCGTACAGCGGCATCACCTCGTTGCGCAGGAAGTCCTCGATGAACGTGAGGGAACGCCCCGACGCGGTGTAGTCGGCGTACGTGACCCGCCGGGGGCCGTACGGCCCGTCCAGCACCTGGTCCGAGCCGATGACGGACTCGCGGACGTGTTCGATCAGGCGCTCGGTCTGTTTGTCCATGGCGGCTCCCGGTGCCGCAACGATCTACCACCGCCGGGTACGATGCGCCCGTGGCTACGCTGAAGCCCAGGGCCGGCGGCGACGCCTTCGACGTGCCTCGCCGGTGCGTCGTCGGCCGCGCGCCCGGCTGTGACCTCGTCCTGCAGCACGGCGGAGTCTCCGGACAGCACGCCATGGTGCGCTGGAACGGCCTGTCCTGGCTCGTCCGCGACCTGGGCAGCACCAACGGCACCACGCTGGACGGCCGACGGCTCGTGCCCGGCATGGACGAGGAGCTGGGCGACGGCGGCGTCCTGCGGTTCGGCGGCGAAGGCCGAGGCTGGACGGTCACCTCGCTGGAGCCGCCCGAGGGCTCGCTCGCCCTCCCGTCCACCTCGGTGGGGGCCGGCGGGCCGGTCCGGCTGGTCGACGCCGAGCTCGAGTTCCGGGTCAGCCGCGACGAGGAGCGGTGCGAGTGCCTCGTCCGGATGGGGCCGCGGGTCGAGACGCTGGGCGCTCGCTCCCACCACTACACCCTGCTGACCCTCGCCCGCCGACGCCTCGCCGACGCGGAGGCCGGAGACGTCGGCCCCGATGAGCACGGCTGGGTCTACTCCGACGACCTCGCCGACATGCTCGGCATCGACCCCAACGTCGTCAACGTGCACATCCACCGCGGGCGCAGGCAGCTCGCGGAGGCTGGCATCGCCGACCCGGGGCAGCTGGTCGAGCGCCGCCCCGGGCCCCAGGTCCGGCTGGGCACCGGGCGCGTCACCGTGCATCGAAGCGGCTGAACGACCCGGCCGGCCGGGCCCGCGCTTCGGATCCCCGACCGGCCGTCGTCCCCCCCCGGAGCCCGCCCGGAGCCCCCCCCCCGGTCCCCCCGGACGCTCCGGTTCAGCCTCGCCGCGCCGAGTTGAGCGGGTTGATGGCGGCGATGTCGTCGAGAGCCTGCATTCCGTCCTCCGTCCTGCGTCGAAGGTGGGGCGCGGAGCGGCGGATCAGAATTACGCCCCATTACAGGGCGGCCCGGGCGGGCTCGACGGCCCTCCAAAGGTCCTCAACAACCGTGCGCGCGCGAGGGTGCTAAACCCCCGATCGGGCTCGGAAGGAGACGACGTGACTCGACAGCTCATCACCCTGCTGGCCGCCCTGGGCCTCCTGGCCGGGTGTGCCGTTGGATTGCCGGGTCAGAATGGCGTCGATGTCGACGACGACGACGGCGCCGACGACGACGACGCGGCGGACGACGACGATCTCGTGGTCGACGACGACGACGCGACGGACGACGACGACGACGCGGCGGACGACGACGACGCGGCGGACGACGACGACGTCGCCGACGACGACGACATCGGCCCGGACGACGACGACGCCTCGGACGCCTGCTTCGACGATGGCGAGGAGCCCAACGACACCCAGGGGGGCGCGACGTTCGTGACCACCGGGATGGGCGGCCTCGTGGTCTGCCCCGACAACGACGACTGGTTCTCGTTCTCCGCCTCGGCCGGCGACGACATCACGATCGACGTCCTCTTCTCCAACGCCGGCGGCGACGTCGACGCGGCGCTGTACGACCCCGCGGGGGCGGTCATCGCCAGCGGCGTCTCCTCCTCCGACGACGAGTACCTCGGCCCGGCGACCGCGGCGACCGGCGGCGTCTACGCGCTGCGGGTGCAGCTGTACGCCGACGGCGACGCCCCGGTGGGCAACGACTACGAGTTCGACCTGTCCGTCACCCCGGCCTCCGGGGACGACGACGACGCCACGGACGACGACGACATCGCGCCCGACGACGACGACATCGCGCCCGACGACGACGACATCGCGCCCGACGACGACGACA
>CAYQEG010000168.1:0-17585 GCA_964416435.1 uncultured Rickettsiales bacterium
CGCGTCGTCGTCGTCCGTCGCGTCGTCGTCGTCCGTCGCGTCGTCGTCGTCCCCCTCGGGGGTGTCGTCCACGCAGTCGGGTACGCCGTCCCCGTCGGTGTCGTCGAAGCCGTCGACCAGGGAGCCGTCGCAGTCCGAGTCGATGTCGTCGCAGTCCTCGGGGGCGCCCGCGTAGATGCCCCCGTCCAGGGGCTCGCAGTCCGTGGCGTCGTCCTCACCGTCGCCGTCGTCGTCGGGGTCGGTGCAGTCCGCCTCGCCGTCGCCGTCCGTGTCGACGAAGCCCTCGAGCAGGTCGCCGTCGCAGTCCTGGTCGATGGCGTCGCAGACCTCGACGCCCGACGTGTTGACGGCGGCGTTGGCGTCGTCGCAGTCGCCCTCACACCCGGTCTCTCCGTCGCCGTCGCTGTCCTGCAGGTCGGGATCGGCGTTGGCCAGGGTCAAGGTGAAGTTGGTCGTGCCCGCCACCGTGGAGTCGCAGGAGACGAGGCCCTGCATCGTGCCGGTCGACAGGTCGACCGTGAAGGTGACGTCGCCGGAGAAGGCGGCCGGGTCGTAGGTGACGAGCAGGCGCGCTTCGTCGCTGCCCCCGCCCCCGGCGCTGCTGTGGAAGCCCGCGTCCTGGAACGCCGTCCACGCGTAGTCGCTGCTCAGGCTCTCGAAGCCGGTGCCGTAGCCGTCGATGCTCAGGTCCCCGCCGGTGACGGAGAACTCCTCGTCCAGCTCCCGGACGAGGTCGCCGGGGGTCTCGAAGTCGACGATCCAGCCCAGGGTGCTGACCCCGGCCGGGAAGCTCATCTCGACACCGGCGACGATCTGGTTGGCCTCCGAGCCCTGCCAGTTGCGCACCAGGATCGACTGCACGTTGGCCTGGGTGGCGCTGCCCGGGGCGCCCGCGCCGACCTGGGCGTCCGTCCACACCGTGTAGTCGGACAGGTCCACCTCATCGAGGAACTTCTCGACGTGCACGATGACGGCCCCGGTCGCGCTCTCGTCCACCGACGGGGTGACCATCAGGGGGGACGAGCCGCAATGGAACGGGCTCGCGCCGGGCTCGTCGACGTCATCATCGCAGTCGTCGTCGACACCGGTGCAGGCCTCGGCGCCGGGGTAGACACCAGCGTCGCCGTCGTCACAGTCGCCGCCGGGCTCGGTGTAGCCGTCGCCGTCGGCGTCCTGGGCGAACGCTGACGCCGGCAGGAGGAGAGACCCCGGGAGCGCGAGCAGGAGGAGGGAGCGGAGCAGCAGCAGGGGGCGGGGCATCGAGCTTCCTGGGTTGGAGCAAAGGACGACGAGCTCACCCGGCTGCCGGGGAAGCCCGTTCAGGTTGAGAACGGCCCGGGACGCGCAGGCCGGGAAAAGTGGCGGAGGTTCTTCACGAGGAGCACTCCGTGCGTTCGGGCCGCCGCCGCCGCACCGCCGCGAGCACGAACAGGCAGCTCAGGGAGGTCGCGCCCTGGCCGATCGCCCGCGCGCCGAACCGAACCCCCGCGCCGTCGCACTCCCACTGGCAGCCGTCGTCCTGGAGAGCGGTCGTGTCATCGTCGTCGCCCGACCCGGAGTCGTCGTCGTCGACCGCGTCATCGTCGTCGCTGCCGGGCTCGCAGTCGGGATCGTCGAGGTCGACCAGGCCGTCGCAGTCGTGGTCGACCCCGTCGCATTGCTCCGTCGCGTCGGGGTGCCGCCCGGGGTCCGCGTCGTCGCAGTCCCCGTCGCACAGCGACGAGCCGTCGGCGTCGGCGTCGGCGACCTCGTCGGTGCCGGGGTCACAGTCGTTGTCGATGCCGTCGCAGACCTCCGCGAAGTGCGGGGCCCGGTCCGGGTCGTCGTCGTCACAGTCGTCGCAGCGCAGGCTGCCGTCGCCGTCCTCGTCCACTTCGTCCGAGAAGGTGTGCCGGAAGGAGTACAGGACCTCGTTGGGGGTGCCGCCGAGCGAGGCGGGCGGGGACCACACCGAGTCCAGGGCGACGCCGCCGAGCATGGCCCCGTGGGGGGTCGCCATCGGCAGGTCCTCGGGCGTCGCCCAGAAGTAGCCGGCAGACGACAGCCAGGAGACGGCGGTGACGTAGTAGCGCCCCCCCTCCAGCCGAAGCCCCAGCGGGGGGCTCTCGTGCCACCCGAGGTCGCTCGTCTCGACCGTGTCGAGCACCCCCGCGATGCGCTCGAACGGGCCTTCCTCGGTCTCGGACTCGTAGACGAGGAACGTGAGCGTCTGGCTCTGGGAGCCGTTCAGCAGGACCGACAGCCGGCTCAGCTCGATCGACTCGTCGATGCGCCACTTGGTGCCGCGCAGCCGGGCGCCCGCCCAGTTCGAGTCCTGAGCCTCGGGCGTGCCCTGCTCGCTGCCGACGGCGCCGTCGCAGTCGTCGTCCACCCCGTTGCATTGCTCCAGCGCTTCGGGGTGGGTGCTCGCGTCGTCGTCCGCGCAGTCGTCGCACAGGGGCCAGCCGTCGCCGTCGCCGTCGACCTCGTCGGACGGCACGACGCCGTCGCAGTTGTTGTCCACGCCGTCGCACAGCTCGTCGTTGCCGGGGAACCGGGCGGGGTCCCCGTCGTCGCAGTCCAACCCCCCGCAGGCCTCGTCGCGCTCACCGTCACCGTCGCCATCGACGCAGCTGGAGAACACCAGGCCGAGGCTCTCGCTGATCACGTCGTCGTCGTTACACGACACGAGCAGCGAGTTGCCGAGGGACTGGGTGCCTCCGGCGGCGTCCTGGAACCCGACGGTGGCGTCCCCCCCGTAGCTGTGTCCGCCCCCGATCGTCAGGTCCTCGAAGTGCAGCTCCACCTCGCCTCCCTCGATCAGGTGGACCTGGAAGGACGCTGCGCCCGAGCCCGACCCGCGGCGCACCCCGTCCCAGGAGACGATGAAGCGGTCGGCCTCGGCGTCGTGCCACGCGAAGGTGGCGCCGCCCGAGCCCGGGTCGAAGTCGTCCCAGAGCGCCGCGATGTCCGGCTCGGCCGCCTCGTCGGCCAGGCAGGTGTTGTCCGCCGCGACGTCGGCCGGGTCGCCGAAGCGCAGCGCGCCGACCGCGCTCACGTGCAGGGTGGAGTAGCTGTCGCCGTACCAGGGGAACGCCCAGGGGAGCTCGACCTCGGCCCGACCGTCGCCGTCGTAGGACAGCTGCTCGCCGACGTCGGTGCCCGCGATGAAGTCGTAGGTGGTCGGGAAGTAACGATGGCCGGACGCGTCGGGGCCCCCCTCCTGCGCCGTCGCGTCGGGTGGCGTCGCCGCGAGGGTCAGCAGCGCGAGGGCTCCGGCGAGACCGGCTCGAATGGTCAGAACCCGAACTCCAGGCCGACCGTCATCGAGCCGAACGGCAGCACGGTGGGGGTTCCGGTGCCCTGGGGGTCGAGGCGGGTGAGCTGCAGCGTGCCCACCGCGACGAGCGACGCGCGTCGATCGAGGATGACCCCGACGTGCACCGACGGGCCGGTGCTGGCGAAGAACCAGCCGGTCTCCTCGGGCAGCAGGGGGTGGTCCTCGCCGGGGAACCGCGCGACCGGCAGCAGCGTGCCCCGGACCTGCCACGAGCCGCGCAGCCGCAAGCGCCGATAGTCCGCGCCGTAGCCGAGCTCACCCGCGAACCAGAAGGTGCCGCGACCCTGCCGCGTGAGCCGGTCCAGGTCCCGCCGGGTCGGCGAGACGGCGGCCCCCAGCGTGATCGCGCCGAAGAGCCCCTTGGCCTTGCCGCGCGGGACCCGGAGCGCCGTCCACAGCTCCAGCGCCACGAAGCCGTCGCCCCACAGCGGGCCCCACGCCGCCGGTCCGCCGCCGACTCCGGCTCGGAAGGACTGCACGACCCGGTCCTCCCGCACGAGCACGCCGAGGTCGCGCGCGGGCACCGACTGGCCGGCCGAGAGCTCCGCGTAGCCGTCGACGGTCAGCTTGCCGTCGGGGTCGCGGACCTCGACGTGGTGCCGACCCGGCTCGATCGCGAACGTGCCGGGGAAGACCCCCTTCGCCGCGCCGTCGACCACCAGGGTGCTGCCGGCGAACAGGCCGCTGGAGCCGCCGTAGTGGAACAGGAGCGCGCGCTCGCGGGTGGACCGCGCGGCCGGGTCCCCGGCCATCAGCAGGTCGTTGCCCCCGACGACCCGGAAGGACGCCTCGGCGATCTGCTGGCCGCCGGTGTGCTCGGCGGTGCGGCTGCGGGCGAAGTCGTGCGCCTCCCAGGCGGTCAGCAGGCTGTCCCCGTCCAGGTCGGCGGCCGCCCGCGCCCAGGTCATCGCCTGCAGGAGGTAGTGGGTGTAGACGCCGTGCCCCAGCTCGGCGTCCTCGAACGCCGGCCGCCCCAGGGTCGACGCGAACAGGTGGGCCTCACCGGCGCCGAGCCCCCGCAGGCTGCTCTGATCGGTGTTGGCGACGAGCGCATCCAGGCTGGCGGCGGCGCTGGGGTCCAGCACCGACTTGCCCTCGCCATGGAAGCAGGCGTCGACGATCAGCGCCTTCCGCTCGGCCGGCAGGCCGGAGAAGAACTCGCGCACGGCCAGGAGCTCGAGGGCGGTCGACTCCAGGTCGGCGGGGTTCGCGTCGGACGGCAACAGGAACAGCCGGCCGACCTCGTCCGACGCCGGCTGCAGGGTGCCGTGTCCGGAGAAGTAGAAGAGGAAGACGTCGTCGGGCAGCAGGTCGGCGGCGGCGTTGCGCAGCTCGCGGAGCACCGTCTCCCGGTCGGCCTGCTCGGTGAGCACGACCACCCGGTCGAAGCCGCCGCCCTCGGGGCTGAGCAACAGCTCGGCCATCGCCTCGGCGTCGTCGGCGGCGAAGCGCAGGTCGGGGAAGGCCGGGTGCCGGTAGGCGTCGACCCCGACCACGACCGCGATCGATCGGGGATCGAGCGCCCGGGACAGCTCCTCGGCGGTGCTGACGGCGTCCCGCACGCCCTTGGGGTCGAGCGTCGCCCCCGATCGGTGGGCGCAGCCGCCGAGCACCAGGAGCGCCAACACCATCGGCACGAGCGCCCGCCAGGGGGCGGCGCAGCGCGCTTCGACGTCCGGGGTCAGGGCAGCCACTCGATGCTCACCTCGTCGCTCGCGGTCGCTCGCCGGCAGTCCTCGTTGTCGGGATCCAGGAGCAGACGATAGAGGCGATGGCCCGGACCGTCATCCGTCCTGAAGGCGAGCACGGTGTCTCCTCGGCGGGGGAGGCTGTCGCCGGGCTCGACCGTCCAGCGCTCGCCCTCGGGAGGCAGGACGCGGCCCCAGCCACCGGCGGCCGTCTGCTCTTCGACGCACAGGAAGCCCGGAGCGGAGCTGCGGGCGGCGAACACGACCTGCTCGGTGGGGGCGACCGCCCGGTCCGGCGCCGGCGCCGTCTCGGACCCGTCGATCAACCACCGCAGCTCGAGCTCGGGGGCAACGGCGCCCACCCCCCGCATGGTGAGGCGATCGGAGTCCGCGCCGTCGGACGAGTAGAGGACGGCGCCGAGGACAGCGAGGGCGAGGGCGGCAGCGACGGCGACGAAGGGAGCGATCGGGCGGCGGGCGGCCGGCGGCCGGTCTGCGAGGGCCAGCAGCTCCTGCCCGGTCCGGGGGCTCGGCGGGTCGGGCTCGGCGGTGAGGTGTGCGGCGAGCTCGAGCTCACCGACACCGTCAGCCGGTGTTCCGGGGTGGGAATCAGACATCGCGGTCCTCCATGTCGAGGTGCTGCTTGAGGAGTCGTCGGGCGTACGCGAGCCGGCTCTGGACCTGCTCACTGGTCAACCCGACGATTTCGCCGACTTCGGTGGTGGTCAGCCCCTGGCGATAGGCGAGGAGCACGATGGTGTGGTGCGCGTCGGACAGCTGGGCGAGGGCGGCGTCGAGGCGTTCGGACCGTCGCCGGGCCATGAGCCCCGACTCGGGTCCGACCCGCGCGGGGGTCGTCGAGAGCTGGCGGAAGCGGGAGGTCAGCCGGCTCCACCGCCCCACCTTGCGCTGCTCGTCGATCGCGCAGCGACGAGCCACCGTGTAGACCCAGGCGCGGAACTGGCCGTTGGGCCGGTACTGCTCCCGGGAGCGCACGATGCGCAGGAAGGTCTCGGACCAGGCGTCCTCGGCGCGGGCCGGGTCCCCGAGGAGCCGACGGAGGAAGCCGTGCACGGGGGGGCCGTACCGGTCCACGAGGGCGCAGAAGGCGTCGTCGTCTCCCGCGAGCCAGTCCGCGACGAGGTCGTCGTCGGCCGTCGGCGGTGCGGCCAGGGGCGTGATGTCGGTCACGCTGGCCGCCGCGACATTGCTTCGACCCATCGGCTGACCCCAGCTCCGGCGCGCGTACGGTGAACCCCGTCGAGGCCCACGCCAATCGTGGGCCCGACCGGAAGGCGGAGCTGGGAGTCGCGCTTCATGCAGTCCCGCCTGGTTCCCCTCGGTGCATCAGCACCCTTCACCCCCCCAGAACGCTCCGGGCCGAGCGAACCGTGAATCAAAGGAGCCACCGGCGAACCGACGCTCACGCCAGGTCGAGCACTCGCTGCACGATGGTCCCGCCGTGATAGGCGAGGATCGTGTTGTGGTCGCCGGGCCGCAGCGGCACGAGCTCTCCGCCCGACCAGTCGGCCAGGCGCTGCGCGTGGCCGAAGCCGACGATGTGGTCGTGGACGGTGTGGAGGATCAACACCGCGCCCTCGAAGCCCTCGAGCTTTCGCCGGTGGTCGAAGTGCTCCGCCGCCTCGCCCTGCAGCTCCGCCAGGCTGGCGCCGAGCTCGGCGGGGCGGGCCCGCAGGAGGATCCGCTCCAGGGGGGCGGCGATGCCGGACTCCAGGACCAGGGCGCGCACCGGCCGGGCGGCGGCCAGGTGCAGGGCGTACATCGAGCCCACCGAGCGGCCGTAGACGACGGCGCGGGCGGGGTCGAGGCCGGCCGCGTCGAAGATCGCGACGGCGTCGTCCAACATGCCGACCATCGCGGGCGTGCCGGTGCTGCCGCCGTAGCCCCGGAACTCGGCGAACAGGACGCCCCATCCCCGCTCCAAGAACGCCGGCCCGAAGTCACCGAGGTAGTCGGCGACCACCTCGCCGTTGCCGTGGAAATGCACCAGGGTCGGCGCCCCGGCGGGGGCCGGCACGTGCCAGCAATGGAGGTCCGCGCCCGGCACCGAGACGACGAACGGATCGGCCAGGGGGGCGTGGCGGGGGAAGAAGTACCGCTCGCTGACGACGCGGTGATCGAGCAGCGCGGTCAAAGGACCACGGTCTCCCGGTGCACGCCGAACACGCCCCGCAGCACGTCGCTGATCTCCCCCAGGGTGCAGCGCGCCTCGACGGCGTCGACGATCAGCGGGAGCAGGTTGTCCGTGCCCTCGGCCGCGCGGAGCACCGCGTCGAGCGCCGCGGCGGCGGCGTCGGCCGAGCGGCCCGCGCGCAGCGCCCGGGTCCGGGCGACCTGGCGGGCCTCGAGCTCGGGATCCAGCTTCAGGGTCTCCGGGACCGGCTCGTGCTCGACCTGGTGCACGTTGACGCCGACGACCTCGAGCTCGCCCCGCTCGATGGAGCGCTGGGTGCGGTACGCCGCGTCCTGGATCTCCCGCTGGGGATAGCCCTGCTCGATGGCGCTGACCATGCCGCCCAGGCCGTCGATGTGGCGGATGTACTCCGCCGCCTCGGCCTCGATCTGGTCGGTCAGGTACTCGACCGCGTACGAGCCCGCGAACGGGTCGACCCAGTCGGCGACGCCGGTCTCGGCCGCGATGATCTGCTGGGTGCGCAGCGCGATCCGGACCGAGTCCTGGGTCGGGAGAGACAACGCCTCGTCCCGGCTGTTGGTGTGCAGGCTCTGGGTCCCCCCGAGCACCGACGCGAGCGCCTGGATGGCGACCCGCACCACGTTGTTGTCGGGCTGCTGGGCGGTCAGGGTGCTGCCCGCGGTCTGGGTGTGGAACCGCAGCATCAGCGACTTGGGCGACTTCGCCCCGAACCGCTCCTTCATCGTGCGGGCCCACAGCCGTCGGGCGGCGCGGAACTTGGCGACCTCCTCCAGGAAGTTGTTGTGCACGTTGAAGAAGAAGGACAGGCGCGGCGCGAACGCGTCCACATCCAGCCCCGCCGCGATCGCCGCGTCGACGTAGGCGATGCCGTCGGCGAGGGTGAAGGCGACCTCCTGCACGGCCGTGCAGCCCGCCTCGCGCACGTGGTAGCCGCTGATCGAGATCGTGTTCCAGCGCGGCACCTCGGCGGCGCACCAGGCGAACAGGTCCGTCACCAGCCGCATCGACGGGCGCGGTGGGTAGATGTAGGTCCCGCGCGCCATGTACTCCTTGAGGATGTCGTTCTGCACGGTGCCGCGCAGCGCGCTCGCCGGCACCCCCTGCTGACGACCCACCGCGACGTACAGCGCCAGCAGGATCGGCGCGGTCGCGTTGATCGTCATCGACGTGCTGACCTTGCCCAGCGGGATCTGGTCGAGCAGGACCGCCATGTCCTCGATCGAGTCGATGGCGACGCCGACCCGGCCGACCTCCCCGAGGGCCGCCTCGGCGTCGCTGTCGTAGCCCATCTGGGTCGGCAGGTCGAAGGCGACAGACAGGCCGGTCTGGCCCGCCCCCAGGAGGTAGCGGTAGCGCTCGTTGCTCTGCTCGGCGGTGCCGAACCCGGCGTACTGCCGCATCGTCCAGAGGCGGCCGCGGTACATGGTCGGCTGCACCCCGCGGGTGAACGGATAGCGGCCGGGGAATCCCAGGCGCTCGCTGTAGGCGTCGACCGACGGCACCCCCTCGGCGCCCGGCGCCAGGAGGTCGGGCACCGCGGCGCCGGTGCTCGTCTCGAACCGCTCCCGGCGCAGCGGGAAGCGGGCCTTGGCCGGCTCCAGGACGTCCGACTCCCACAGCTCCAGCTGCTCAGCGACCTGCTTTCGGATGTCGCTCATGCTTCGCTCTCCAGGGCCGCGAGGGTCACCAGGGGCGCGCCCCCTTCGACCGCCTCGCCCGCCGCGACGTGCACGGTGCGCACGACGCCGGGGCCGCTGCACTTCAGCTCGTTCTCCATCTTCATCGCCTCGACGACGACGATGCCGTGGCCCGCCTCGACGACGTCCCCCTCGGCGACGAGCACGGTGACGACCTTGCCCGGCATCGACGTGCTGATGACCTCGCCCCCGCCGCCGGCCCCCGCGCCCCCCAGGGCGGCCAGCGCCTTGCGCCGCTCGTCGATGACCGTCGCTTCGTAGACGGTGCCGTACAGGGTGACGTCACGCCCCTTGTCGGTCTTGCGCACGTCGACCTCGAAGGCCTCGCCGTCCCGGATCAGGTGCAGCACGCCGGGCTCGACGAAGTGCGCGTCGACCTCGACGGGCTCGCCGTCGAGCGTCACCGCGTACTTCCCGTCGCCCAGCTCCTTCAGCTCCACGCTGCGGGTCGTCCCACCGATGGTGATGTCCCAGGCCATGGCTCAGGCCCTCCCCAGCCGGCGCAGTCGCCCGGACATGGTCCATGGGGACGCACCGCCCGCCGCGGCCGACGAGCCGTGCGACGGCTGGCGAGCGCGCTCGTCGAACCAGGTGGCGAGCACCGCCGCGATCGCCGCGATGTCCTCGTGACGGCCCTCCCCGAGCTTGAGCTCGTCGCCGAGGTAGCGGCCGATGTAGCCGGTGTCGTAGACCCCGCTGCAGAAGGCGTCGTGGCGCATCACCTGCACGAAGAAGGGGATGTTGGTGCGGATGCCGGTGACCCGCAGCTCGCGCAGCGCGCGCTTCATCCGCGCGATGGCGGCGGCCCGGTCGGCCCCCCAGACGACGAGCTTGGCGAGCAGGGGGTCGTAGTACACCGACACCTCGTACCCGGGGTACATCGCGCCATCGACGCGCACCCAGGGGCCCTGCGGGATCGCGACCGCCTCGATGCGACCGGGGCTCGGCACGAACCCTCGGGACGGGTCCTCCGCGCAGATCCGCACCTCGATGGCGTGCCCCCGCTGCACCAGCTGCTCCTGGGTGAACGGCGCCGGCGCCCCCGCCGCGACGGCGATCTGGGCGTGCACGAGGTCCACCCCGGTGACCAGCTCGGTGATGGGGTGCTCCACCTGGAGGCGGGTGTTCATCTCCAGGAAGTAGAAGGAGGCGTCGCTGCTGTCGTAGAGGAACTCGACGGTGCCGGCGCCGAGGTAGTCGACCGCCGCGGCGGCCTTCGTGGCGACGGCGGTCATCGCCGCGCGCGTCTCCTCGGAGAGCACCGGGCAGGGCGTCTCCTCGACCAGCTTCTGGTGGCGACGCTGGATGGAGCAGTCGCGCTCGAACAGGTGCAGGTGGTTGCCGTGCGCGTCGCTGAAGACCTGGACCTCGACGTGGCGCGGGTCGGAGATGAACTTCTCGATGTAGACGCGGTCGTCGCCGAACGCGGACCGCGCTTCGCTCCGGGCCCCCCGGAGGGCGGACGTGAACCCGCCCTCGTCGTCGACCTTGCGCATGCCCTTGCCGCCGCCGCCGGCGGACGCCTTGAGCATCACCGGGAAGCCGATCTCCTCGGCGATCCGGAGCGCCTCGTCGTCGTCGTCGATCGGGTCGCTGGTGCCGGGCACGACCGGCACGCCGGCGGCCTGCATGGCGCGCCGGGAGGTCACCTTGTCCCCCATCACCTCCATGGCGGCGGGGGGCGCCCCGATCCAGGTCAGGCCGGCCGCCTCGACGGCGCGCGCGAAGGCGGCGTTCTCGGCCAGGAAGCCGTAGCCGGGGTGGATCGCCTCGGCCCCGCAGGCGAGGGCGACCTCGATGATCTTGTCCCCCCGCAGGTAGGACTCGGACGACGGGGCCGGCCCGATGCAGTACGCCTCGAAGGCGTGCCGCACGTGCATGGCGTCCCGATCGGCCTCGCTGTAGACGGCGACGGGCACGATGCCGAGCTCGCGGCAGCCCCGCATGACGCGGACCGCGATCTCGCCTCGGTTGGCGATGAGGATCTTCTTGAATGGAGGCATGGCCGGCGGATTGTAGTGGACGAGCGGTACGTTGGCCGCGGATAGCGGATTCAGCGGATGAGCGGATGTCCTACACCCATCTGCTCATCCGCTCCATCCGCTATCCGTGGCTCGTCCGCCTCCTCGAACAGCGGCCGCGTCGCACCAGGAGCAAGCCCGCGAGCACCCACAGTCCGCCCGATCCGCCGGCGGCCGAGCAGAGGCCGCTGCCCCCGCCGGGCGAAGCATCCGAGTCGTCGATGTCCTCGCTGACCGTCGCCTCGTTGGCGTTGATGGTGACACCGTGCACGTTGCTGACGTGCATCCCGTCGTCGACCCACAGCTCGACGTAGTACTGCCCCTCGACGTCGGGGGTGAACGGGACCACCGGGACGCTGCCGGTGGTCAGCGACTTGACCGAGCCGGCCGGTCGCTCGGCGAGCCGCCAGTGCCAGGTCAGGGGGTCGTTGTCCGGGTCGTCCGAGGCGGTGCCGTCGAGGTCCGTCGTCTCCCCCAGGGTGACCGCGCGGTCGCCGATCTTCGTGTCCGCGACCGGCGCCCCGTCGGTCGGCACCACGGCGAGGATCGAGTGCACGTGGCGCTCGTAGCCGTCGCTCGGCACGTTGACGACGCCGGTCCCGTCCAGCCACATCGTCGTGCTGCCGCCGCCGTCCAGGTTCATCGCGTCGACGACGCCGAGCCCGATCAGGAACTCCGCCTCCTCCGCGAACGTCATGCCGAGCGGACCGGTGCGACCGTCGATCGTCACCAGGAGCATCAGCCCGCCGTGGGTGATCGCGACCGCGGTGCGGGGGTGCTTCTGCCCGCCGTGGGAGAACCCCTCGAAGCCGGACAGCGCCTCCTGCGCCACCTCGCCGTCCCGGATCAGGCGGGGGCCGGCCCCCAGGGCGTGCCACACGCCGTCCATGTGCTCGCCCGGCGCCACGGTCTCGAACCGGAAGCCCTGGTAGGGGGTCCAGCCCATCGACGTCCGACCGGCGGCGTTCTCCCAGGACTGCGGCGCGAGCACCTCCTGGGCGATCTGCAGCTCACCGACGTGCTCGCAGGGACCGCCGAAGTAGCCCGCGTTGACCGCCACCAGCGCGTCGTGGGCCTGGGCCGTCTGGGAGACCGGGGCGCAGCTCCCGTTGCCGTTCCAGGCGGGGCGGATCTCCAGGTCCTCCCGCCAGGGGTCGACCACCAGCACGTCGATGCGCTGCCAGCCGCCCGCGAGGTCGTCGAACTCCCGGTGCAGCCAGGTGATGCCGCCGGCGACGATCTCCTCGGTCCAGCTGTCATCGAACTCGTCCGGCGCCGCCCACGCCGTGGGCACGAGCAGCAGGACGCCGAGCAGGACCAGGATCGACCGCCTCACGGAGGTCACCTTACGCTGGGCCGCCGAGCCCGAGGAGCGGACTTGAGGGTCGCGTCACCTCGCACGCGTGTCGGACTGTCCGGGGCAGTCGCTCCGGGAGGGGGCTGTAGGATGCGCGCCATGGGTCCCTCGCTCCGCCGCGCCCGGTTGTTCCTCCTCCTCCTGTGCGTCGGCTGCTTCGACAGCGGGACCCTGGTGGACGACGACGACATCACCGATGACGACGACGTCACCGGCGACGACGACGACGACGCGACGGACGATGACGACGCCACGGACGACGACGACGCGACGGACGACGACGACGCGACAGACGACGACGACGCGACGGACGACGACGACGCGACAGACGACGACGACGCGACCCCGCCGGACCCGGTCTGCGTAGGACCCGAGTACGAGGGCGACTTCGTACCCGCCATGGGCGACGACTTGACGGCGTTCTGCGACGACGGCTTCACGTCGGTCGAAGGGAGCCTGTTCATCTACGGCGGCGAGCACACCGACCTGGCCGGCCTGGAGTGCCTGTGCGCGGTCGGCGGCAGCGTGGTCATCGGCGACTGGACGCCTGCGCTGACGAGCCTGGCCGGCCTGTCGGGGCTGCAGACGATCGGCGAGGGGCTGGTCATCGAGTGGACCGGCTGGCTGAACGACCTGAGCGGCCTCGATACGCTGCAGGCGGTCGGCGGCGACCTGGTTCTCTACAACAACAGCGGCTTCGGCGCGCTGGACGGCGCGTTCGCGTCGCTGGAGGAGGTCGGCGGGACGATCTCCATGGAGTGGAACCAGCTGGCGAGCCTGTCGGGGTTCGAGGCCCTGGAGCAGATCGGCGGCAGCCTCCTGCTGGACAGCAACAACGGGTTCGCCTCCCTCGACGGCTTCGGCGCGCTCCACACGGTCGGCGAGCACCTGGTCATCGACTGGACGAGCGGCAGCTACGGGATCGGCGGCTTCGGCTCGCTCGAGGTGGTCGTCGGCAGCCTGGTCTTGAGCAACAGCGGCGTGTCGCTGGTCGATGGGCTGGCCTCGCTCGAGGTCGTCGGTGGGGACTTCGTCGTCGACTGGAACGGCTCGCTCACGGGCCTGTCGTGGCTCCCTGCCCTGCACACGATCGAGGGCGGCCTCTACCTCACCAACAACTTCGCGCTCACCGACGTCGCGGGCCTGACCGCGCTGACCCGGATCGACGGGGACTTCGTGGTCACGTGGAACTCCAGCCTGCCGACCGCCGACGTCGAGGCGCTCCTCGCCGCGATCCAGGCCGGCGGCGGGGTGGGCGGCGCGGTCTCCATCGCCAACAACGGCTGAGCCCGGGCTGCGTCCGCGATCGGCAGGCCACGCGGCGCACGGCGGGGGAGGCGGGTCTCGGGGTAGCCTGGGGTCCATGAGGCCGATGCTCGCCCCGCTGCTTGTCCCCGCGCTCCTCGCCACTCCGGCCGCCGGCGCCCAGGAGGTCTCGCCTCTGCTGTGCGAGCGTGAGGAGCAGGTGCTGGGGGTCGACGACTTCGACTACGACTCCGACTGGCTGCCCGCCGGCTCGCCGATCCAGGTGCGCATGATCGCCCACGCCGGCAACACGGTGTCGGTGTCCATGGACGGCGACGCGCTGTTCTCCTGGGAGGAGTCGGCGTTCTCGGTCGAGGGCGCGGCGGACGGGGGCGAGTTCACGATCGACGCCGGGCTCGATGTGCAGGCCCAGGTGCGCTTCGACATCGCCGGCTACGAGTGGGACGGGGACCTGATGGACCCCTTCCTGTACGGGATCTTCGAGAGCGTGGTGTTCACGCCCTACCTGCTGCCGGGCCACCCGGAGCGGCCCGTGGTCATCGACGCCGACCTGCCCCGGGAGACGCTCGCGGACGTGCCGATCGGCGTCGACCTGGTGGTCGCGTCGGGCCAGCTGCACATCGAGATCGGTGGGCACGTGCACGCCGAGCTGGTGGGTGACTCGATGACCCTGGACGCGTTCGACCAGGGCGAGGCGGTGCTGACGGAGTACGGCGGGCAGGCGCCCCTGGCCGCGGACCCGCTGCTCGACCTGGAGGGCGAGGCCACGCTGGCCGCCTCCCTGGCGATCGACATCACCTTCCTGCTCTACCCTTCGGTCGTCCTGACGATCCTCGGCACGGACTACACCCTGGCCGAGTTCGAGGTCCCGGTGGACGCCCCGCCGTACGACGAGACGTGGATCTTCGACCCGGTCCCGGTCGCCTTCGCCGCGCCCCCGCCGCCCGAGGCGGGGGACGACGACGACGCCGGGGTGCAGGGGGACGCCGGCGAGGGGGACGACCGCGGCTCGTCCAGGGTCAGCGGGTGTGGCTGCCTGGCGGTCGACGGGGCGGCCGGCGGGTCGACCCTCGGGATCGCGCTCCTGCTCGGATGCCGGCGCCGACGTCGCGGCTGAAGCTGCCGGCCGGAGCGCATCGGGTGCCGGCCGCCCTCGCCCTCAAGCGGTCGCCAGCTCCAGGCTCTGGAAGTCGTACTTGCGCAGCGCCCGGGCGTACCAGCCGAGCGGCAGCCCATCGAGCTCCTTGTTGAACTCGATCATCCCGAAGTGCTCGCGGGAGGCGCCGCGCAAGAACTTCACCTCGTTGCTGCAGTCGTGCAGGACCACGTCCTGCCACCCCTCCTGCGCGGCGAGGTCCATCAGGTCGTAGGTCAGCCGCCGGCTGAACATCGGCGAGACGTACCACTTCCCGTAGCGGTACAGCTCGTGGTCCTTGTAGGCGGCGACGTTGTCCTTGCTCAGGTGCAGCTCGGCGCAATGGATGTGGGTGACGCCGGTCGCGAGGATCTGCTTGCGCTTCTTGACGAAGCGCTCGAAGTACTCGGGCAGCATCGGCGACTCGACGCAGACCCACTCGAAGAGGTCACGGGCGATCCGCATCGTCTCGATGACCTTGTCCGAGCACTTCGTCGCCGCGAGGTTGAAGCGCAGCTCGTTCAGCCCCGCCTCCGCGAGCACCCGCAGCTGATCGGGCGTGCACAGGGTGCCGTTGGTGTACATGTGCTGGTGGATGCCCTGCTGGTGGATCCACTCGATGAGGGCGGGGTGCTTGTCGAACTCGACGAAGGGCTCGAACCAGACCCACGTCATCGCCTGGATCGGGTTCGGCCCGCGCTGCGCCTTGCTGACCATCAGCTTCACGTCGCGCTCGGTCACGAAGTGCTTGCCGATGCCGAAGTGGTCGCCGCCGATGGGCGTGATGCTGTCGTGGGAGCTGGCGTAGAAGCAGAACTCGCACCGCAGGTTGCAGGAGCTCGCCGAGCGGATGCCGTGCAGCCCATGCTCGACGCAATGTCGGCAGCCGGGGGTCAGCTCACCACCCCAGACGGCGGTGTAGCCGAGCTCGCCGGTGTCCAGGTCGGGGATGCGCGCCTGCCGCTCCCGGATCTCCCGCAGGAAGATCTGCTCCACCCCGTAGATGACGTCGTTCATGAACGCGATGTCGGCGGGGCTGCGGGGTCGCTTGCGGCGGGCGCGCTCGGCGATCCCGGTGAACGTCCGACGAGCCTGCGGAGGGGTCATCTCTCGTAGCGGTGTGTGGTGGCCCATGTCCCGATGCTAGGGAGCCTCCGCGATGACGCCATGAGCGTCGATGGCGGCGACGGGCGGGCCGTCCCAGCGTCACCAGGGGCTGAGCACGAGGATCGCGCCGCCGGGGTTGTTCTCCGCCCCGATCCACAGGTCGCCGAGGCCGTCGCCGTCGACGTCGCCCGGACCCGCGACGGACCACCCCGCGCTGAAGTAGCGGCCGTAGAAGCCTTCGAACGCCGCGTCCGCCGAGAAGACCGACATCACTCCCCCCGCCGCGGCGGAGGAGCCGGAGAAGTAGAAGGTCTGGCCGAACGTGGGCCAGTCGTGGGCTCCGACGGCGAAGTCCGGCAGCCCGTCTCCATCCACGTCCCCGAGGCCGGCCAGGGCGGCTCCGAAGAAGGCGTACGGCTCCGTCCCCAGGATGGTCAAGTCGGCGTCGGTCGGCGCCAGGGCGCCGCCTCCGGCGAGGTCGTCTCCACCGTAGAGCAGCACTCGACCGGTCCGGTTCCCCGAACCGTCGTACCGCGGATCCCCGACCAGCAGCTCGTCCAGCCCGTCACCGTCGAGATCCCCGAGCCCATGCAGACCGATCTCGTCGTGCGTCACCAGGTCGGACAGGACGACGTCCGCGGCCTCGAGGTCGACCTCGTCCTGCAGCGCGAGCGTCGCCCCGAACACGACTGCGACGGCGCCGGGGTGCTGGCCGAACCGGGCGAACACGTCGCCCAGGCCGTCACCGTCGACGTCTCCGGCCTATCCGACGGGCGGGTCTCCGGTCGCTCCGGCCAGCAGCACCACGTCGGCCTCGACCGGGTCAACGGCGCCGCCGGCGGCGACGGTCGACCCGTAGAACAGCAGCGCCGCGCCGTCTCCGCCGCCCGCGTAGCCGGGGGCCGAGATCAGCAGATCGTCGAGCCCATCCGCGTCGACGTCCCCCGCGCTGGCGACCCCCGCGCCCGCCTTCTCGTTCTCGACCAGGCCCGTGACGATCACGTCCGCGTCGGCCAGGTCGAGTCCGCCGCCGGCCGCCAGCCCCGCGCCGAAGAAGACGTACACGCGCCCCCCCTGGGAGGCGGCGGCGCCCGAGTCCCAGGCCCCGACGATCACGTCCCCGAGCCCATCGCCGTCCAGGTCGGCGGCGGCCACGGAGGCGCCGCTGCGGTCCCCCTCGGCCTCCCCCTGGAAGCTCGCGTGGGCGTCCGCCAGCGAGCCCTCGCCCCCCGCCCCGAGATCCGCAGCGAGCAGCAGGTAGCTCTTGCCCGCGGCGGCCCCCCGGGGGGCGGGCCCGGGGGCCCCCCCGCGGCGGCCCGCGCGGCCGGCGCCACCCCCGGGGCGGGCGCCGCCCCCCGACTCCCCGGCGGAGTCCGGCGCGCCGACCCCCTCGAAGGACGCGAAAGCGCCGGTCAACGAGGTCGTCAAGAAGCCGTCGCAGTTGCTGTCCGGGGGGCCCGGCGGGTCCCACAGGTCGGGGTGCACCGTCGCGTCGTCGTCGTCGCAGTCCCCCTCGCAGGCGTCCATCCCGTCGCCGTCGGCGTCGTCGCGGTGGACCTCCGAGTCCGTGTCGTCGCAATCCCAGGAGGGGTTGGCGACGTCGAACGGGAAGGCGTCGCCGGCGTACCCGTCACCGTCCAGGTCCGAGCCGTCCAGCCCGTCGCAGTTGGTGTCGATTGCGTCCCCCCAGGGGTCGGGGGCGAAGGGAGAGACGGCAGGAGTCCCGTCGTCGCAGTCGCCAGAGCAGGAGTCGACGCCGTCGCCGTCGCCGTCGACCCCGTTGAGGAGCGGATCGTCGTCGTCGCAGTCATCGTCGCAG
>CAYQEG010000169.1:0-7542 GCA_964416435.1 uncultured Rickettsiales bacterium
TGGAGCTGGCCGTTGTCGCTCACGTCCGTCGTCGCCACGCCGAGGTGGTAGTCGACAGCACGTGCAGGATGCCGGAGTCGGGCTCGACGTCGACCGGGGTGTAGTGCACCACCACGGTGGTCGCTTCGGTCGGGTTGAGCACGAAGGCGGCCGGGTTGCTGTTGGCGAGCGTCAGCTCACCGCTGCCGGCCAGGTCATCGAAGTAGATCTCGAACACCTCGAGCGGCGCCCGACCGACGTTGGAGACCGTGATCTCGACCTGGTTGACGCAGCCCAGCTCCATGTTGCCGAAGTCGAAGCTCGGCGGAGAGACGTCGACCGCCGGGGCGAGCCCCTCGGCGAGCAGCCGGACCGCCACTTCCGGGTTCTCCCGGTCGTTGCTGGCCACGATCAGCGTGCCCTCGATCTGCTCGTCCTGGATCGGGCTGTAGGCGATCCGAACGCTCGTCGCCGAGTCGGGACCGAGCAACTGGCTGTACTCCCCGTTGTTGGTGATCTCGAACGAAGCGGAGCTGGACAACAGGAGCTCGTGGACATGCAGGGTGTCGTCACCGACGTTTCGGATCGTGACCTCCTTCTCTCGAGTCTCACCCGCGTAGACCTCGCCGAAGTCCAGCGTGTGCGGCTCCGTCGGGTGGTCCGTCTCCACCTCGATGATCGCGTTGATCCGGGTCGGTGGAGCGACGCCGTCGATGCCAACGAGCCCCTGGTCGGAGACGCAGGCGGACGCGGCGAGCAGCAGGGCGACGATAGACAGGGGGGCAGGGGGTCTCGACATGTCGGCCTCCTCGGTCGGCGAGCTCTCGACGCCGGCACCCTGTTGAACCGGCGGCCCTGTTCGAGGGGAACAGCGGGGTCCGAGATGGAGCCAAGGACCTGGTTGTTACAGAGAGAAATGTTGCCCCCTCTAGGCTCAGGTCATCGGTCTCGCTCCCGTGGAGTGAGGACGGTGTGGGGGTGGCATGGGAGCAGTCCGCACCAGGCTGGCCGCGCGCGCCGCTGGGGGGAGCGGCGCGTGCGGCGGGCTGCTCGTCGCCGCGGTCCTGCTACTGCGCATGCCGCCGGGCGCCTGGCTGGAGAACGAGGAGCACTACCTCGGCGCGGCGTGGCGGCGGTTCGGACCGGACGAGGTCGCCGCCGTCAGCGCGCTGGCCGACGACTCCAACCACCGGCTGCTGTTCGACTGCATCGCGGGCGTCGGGATCGCGCTGATCGGGTTCGAGTGGACGCACTTCCTTGGGCGCTGCGCGGTTGTCGGTCTGTACGGCGTCGCCCTGGCCGGCCTGTTCCGTCGGCTCGGGCTGCGGCCGCTGACCGGGGCCGCGGTGGTCCTGACGTTCATCGCCCTGGGAGAACAGATCCTGGCGAGCGAGTGGCTCTTCCGGTCGTTCGAGCCGAAAACGCTGGCGTACCCCCTGGTCCTCCTAGGGTTCGGCGCGGCGGCGGACCGACGGTGGCTCCTCGCCGCCGGCCTGCTCGGCGGCGCGACGTGGTGCCACTTCCTGGTGGGCGGCGTGTGGTTCGTCGCGATCGCACTGGCGGTCCTCGCCTGGGACCGCGACCGGTGGCGCTCATGCGGCCGGCTGGCGGCCGCCTGGTTGGTGCTCGTCGGGCCCCTGGTCGCGATGATCGGGCTCGACCAGTCGGGCGAGGCGGCGGCCACGCCCGACCCCGACTGGATCTACTCGGTGGTGCGCAACCGTCACCACGTCGCCCCGTTCGCTCACGGGCGGCTGGCGTCGGGTTGGTACCACGCGTCGGGGGGGCACGGCGTCGTGCGCCTCGCCGCCCTCACCGTCGTCGCCATCCTCTTCCTCCGGCAGGCGGAGGGCAGGCTGGAGGTACGGGCGGGGAGGGCCGCGCTGCTCGCCTACGGGTACCTCTGGCTGGCCGTGCTCGCCTCGCTGCTCGACCAGCAGCATCGCCTGGGCAAGCTGTACCTCTTCCGCCCCGCCAGCCTCGTGCTGCTGTTGTCCCTCGCGATCTGGGCGCGACACCTCCAGCGCAACGTGCCCGCGCGGTCGGTTCCCACGCTGGCGCTCGCCGCCTGCGTCCTCGCCGGGGCCGGCGCGGTGCCCCGGACGACCGGCCACCAGCTGGCCTACAACTCGGTGGTGGCCGCCTTCGGGGGGGAGCGGGCGGCGCGGCGACACCAGCTGGCGCACGGCTTCCTGCCATACCCAGCGTATCGCCGGAGGGGGTCCTTCCCGCGACGTCTGCGTCGACTCGTGGATGTCAGCGGCCCGGTGGACGTGTTCCTGCTCGACCCGGCGCTGCGAGACGGGAGCCGGCGATGGCGCTGGGTGTCGTTCGAGCGCCTGCTGGACCGCCCGACCCTCGTCGCCTGGAAGTTCGTGCCGACCGGCCGGTCGGAGCTCCAGGAGTGGCACCTGCGGATCGAGGACCGCAAGGCGCTGTTCCGGGATGGCTGCCCCTCGGACCTGCTCGACCGGGAGCCCTCCATCCGCTACCTCGTCGCCGCCGAGAGTCGCGACGCCCTCGGCGACTGCGGCCAGCTCTTGTTCGTCAGTGGAGGACTCCAGGTGGTGGAGGTCGACCGGCACGACCGCCCGGCTCGGGTCGCAAGTCCTGGGAGGAGCAGGCGGTGAGCGCCGGTCGCGAGCCCCTTGAGTGTCGGGCCACCCGCGAGTCTCTGGGGACTAGAACGTCCCTTGACCACCCCGAGCGCCCCCCTCAACGTCAGGGGGGAGGGGTCATCGCCATCCCTCCCACCGGGAGGGCCCGATGCGTCCGCACCTTCGACCGTCCACGTTCGCCACCGCCCTGTTGACCTGCGCCGCGCTCGTCGCCGTAGGCTGCGAACAGCCACCCCCCGCACCTCCCACGCTCACGGTCGAGACCTTCGGCGGCGGCGAGGGGATCGTCGTCGTGGAACCGAACGGCGTGGTCTGCGAGGGCCATTGCGAAGTGGACATCCGACCCGGGGCCGTCGTGCAGCTGGTGGCGCTGCCGGGCGCGGGGTCGCACTTCCTCGGCTTCGGAGGGGACGAAGACTGCGTGGGGGGCGAGGTCCGAATGGACCGTCGCGCTCGTGCCAGGCGCGCTTCGAGCTGGACAGCGACTGGGCGCCGCCGGAGGTGGACCAGCTCTGGGTCGCCATCCTCGGGCAGGGCAGCGTGAGCGTCACCGGCGCCAACCAGGACCCGTGCACCCACGAGTTCGAGCCGTGCCCCTACCTCGTCCCCGCGGAGGGGTTCACCGCCGAGCTGACCCCCACCCCCGCCGTGGGATGGACGTGGGCCGGCTGGGCCGGCGACCCCGACTGCGAAGATGGGCTCGTCACCACTCCCGACGTCCAGTGTGTGGCCCGCTTCGCCGGGCCGGAGCTGGTCGGCTTCGTCAGCGACATGGCTGCGCCCTGGGAGAACTGGGAGATCTACTCCCTCGACGTGCAGACCGGCGCCCAGGTGCGGCTGTCCGACCACCCCGCCATCGACAACCACGCCGACATCTCCCACTTCGGCCAGGTCGCCTGGAGCAGCGACCGCGGAAGCGGCGAGTTCGACATCCTCATCGCCGACGTGTGGGACGTGGAGGGGACGGCCCGTCGCTTGACCTTCGACGAGGCGCGTCGCCCCTTCTCCCCGCCGCACTACGCCGATCGGCACCCGCACTTCCACCCCGACGGGACGCACATCCTGTTCACCTCGAAGAACCGGCCCCACAGCATCACCAACGTCGAGATCGTCAGCGAGTGCTCGGTGCCGACGCTCGTCCCCCAGGCCGGACGCCACTGCGAAGGCGTCAACGTGCTCAGCCTCGACACCGGGGGCCACTGGACCGTGACCGAGCTCGACATCGATGACGCCGACCCCGGCGGGCTGTGGCCGGACCCCGAGGAGGATGTCTGCACCTACGTCGGGCACCCCAGCTTCAGCCACGACGGCGCGCGGATGATCTTCACCGGCTCGGCGTCCGAAGAGGGCGGCTCGGCCGGCACGATCTGGGAGGTCTACTCGGCCTCCATCGACATGGACGCCGACGGCGGCCCCCGACTCTTGCCCGCATCGCTGGTGCGGCACACCGACGGCCCGGCGGTCGGTCCGAACCCCATCCAGATGAGCGGCGGCGCGACCTGGTCCCGGGACGACTCCGAGATCCTGTTCACGTCGACACGGACGCTGGAGGGCAACTCCCAGCTGTACGCCATCCCGTCGACCTCGGTCGACGTCTCCGTCGCCGATCTGACCCCCCTGGACTCTCACTCCGGCAACGACTACGTGCCCCACGCGCTGCATCACGACGACCGGGTGCTGCTCGTTTCCGACCTCGGCCCCCTGCCGCTCTGCGCCGGCGAGAGCGAGGCCGAGCACGGGGCGACAGGCGACCTGGACCTGGTGTTGCTGGACCCGGACAGCGGCGTGCGTCAGCCGCTCGGCTACGAGCCGGCCAACGAGCTCCTGCTGCTCGGGGACGAAGTCAGCTGGTTCTGCGGCTTGAGCCCCAACCTGAGCGCGTGTCGATTGATGCCGCGCGTGATGGACACCGAGGCGATCTGGCTGCAGGCCACCCAGCGGGAGCTGCCGCGGAGCCTGCTCGAGCGGTTCGGCTACCCCGAGCGCTCCCGCCGGATGTACGCCGAGGGCTGGAAGAACTCGAGCGAATGGCTGTCGGACGAAGGGATCTCGCTGGCCGGGCTGGACGCGGACGTGGCCCAGCTCAGCGCGACCTTCCCCGGGCTGGAGGACGCGGACGCGCTGGACGACTGGCTGGGCGAGACCGCCGAGCTGCGGGCTACCAAGCGCGTCATGCCGTCCCTGATGTACGAGGTGGGGCTCAGCGCCCCGTGGCCGAGCTGCGCCGGCCTGGAGGTGGCGCTTCAGGAGCTACCGGTCGGCCCGGTGCTCGAGGGCGCCGACCTGCGCGTCGACGCCCCGCACGGCTGGATCACGCTGCACTTCGCGAGCACCGCCGAGCTCGAGGAGCTCGCGATGCTCGACTGGGCGCCGTACTACGAGGTCATCGAGCAGGCCGATGGCAGCCGTCGGCTCCTCGTCGACCGGGGCATGGTCCGCGTGGACGACTCCCGCCTGGCGTGCGACGCGAGCAAAGCGACGGCGACCTTGCTGGTGTCCGAGTACCCCGTTCAGGCCGACACACGCGGGCCCGAGGGGGCGCCCCTGGAGTCGGCGCTCGCCACGCCGGGCGACGACCCGCAGGCTCTGCAGCTGGCGGGAGGCGGATTGGAGCACATCGAGACGCTGGACCTGTGGTCCATCGCGTCGTTCGAGGTGCTGGGGATCGTCCTGGACTGATCTCCGGCCTGGGATGGCAGGTTCGGGGCCTTCCTTGGCGAGCCGGCCGAGCCGGCGGTGGGCGACGGCTGCGCGAGCTGCGCGGGGGTCGGGCTCCCGAGCACGATGGCGGCTTCGCCGCTCCTGTTCCCGCTCGGCGGGCTCCGTCGGCGCAGACACTTCTGACCGCTCGGCTCGGTCGTTGCGCGTGCAGCTGCGCGGGGACGCGTGTATAGGAGGATTCAGGGAGCCTCCATGAATCGTCTGAACCTCCACTTCTGTTGCGCCGCCGCCATCGTCCTGGCGGCCTGCGCGACGTCCGACGAGCCGCCGGTGACCGACGTGGTCGACACCCAGCCCGCCTCCGAGCTGCCCTGGGGCGGCGGGGACCAGGGCGACGGCATCGTGCTCGCCGACGACCTCGTCATCGTCGACGGCGATCCCTGCGTGGTCAGCGTCGACGTGCCCGCCGACCGCGAGGTCCTCACCTTCGAGTACGCATGCGACCCCGTCGATCGCGGCGTCGAGCCCGGCAACGTGGTGGTCGGCTCCGAGGGCGGCGGCTACCTGCGGCGCGTCGTCTCGGTGCAGATCGACGGCTACTCCGTGACCGCCTGGACCGAAGAGGCGTCGCTCGCCGAGGCGATCGTCGAAGGCGGCTTCGAGCTCAGCCTGGGCGAGGACGGCGAGCGCGGCCTGATCAACCTCGACAACACCGTGCTCTTCGCCGACGAGGTGTACGGCAGCGACGTGCTCTTCAAGCTGAACCGGGCCGACCTCGACATCACCCCGCTCATCGACATCGACGGCCACTGGTCCGAGGGGCGGGTGCAGAGCTTCGACTTCGACACCTCCCTGGAGGTCTCCGGCGAGCTGTCCGCCCTGCTGATGAGCAGCAACGGCCTGCGGCACAAGAAGAACATCGACGTCTGGGAGGTCGCCTGGCCGTTCGCCACGTCCGTGGGGCCGCTGCCGGTCGCGGGCGACGTCGGCGTGAGGGCGTCGATCGGCTACCGCCTCGACTCCCCCGGCCAGGCCTCGGTCACCGCCGGCGCCGGCGGGGAGCTCCGCTGGGGCGCCGAGCGGGAATACCGCCACGGCGAGGGCTGGACCGTCGACTCGATGGACCACGAGGACTGGCGCCTCGACCTGCCCGACTTCGAGGTCAGCGCGAACGCCCGGGCGCAGGTCTACCTCCGCCTCAGCGTCTTCGTGCGCTTCTTCGGCAGCGCGGGCCCCGAGCTGAGCGCCGACCTCGCCACCCGCGTGACCGCCGACCCCGGCTGCACGGGCGTCGAGTGGGACGCCAACGCGGGGCTCGTGGGCCGCGCGAAGGTGACCATGAACATCCTGGACAAGTTCCGGCCCACGAAGATCTTCGGGACCATCGACCTGACCGCGGACCTGGTGTCGGGGCACACCCCGTGGCCCATCGGGGTGCCGCTGCCGTGCGCGCAGGAGGACGCCTCCTGCGGTCAGCTCATCGAGGGGGACACCAGCGAGGACACCTGGCAGGCCCAGCTGAGCGGGTACTCATGCAACGTCGGCAACTACGACGCGCCGGAGGCGATCTACGAGTGGACCGCGGGGTCCGACGGCATCGTCGAGTGGGCCCTGGTGGATCCCACGCCGACCCTCGTCAACCACGACGTCGTCGTGCTCGACGGCGCGCTCGACCTGATGACGGCCCGGTGCGACGCCTGGGGCAGCAACTCGGTGGAGTTCGAGGCGGTCGCCGGACACACCTACTACCTCGTCGTCGACGGCTTCGACGAGGACGCCGGCGCCTTCGCCGCCCAGCTGACCTGCGAGGACGGCGCGACCGACGGCACGAACGAGGGGAACCCATTCCTCGAGGACCCCTGGCCCTACTGATCGTGGCGGCCGACCCGCCCGCGACGCCTCCCCGAGGCATCATCTACCGATGACCGCCGCCATGAGCGACGCGGGCGCCCGGTCACGGCCGCGGAGGTGCGGGCGGCGCTGAACCTGCCCGGAGCGGCCAACATGGCGTATGTCGGGCGCTTCAGTCCGCGTAGCCCTGCCTGAAGCGGCCAACATGGCGTATGTCGGGCCTTTCAGTCCGCGTAGCCCTGCCTGAAGCGGCCAACATGGCGTATGTCGGGCCTTTCAGTCCCGGCGGGGGTGCCTGAAGCGGCCAACATGGCGTATGTCGGGCGCTTCAGTCCCGGCGGGGGTGCCTGAAGCGGCCAACATGGCGTATGTCGGGCCCTTCAGTCCCGGCGGGGGTGCCTGAAGCGGCCAACATGGCGTATGTCGGGCCCTT